>JBCCLD010000009.1:0-28122 GCA_039027055.1 Bacteroidota bacterium
CAGCCCGAGACACGCCACCACGAGCGCGAGTGCCGCAAACGCGCCGACAGCGGTGGCAAGACGGGCTTCCGTCTGGTAGAGCGCGTCGAGGTTGTCGTCGAGGAAGGTGTAGCTCATCGGGCGCACGGGCTCGTAGCGCTGCCAGAGCGCCTCGATGGCGGCGAGGGTGGGGCGGGCGTCGCCCGGCGCGAGGCGGACGGCGGCGAAGGCATACCACCACGGCGAGACCATCACCACGAGCGGGCGCTGCGCCCGGCGGAGGCCCTCCATCTGGAAGTCGGCCATCACCCCCACGACGGCGTCACCACCGATGGTGCGCCCGTCGTCGAGCGTCCCGAGCATGCCGAGGTCGCGCGCGAGCGTCTCGTTGATGAGCAGCGCGTCCTGGTCGGGCCGCTCCTCGTCGGCGAAGCCTTCCTCGCGGGTGCCGAGGTCGCGGCCCTCGACGATGGCGACGTCGAACGTCTCGGCGAAGTCGGCATCGACGAAGAGGCCCGGCACCTGAACGATGCCGCTGCCCCCGCTCCCGGCGCTGCTGGCCTCGTCGCGGGTGCCGAAGTTGCGAAGCGGCGCGTCGGCCCCGATCACGTCGGACACGGCCGAGGCACTCACCACGCCGGGCACCTCGGTGAGCGCGTCCTTGAAGCGCCCCCAGTCGTCCTTCACCGTTGTCCCGCGCATGGGGATCATGACGATCTGCTCCTGCTCGAAGCCGAGGTCCTTCGTCTGGAGGAAGCGTAGCTGCTGCACCACCACGGCGGCCCCCGCGAGGAGCGCGATGGTGACCGCGAACTGCCCGACGACCAGGCCGCGCCGCAGCCACGCCGCGCCGCCGGTGCCTCGGCTGCCCTTGCCCATCAGCACGTCGGCGGGGCGGAAGCTGCTGAGCACGAACGCCGGGTAGAGTCCCGCCAGCAACCCGGTCCCCACGACCAGCAGCGCCCCGAACGCGAGGAACACGGGGTCGAGCAGCCCCGCCTGTGGCACCGGGGCCCCCACGATCTGCTCGAAGCCAGGCCGCGCTAGCGTCGCCAGTACGAGGCCGAGCACGCCGGCAGCGAGGCTCGCCACGAGCGCCTCGGCGAGGAACTGGCCCACGAGCGCCCGTCGCCCCGCGCCGAGGGTTCGCCGCACGCCGACTTCCTTCGCGCGCAGCATCGAGCGGGCCGTGGCGAGGTTGGTGTAGTTCACCACCGCGAGCAGCAGCACGAAGACCGCGATCCACCCGAAGAGCCGCACCGTCTCCGTGCTGCCAACAGGACCGATCTCCTGATACAATTCGGCATAGCGAGGGTCTTCGCGCAGCCGGATGTCGGTGAGCGGCTGCAGGCTCAGCGTAAGGCCGTCCACGATCACCTCGGGGAAGTATTGTGCCACGAAGCCCGGCAGCACATCGCGCTCGATCTCAGCAGCGCCCACGCCCTCGTCCAGGCGGACGTAGTTGTGGACGGGGTTCCAGTACCAGCCCTCGAAGCTGAGGTCGTTGCCCGTCGCGGCGAAGATCGCCCCGGTGTTCTGGATCGAGGCGAGCGCGCCGACCTGGAAGTGGGCGTTCGCGGGCAAGTCGGCGAGGATGCCGGTGACGGTGAACGCGAGCGTGTCCTCGAAGACGAGCGTGCGCCCGATGGGGTCGGCGTCGTCGAAGTACTTCCGCGCGGTCGTCTCGGTGAGCACGATGGTTTGCGGCTCGGCGAGCGCAAGCGCCGCATCGCCCTGGACGAGGTCGAGGCCGTCGAAGACCTCGAAGACCGACGGGTCGGTGAAGAAGAGCTGCTCCTCGTAGAACCGACGCGGCGCCTGCCCGGGTGCGTCCGGCTCGTGGGCCAAGAGCGGCGTCTTCTGCCACGTCTGGTAGAACCGCACCGCCGTCACGCCGGGGATGTCCGCCTGCATCGTCGGCCCGACGGGCCACGGCACGGCCGCCGAGCGCTCCTGCACCACGCCGTCCTCCTCGTAGAACTCCGCCACGCGGTAGATCTGCTCGGCCTGGTCGTGGAAGCGGTCGTAGCTCTGCTCGTGGCGCACGAAGAGCAGGATCAGGAACACGCACGCCAGCCCGAGCGCGAGCCCGCCGACGTTGAGCAGCGAGGTGACGCGCTCTTTCGCAAACGCACGGAGGGCGACGGTGAGGAGGTTCTTTAGCATGGCTCAAGAAGAAGGGCAGGGGGCAAGAAGGGCGGGGGAGAGGTGCTGTAGGGAGAGGCAGGCGTGCCCGGCGGCCGACACGCACGGTTAGCGCGGGCGCTACTTCGCGATGCGCTGGAACGACTTGTTGACGATCAGCCAGCGGTCGCCGACGCGGAGGAGCGACATGTAGTCGACGAACTTCACGGTCGGGTAGTCAAGCTCGATCACGCCAATGGCCGCGTCGCCGGTGACCTCGATGCTCACGATGCGGCGCTCGCGCTCGGCTTCGTCGGGTGCGGGCTCACCGCCGAAAAAGGACGCGAACTCGGTCGCCGTGCGCTGCCGCACCTCGCCGTCGACGACCCAGAAGAGCTTGGCGTCCTCGTGGAAGGCCTCGCGCATGAAGTCGCCGTTCCCGGTGGCGTGGCCTTGGAGGTAGAGGTCGAGTGCCGCCCGGACGCCGTCGAAGTCGGCGCGGTCCGCCATGTCCTGAGCGAACACAGGCGAGGCGAGGAGGAGCGAGAGGAGAAGGAGAAGGCGCATGGGTTTGAGGGTCATGGGTCTTGGGTCATGCGTCGAGGGGCTTGGGTCGTTCGTCTTGGATCGTGCGTCGAGGATCGTGCGTCGAGGGGCCTTCTTGGGCGGACCCACGACCCCGGACCCACGACCCTCATTCGTGGCGCAGCGTGCGGACGGGGTCGGCGGTGGCAGCGCGGAAGGCGTGGACACTCACCGTCGCAGCAGCGATGAACAGCATCCCGACGGCGAGGCCGACGAAGACCTCGGGACGGATCGGCGCGGGGTAGGCGAAGTCTTCGAGCCAGCGCTGCGCAAGGAGCACCACCACGGGCACGGCCACCACGAGCGCGACGCCCACCAGCGCGACGAAGTCTTTCGCGAGCAGGCCGACGAGGTGGCCGACGCGCGCGCCGAGCACCTTGCGGACGCCGATCTCCTTGGTGCGCTGCTCGGCCGCGTAGGCGCTCAGGCCGAGCAGCCCGAAGAGCGCGAGCAGCACCGCGACCACTGCCACGCCGCCGACGAGCCCGGCCAGCGTGCGGTCTTCGGTGAGCTGCTCCGCGAAGCGGTCGTCGAGGAACTGCGGCGCGAATGGGATACCCGGTGCCGCCTCGGCCCACGCCGTCTCAAGCGCGTCGAGGTTGCCGCGCAGGTCGTCGGAGGCGAGCCGCACCGCGAGCAGGTTGTAGTAGCCCACCTCGTCCTCGCCGAAGACGGCCAGGGGACCGATGTCGTCGCGTAGGTCTGCGAAGTGGAAGTCCGATAGCACCCCCACGACCGTGCTGGGCTCGCGCCCGTTGGCGGTCTGGCCGAGGGCGGCGGCGGGGTCGTCCGTCATCAGGCCGAGGTCGCGCGCAGCCGTCTCGTTGAGGATGACCGAGTTGTCCGCCTCGTCGGGCCGTAGCCAGCGCCCGGCGACGAGGTGGAGCCCGAGCGCGTCGGCCAGGCTTTCATCGGTCTCGATCATCCAGGTCTGGATGTCGTCCGGCGAACCGAATTCCTGCCCCGTGGGCGCAAACATCGTGATGGTGTTGACGAGGCCGGGCACGCCCGAGGTGAGGCTGGTAGCCGTCGTGGCTGTGAGCGCGTCGAGTTGGACGCGCAGCGCCTCCCGCTCGGCGGCGAGGCCGAGGGCGTTGAGGTCGAAGAGCACCGTCTGGTCGCCCGCGAAGCCGAGGTTGCGCGTCTGGGCGTAGCGGAGCTGCTCCGCGACGACGGCCGCCCCGCCGAGCAACACGGCCGTCGTGGCGAACTGCACCACCACGAGGCCCTGGCGGATGCGCCGCCCGCCGCGCCCGCGCACCTGGTCGCCCTTGAGCACCGCCGCCGGACGGAAGCGCGCGAGCGTCAGCGCTGGGTAGGCCCCCGCGAGCAGGCCCGCGCCGAGCACGACGGCGGCGAAGGTGGCGAGCAGCCAGGGCTGGAACGCACCCAGGCCGATCGCCTTGCCGAGGAAGGCGTTGAAGCTAGGCAGTACTACCGAGAGGGAGGCTAGCGCGACAAGCGCCGCGGCGCCAGCCAGCAGCAGCGCCTCGGCGAAGAACTGCCCTGTGAGCTGGCGCTGTCCCGCCCCGAGCACCTTGCGGACGCCCACTTCGGTCGCGCGCCGCAGCGAGAGCGCTGTGGCGAGGTTGGCGTAGTTGATGCACGCCAGCAGCAGCACCAGCGCCGCGATGGTCGCGAAGAGCACCACGAAGCGGACGCCGCCGGCTCGGCCCTCCAGGTGCAGGTCGAGGAGCGGGATCGTCCGCGCCCCGGCGAAGGTGCCGAAGCCGCCCGTGTCGGTGTCGAGCAAAGCCGCGACGCTCGCGCGCAGGGCGGCCGTGTCGGCCTCCGCACGCATGCGTACGAAGGTGGGGCCGCCGTCGGCGAGCTGCGCCCCGGAGCCGCCGCTGCGGTAGGTCACGGGGGTGAGTCCAGAGATGAGCAACTCGTACTCGAGCGTCGAGGTCGCGGGTGGGTCCGCCGTCACGCCGACCACTGTGAGCGCGAGCGGGGTGTCGTCGTCGATGCGGAATCCCGTGCGCAGCACTTCGAGCGGCTCGCCCATCGGATCGGCCTCGCCGAAGAGCAGGGCGGCCATCGACTCGGAGAGGATGACTTCGTTGGGGGCACGGAAGGCGGTGGCCACATCGCCCCGGACGAGCGGGACCGTGAACACGTCGAAGAACGCGCTGTCGGCATACGCGAGCGCGTCCACGCGGAGGCCTTCGCCCCCAGGGCGGCGCGCGATGCCCGCGCCGTCGTCGAGCACCGTCACAGCCTCGGCGGTGGGCACCTCGGACCGCAACGCAGCCACCACGTCCTCGTCCATGCTCATCATGTTGATGTTCATGTCCCCGATCTGCCGCGACGCCGCGAGCTGCACGATCCGCTCGGCGTGCTCGTGGTGGCGGTCGAAGGCCCGCTCGTCCTGGACGTAGAGGAGCGCGAGCAGGCAGCAGAGCAGCCCTACAGCGAGGCCGCCCACATGCAGGGCGGTCGTACCTGGCCGGCGGCGGAGGCGGCGGAGCGCCACGAGGAGGTGATTCTTGGTCATCTTGGGTCGTATGTGAAGAGTCATGGGTCTTCGGCCGTGACGGGCACGAAGACCCTCGACGCACGACCTTGAACCCTCGGCCTCATTCTGATCGAAGCGAGTCGACGGGGTTGGCGGTGGCCGCGCGCAGCGCCTGCACGCTCACGGTGGCGAGGGCGACGGTGACGGCGAGGAGGCCGGCGACCGCGACCGTGCCCGGGCCGATCTCGACGCGGTAGGCGAAGCCGTCGAGCCAGCGGCTCATCCCCAGCCACGCCAGCGGGACGGCGAGCCCGAAGCCGACGGCCACGAGCACGGCGGTCTCGCGTGAGAGCAGCGCCACGAGGCCCAGCACACGTGCGCCGAGCACCTTGCGGACGCCGATCTCCTTGCGCCGCTGCTCGGCGGTGAAGCTCGCGAGCCCGAAGAGGCCCAGGCACGCCACGGCGACCGCCAGCAGCGCGAAGGCGAGGAACAGCCGCCCCAGCCGTGCCTCGGCGGCATACTGGGCCACGAAGCCCTGGTCGGCGAACGCCACCTCTAGGAGGTGCTCGGGGAAAAACTGCGGCCACGTCGCCCGCAGCGACGCGAGCGCCGGGGCCGGGTCGCCTGCCTCCAGGCGCACGATCACGTGGCTGTAGTCGCTCGGGTCGACGTAGAACGCCATCGGTTCGATGGCCTCGTGCAGCGTGGACATGTTGAAGTCTTTGACGATGCCCAAGAGCGGCCCGACACCCTGGCTGCCGATGCGCATGCCGATGAGGTCCGCCATCGTGGACGCGCGCCCCTCGGAAAGCTCCACGAGTTGCTGCGCGGCCGTCTCGTTGAGCACGAACCCCGACGAGTCCGCCGGGCGCGCCCGGTCGAACCCCCGCCCGTGGGCCATCTCCACACCCACCGTCTCGAAGAAGCCGTGGCCGACCGAGATCGTGCGCGTAGGCACCCAGCGGTCGACGGCGTCGGGGTCGGGTACCTCAAAAAAGGTCCCGGTGCCGTCGAGGAGTTCGCTCGGGAACGGCTCCGACGACGCGGCGGCGTGCGCCACGCCGGGCTGGCTTGCAAGGGCGTCGATGAACGCGGTCAGTTGAAGCTCGCCAGGCGTTCCCGCGGGGACGACGACCACGCGCTCCTGGTCGAAGCCGAGGCTCGTCGACTGGAGGAACTGGAGCTGGTTGTAGACGACGAGCGTGGCGAGGATGAGCCCCGCCGACACGACGAACTGGAAGACGACGAGGCCCTTGCGCAGCGTCGCCCCCTGCGTGCTCGACCGGAACGAGCCGCGCAGCACCTGGGCTGGGCGGAAGCGCGCGAGGAACACCGCCGGGTAGCTCCCCGCCAGCACGCCGGTCACGAGCGCGATGCCGAGGATGCCGCCGACTACCGGGAGATCGAGCAGGCTCACGTCGATCGGACGCCCGGCAAACACCTCGAACGTAGGCAGCACCGCCGCCACGATCGTCACCGCGATCACGAGCGCCACGATGGTGAGCACCACCGACTCGGCGAGAAATTGCCCCATCAGCTGGCCGCGCCGCGCGCCGATGGCCTTGCGCACGCCGACCTCGCGTGCCCGGTCGGCACTGCGCGCCGTGGCGAGGTTCATGAAGTTGACGCAGGCCACGAGGAGGATGAAGCCCGCGATCACGAGGAAGAGCGTCACGTAGGCGGCGTCGCTGTTGGCCCCCAACTCCATGTCGTGCGTCGAGTGGAGGTGGATGTCCAGGAGGGGCTGCGCCGTCAGCGTCGATCCGTTCCAGTCGTCGCCGGGGAAGCGCGCCTCGATCAGCGTGGCGAGTTCCGCGTCGAAGTCCGCAGGCGACGTGCCCTCGGGCAGCCGGAGGTAGGTGTAGACCCCGTTGTTGTTGGTCGACGCGTTGTCCTCCCACTGGGTCGCCGCCTGGAGCGTGGACCACGAGGCGATGACCTCGGCGTTGAAGTGCGTCTGCGCGGGCGTGTCGGCGGCGATGCCGGCCACGGTCGCGTCGATCTGGTTGTAGAGCCGCACGGTCTGGCCCAACACCTCTCGATTCGCCAGAGCGGCGTCGCCGAAATAGCGGGTGGCTGCGCTCTCGCTCAGGATCACCTGGTTGGGCTCGTCGAGCACGTCGGCCGTGCCCTCGACCATCTCGAAGCCAAACAGCTCAAAGAACGACGGCTCGACCAGGAAGAGGTCGTCTTCCTGAAACTGCACGGGCGCGCCGCCGGCGGGCTCATAGCCTACCCGCCCGCCCCAGTTGAGGAGCGGCGCGACGAGGAGGTCGGGGTAGGCGTCCTCGACCGCGCGCAGCATCGGCAGGTTCGTCGACGGGAGCGAGAAGCCGCCCCAGGCGGTCTGCAGGCGCACCACGCGCTCGGCGTCGGGGATGTGGCGGTCGTAGCTCAGCTCGTCGCGGACGAAGAGCAGGATGAGCACGCAGCACGCCATCCCCACCGCCAGCCCGGCGATGTTGATGAAGGCATACCCGCGCCGCCGCCGGAGCGTCCGCAGCGCAATCGTGAGGTAGTTCTGGATCATGAGGGTCGTAGGTCGAAGGGCGCAGGTCGGGCGCAGGACAAAGGCCTGCGACCTTCGACCTGCGACCCCTATAGCTGCGCTTGCGTCTCGGGGACGACCTTGCCGTCGAGGAGGTGGATGGTGCGGTTGCCGTACTCCGCGTTGCGCTCGGAGTGGGTCACCTGGATGATCGTCGTGCCCTCCTCATTGAGCTTGGCGAACGTCTCCATGATCTGCTCGCCCTGGGCCGAGTTGAGGTTGCCCGTGGGCTCGTCGGCGAGGATGAGCGAGGGGCGGGCCACCACGGCGCGCGCGATGCCGACGAGCTGCTGCTGGCCGCCCGAGAGCTGGTGCGGGAAGAGCTTCTGCTTGGCGACGATGCCGAACTTGTCGAGCATCGCGGCCACGCGCGCCTTGCGCTCGCCGCCCTTGACGCCCTGGTAGAGCAGCGGCGTCTCGATGTTTTCGTAGACCGTGAGCTCGTCGATGAGCTGGTAGTTCTGGAAGACGAAGCCGATGTGGCGCTTGTGGAGGTCGGTGCGCTTGCGCTCGCTCATCTTGTCGACGCGCTCGCCCATGAACTCGTAGGTGCCGCTGGTGGTGCCGTCGAGCATGCCGAGGATGTAGAGGAGCGTCGACTTGCCGGAGCCGGACGGCCCCATGATGGTGACGAACTCGCCCTCGGCGATGTCGAGGTCGACGTGGCGGAGGACGTAGGTCTTGACGAAGCCGGACGAGTAGTAGCGCTCGATGCCGCGAAGTTGAATCATGGTTGGGGCTGCAATGGGTTGCTGGGACTCACGCCCCGCCATCGCAACCGGCACACCAAGCCTCTGATGCGTGCCAAAACCTCCTATTTCGCTCGAATCGCCTCGTTCAACTGTGCGCCAGCGCACACCGCCTGCGCGCTTTGGCCAGCGCGGAGGCCTCGCGAGCGAGGCGAGGCGACGATCTCCACCCGAGCGAGCGGGGCCGTTCTCTCCGAACGCGTACGCGCGGTCTTAGGACGCTGCGGCGCGGAGCGCGCGGACATCGCGGCGGGGCGGGGCGCCGAACGCGCGGGCGTACTCCCGGCTGAACTGCGACGCGCTCTCGTAGCCCACCGCGTACGCCGCCGACTCGGCCTTGATGCCGTCGGCGAGCATCAGCCGACGGGCCTCCATCAGCCGGACCTGCTTCTGGTACTGGATCGGCGACATCGAGGTGAGCGCCTTGAACTGGCGGTGGAACGCAGACAGGCTCAGGTGCGCGATCTCGGCGAGCTCACCCACGCGGATCGGCTCGGCGTAGCGGGCGAGCAGCGCCCGGACCGCCCGCGCGATGTCCACGTTGCGCGCATTCGACACGGTCGCCGCGGCGATGGTGGCCCCGTGGGGACCTGTCAGGAGGCGGTAGCCGATCTCGCGCTGGAGCGCTGGATAGAGCAGCGGGATCGCGTCCGGCGTGTCGAGCAGGCGCACCGTGCGCAGTACGCAGTCCGCGAGGGCATCGTCGAGGTCCACTACGAACGCGCCGGGGCCGACGGCGCCGCCGATGGAGGGCCGGGCCGCGAGGCCTTCGAACACGTCGGCCATGACGCCGGGGTGGAGCTCCACGATCACGCTGAGGTAGGGCGCGTCCGGCTGCGCCTCGGTGATGACGCTCACGGCCGGGACGTCGACGGTCACGAGGAGCGCCTGGCCGGCCTCGTAGCGGTGCGTCGTGTCGCCCATCGTCGTCTCCTTCGCCCCCTGCACCACGACGCACAGCGTCGGCTTCAGGACGAGGTGCGTCATCGTCCCCGGGGTCGTGTCGCGGAGCAAGAGGACGCCGTCGAGCGGCGTGGCGTACGGGCTTGCGGCGGCGTGTGCCTCGAAGGCGCGGTCCACGGCGGCGGTCAGGGCGGTCATCGGCGAGCGAGGCATAGCTGGGAGCAGGAATAGGCAAGATAGGTCCACGATCCGGTATTTCATCCGGGAGTCAAACGTCGTCTCTTGGAGAACCATGCAAGCGCATGCCCTCGCAGTCCCCGAGCACCACTCTGCCCCCCGACCTATGTCTACCGCCTCTGCTTCTCCCATCGCCCTCGTCACGGGCGGCAGCCGCGGCCTCGGCCGCAACACCGTCGAGGCCCTCGCCGCACGCGGCGTCCGGTCCGTCTTCACCTACCACAGCAACGAGGCCGCCGCCACGGAGGTCGTCGAGGCCACCCGCGCTGCTGGGGCCGAGGCCGCCGCCCTTCGCCTCGACGTGAGCGACGCGTCGTCCTTCGCGGCCTTCGCCGCTCGCCTCCGCGGTGTCCTGTCGGACCTGGGCGCCACGCAGCTCCACTACCTCGTCAACAACGCCGGGACGGGCCACCACGCCTCGTTCGCTGAGACGACGGAGGACGCGCTGGACACCATGTATCGCATTCACGTCAAGGGTCCGTTCCTCCTCACGCAGGCGCTCCTCCCGCAGATGGCCGACGGCGGGCGCATCGTAAACCTGTCGTCGGGCCTGGCCCGGTTCGCGCTCCCCGGCTACGCGGCGTACGCGTCGATGAAGGGCGCCATCGAGGTGCTGACGCGCTACCAGGCCAAGGAGCTGGCCGAGCGCGGGATCACCGTCAACACCGTCGCGCCGGGGGCCATCGAGACCGACTTCGGCGGTGGGGCCGTCCGCGACAACGAGCAGGTCAACCAGTTCGTCGCAGGCATGACCGCGCTGGGCCGCGTTGGCCTGCCCGACGACATCGGGCCGATGATCGCGTCGCTCCTGGACGACGCCAACGGCTGGGTGACCGGCCAGCGGATCGAAGTCTCCGGCGGGATGCTGCTGTGAGGGAGTGGCTCATCCTGACACCCAATGTGGGTAGGCTACGCGCTCCGTGCGACAACCGCTGACACGGCACGCACCACACCGGTACGGTCGCAGGCGTAGAGGTCGGCTCCGCTGAACGGGTTCAGCTCCAGCAGGCGGAGCCGGCCGTCGCACGCGCAGACATCGAGGACGGTGACGGGGTCGGGGAGAGGCAGCGCTTTGGCAACCTTCGCAGCGAACGCCCACGGCGCTCCGTTTGGGTCGTCGGGCAAGGCAGTGCGGCCGTCGGCAGCGTAGGCGGACCCGGCGACGACGTGGCCGTCGACGACCACGTAGCGCCACTCCCGTTCAACGTTGCGGATCGGTGCGACGATGATCGGGAGCGCGTCGTCGTCGTAGTAGAACCCATGGTCGAGGGCGTCGAGGCTCACGGCATCGCGGCGGAGGGCCCGGCCGCTGAACGGTTTGAGCGGGCTGTCGGGGCGCACAAACACGGCGGCATCGGCGTCCAGCGCATCGAAGACAGCGGCGGGGCTGGCGACGAACGCCGCGACCGTCGTCGAGACCCACGTCTCGTGCAGCAGCCAGGGCTGCGCGGCGGGGTACCACGCTGTGCAGCGAAACGCCTCGGTGTTGCAGAACGCGCCGGGCCGCCACAGGCTCGACCGTGCCACGAAGTCGGCGTTGCCGAGGCTCCCGTGGAACACGACGGGGCCATCGAGGCGGGGCCAGCGGGCGCCCCAGACCCACTCGTCGGTCCACAGGACCACCTCATGCCCCCGCGCAACGACAGCGTCGCGCATCGCGGCGTGCGACGCGGGGAAGACCTCGGCTTCCAGCACCCAGGTCAGGGCGTCGCGGCGGCTCACGACGCACGCCCGACGTACTGCGCCCGGAAGTCGCGCGGCGTCTTGTGCATGATTGCCTTGAACTTGCGGTTGAAATAGGAAATGTTGTTGTAACCGCTCTCGTAGCCGATTTGCGAGATGGGCTTGTCGGTGGCCATCAGCATGCGCCCGGCGTGGTAGATCCTGAATTCGTTAATGATTTGGGTGTAGGTCTTCTTCGTCGTGCGCTTGATGAACTTGTAAAACGCCGCCTCGGACAGGTTGACCTTGTTGGCGATCGCTTCGATATGGATCTCCTCCTTGTAGTGGCGCATCACGTGGTCGTACACGATGCGGATCCGGCCAAGGTGCGACGCGGTCAGGTCCATGGCATATTCCTTCGAGCACAGCTCGGTGACCTCATCCGTGTCGGCGAGGACGTAGAGCAACTCCAGGAGGTTTAGGAGCTGTGGGATGCCTTCCTCGCGCAGGAGCACGGTCAGCATCGCACAGACGCGGTCCTTGGTCGCGCCGTCGAAGACGAGGCCGCGCTTGGAGCGCGCAAAGAGCTGCTTGATCGCGTGCAGTTCGGGCTTGTCCAGGAAGTCGCGCCCCATGAAGTCGTCGGTCATCTGGAGCACGATCTGACTCGACGGCACGTCGGTCGTGAAGCCGTGGGGCAGGTTCGACCCGAGCATGACGAGGTCGTGCTCCGCGTAGTCCGAGATCTGGTTGCCGACGAACCGCCGACCGTGGCTCTTGCGGGTGTAGCACACCTCGATCTCCGGGTGGAAGTGCCACGCGTGGCTCAGGCTCGGCCGGCTCGGCCGGTTGACCACCTTGACCAGAAACGAGTGCTCGGGCGACTCGACGATTTTCTCGAATTCAGGCTTCACGGCGGCGGAGCGTAGGGGAGGCGGAGCGTAGGGGAGGCGTGGTCCAAATCCGCTCGAACCCTTGGTTTTTTGTCATCCTGAACTTGATTCAGGATCCCTGACGAAAGCAGTGGTTCCCAGCACTGCCGAGATGCTGAACCGAGTTCAGCATGACACCATGGGGAGTGGGTAGCCAGACTAGGTGCAGGCGACGCGGGTGTGCGCAACCTACGACCCCGGCGCGCAAGCGTGAGGCTCCGCATGTCATGCACCCAACTGGCTTAGCGTGACACAGGATTGATAGAATAGTGTCAATAGTTGGCAGTTCCATATTGAAATCGACCAAAAAAGCGCTTCTATCATGGAGTCCACTCTTCCCATTGGCTATCTCCGAGAGGGATCCCCCATGCAACGGACACCCACCCCAACCCCCCTGCATTCACGCCTCGTGCTCTTGTGCGCGCTGTGCCTCGGCTTGCTCCCGAGCGCCGCCAGCGCCCAGGGCACGCTCTCCGGCACCGTCACGAGCGACGACGGCGAGGTGCTCACCGGCGTCAACATCCTCGTCCGGGGCACGCTCGTCGGCACAACGACCAACCTCGACGGCGCGTACAGCCTGGAGGTCCCCGCTGGGGCGCAGACGATCATCTACTCCTACATCGGCTTCGCGACGTTTGAGTTGAGCATCGAGGTCGCCGACGGCGAGAGCTACACGCAAGACGTGAGGCTCAGCATCGACAACCTGATGGCGGGCGAACTCGTGGTGACCGGTTCCTTCCTGGGGCGCACGCAGGAAGACTCGCCGATGTCCGTGACCTTGGTCAACGCCGAGGGCCTGGAACGCCTGAGCAGCAGCTCGCAGGCCGACATCCTCCGCACCATCCCGGGCATCACCGCGGAAGGCGGTGGCGGTGAGGTCGCCTCCAACGTGTTCGTGCGCGGCATGCCGTCGGGCGGGCAGTACCAGTTCACGCCGCTGCAGGTCGACGGCCTGCCCGTGCTGAGCACCTTCGGTCTGAACTCGTCGGCGCACGACGTCTACTTCCGCAACGACATCGGCATCCGCAACCTCGAGTTCGTGCGCGGTGGCTCCTCGACGCTCTTCGGCGCGGGCAGCGTGGCCGGCATCATCAACTACACGAGCGTCACGGGGTCCTTCCAGCAGGAGAACAAGATCCAGTTCGAGGGCACGCCCGACGGGCGCATCAAGACCGATTTCCTCACGGCCGGGCCGCTGAGCGAGAACGTCTCCTACGCCGTCTCCGGCTTCTACCGCTACGACGACGGCCCCCTCGACACCGGCATGCCGACGCGCGGCTACCAGCTCCGGGCCAACGTGCGCACGCTCTTCAACGACGCCAACAGCTTCGTGACGATCTACGGCCAGGTCATCGACGGCAACGTCCAGTTCTACCTGCCCTACCCGCTCGCCAACGACGACGGGCAGCGCGAACGCCCCGTCGGCAACGACGGCGAGACCGTCTTCACGACCCTGACGAGCCAGGCTACCGACTTCTCGTTCGACACGCCTTTCGGCCGCTTCGAGTCGCCGATTGCGGACGGCGTCAGCACGCGCGGCGGCTACCTCATGGTCGCGCTCGACCACACGTTCGGCGATGACTGGCGGCTCTCCTCGAAGGCCAAGGTTGCGAGCTACGACCACTTCTTCAACCTCTTCCTCGACGGCGACGGCGTCAACAACGTCCCCGAGTCGCAGGAGACCTACCTCGCCAGCCGAGGATATCCGGCCAACGGCGTCTTCACCTACGCAGATGACGGCAGTCAACTCGCCCCTGGCGACCTGCTCTTCCAGAACCGCATCCTCGACCGCGAGCGTCCGATGGAAGAACTCGTCAACGAGACGTACCTCACCAAGACCATCGGCAACAACAACATCAGCGTCGGGACCTTCCTCTCGAACACCAAGGCGGAGGACAACAACTGGATCACCAACTTCGTCGGCGACTTCCGCAACGCACCGCGGATGGTCAGCATCACCTTCCCGGATGCGGACACGACCGACATCGTGGGCGGGTTCATTTCCGGTAGTCAGACGGCCAATCGCCGCCACGAGAGCAGAAAGATCGCGGTCTTCGCCGGCAACGAGTACAACGGCGAGGCGTTCAGCGTCGACGTAGGCGTGCGCTGGGAGCGGGCTTCGGGCATCATTACCCGCGAGACGGGGGTCGGGAGCAACACCTTCCAGCGTGGCGAAGTCTCCGCCGATGGATTTGCAGCCGCCCTCGCCGGCCTCTACCGTGTGAACGAGGTGCTCAACGTGTACGCGAACGGCTCGCGGGGCTACTTCTTCCCTGAGCTGCGCTCGGTTGGCTTTCCGGACGGGACTCCGGGCGTCCCGCAGAGCTACGAACCCGAGATCGTCCTCCAGGCCGAGACGGGCGTCAAGTACGCGCAGGGCAACCTCGCTGGGACCCTCGCGCTCTTTTTCGTGAGCCTCGATGACCGGCGGAGCGTCGACTTCGAAAACGACCCCAACAACCCGAATGCGATCATCGAGATCGTGCGCGTCCAGAGCACCCGCACCTTCGGGGCCGAGACGTCGGTCAGCGTCGTCCCCGTGGACGGCCTCAACCTCTACGGCAACCTGACGCTCCAGGCGCACGAGTTCACGAAGGTTGAGGGCAACCCGGACCAGGAAGGCAACGAGCTGCGGCGCCAGCCCAACGTGATGGGCCTGCTCGGCGCGGAGTATGAGAACAGCGGCTTCGACGTGAACATCTCGGCCAACTACCTCGGGAGCAAGTTTGCCAACGACGCCAACACGGTCGAGTTGGACGGCTTCACCATCGTGCGGGCGGGCGCGGGCTACACGATCCCGCTCGGCGAGCAGGAGTCGGTGCGCCTCGGCGTGTCGGTCTTTAACCTCTTCGATGCCGCGGGCGTGACCGAGGGCTCCCCACGCCAGGGCGACACCCAGCTGGGCCTCAGCGACTTCTTCGTCGGGCGCCCGATCCTGCCGCGCCGCGTGTTTCTCAAGGCAGCCTTTAGCTTCTAGGTGGCACGAGTGCCAGCGGTGCGCTACAGGCAGGGCGCACCGCTGGTCTCGTCCCCGTGACACACGTCCCGTAACATGGGCGTCCAGAGACGTAGGGGGCGCAACGGGGCTGTCACGTCCCGTTGCGCCTCCGTCCATACCGAGCCACGCTATGCTGACCACCGAAGCAGACCCCCTCGTCAACGACCTCGCTAGCGACGCCGAGCGCATCCTCGACACGAACTGGAGAGACGGCTTCACCATCCCCACGGCCAAGCTGTATCCGTTCCAGTGGAACTGGGACTCCGGCTTCACGAGCCTCGGCCACAGCTACTTCCGGCTCGACTACGCCATCCGAGAACTCGAGTCCCTGTTCTCCGGCCAGTGGGCCAACGGGATGGTGCCGCACATCGTCTTCCACAGCGAAACCGAGGAGACCTACTTCCCCAACCACGACTTCTGGGGCAGCCACGTAAACGCGGGCGCGCCGGATCGGCCGAAGACGTCGGGGATCACGCAGCCAGCCGTCCACGGCTTCGTGCTGGAGAGCCTGCTGGCGAAGTACCCGGACGACGAAGACCTGATCGCGTTCGCGAAGCACCTCGTCCCGAAGATCGTCCACAGCCACCGCTTCTTCTACGCGCACCGCGACCCGGAGCGCGAGGGTCTGACGTTCATCTTCCACCCGTGGGAGTCCGGCCGGGACAACTCGCCGCTGTGGGACACGTCGATGGACCGCATCGAGATCAAGCCCGGCATGCTGCCGGAGTACCACCGGCGGGACACGAGCCTCGCGCCGTCCGAGGAGCGCCCGACGTCCTACCAGTACGACCGGTACGTCTACCTCCTACTGCTCGGTAAGAGGCACCGGTACGACGAGGCGGGCATCTTCGCCGAGAGCCCGTTCGTGGTGCAGGACACGCTCATGAACGCGGCGCTCATCCGCTCGAACGAGAGCCTGATCGCTCTCGGCAAGCGGTTTGGGCTCGATGTGGGCGAGGTCGAGGAATGGCAGCAGCAAGCGGTGCCGCGCTTCCGTGAGAAGCTGTGGAACGCCGACCTGCAGACGTTCACCTCCTACGACGTGCGCGGCGACCAGCCCATCGCCCACCAGGAGATCGGCGGGCTGACGGCGCTCTACGCGGGCGTCCCCTCGGCTGAGCAGGCGCAGCACCTCAACGCCTACCTGCAAGACCTGCACGACCGTGGCTACTACCTCTGCCCCAGCTTCGACGTGGACAGCCCGCTCTTCGACTCCAAGCGCTACTGGCGCGGGCCGATCTGGTCGCAGATGAACTGGTTGATACACTTCGGCTTGAAGCGCTACGGGTTCCTCGACACGGCAGGGCTCGTCCGAGGCGATCTGATCGACCTCGTGAGCACGCTTGGCTTCTACGAGTACTTCGAGCCGAAGAAGGCGGTCGCCGCGACGCTGAGCGCGGGCTACGGCGGCGGGGCCTTCTCGTGGACGGCCGCGTGCACGCTCGACCTGCTCCACGAGGGCGCGTGAGACCATGCGCGAGTTCGACTACCAGAAGGCGACCGTCCTCGAAGACGACGTGGTGCGGCTCAGCCCGCTGCAGGCGTCGCACATCGAAGCGCTGGCCGAGGTCGCGGCCGATCCGGGCATCTGGACGTACTTCCTGGAGCACGGCTGCGGCGAGCCGCACCTGACGCGCTACGTCCGTGCCGCCATCGCCCAGCGGGAGGCCGGGCAGGCCTTTCCGTTCGTCATGCACGACCAGGCGAGCGGTCGGATCGCGGGCCTCACGCACCTCTACGAACTCAACCCGAGCCTCGGCACGCTCAAGCTCGGCCACACGTGGCTCGGCATCGACTTCCAAGGCACCGGGCTGAACACGCACGCCAAGTTTCTGCTCTTCGCGTTCGCCTTCGACACGCTGGGCGCGGCGCGCATCGGCTTCGGCGTGCACGGCGACAACGCACGCAGCCTCCGCGCCCTGGACAAGGTGGGCGTCCAGCGGGAGGGCGTGTTGCGCAGCTACCTGCCCCGCACCGACGGCAGCCGCGCCGACCTCGTCCTGCTCAGCCTCCTGCGCGGCGAGTGGGAAGCCGACGTGAGACGCCGGCTCCGCCGTAGACTCCACAGCCACGACGGGCAGGCTGCATAAACCAACACCGAGCACGCCATGACTACCCTGGATTGGGTCATCATCATCGCCTACCTGATGGGCATGATTGGCCTCAGTGTCTACCTCGGCCGCGGCCAGAAGGACGAGGAGGACTACTACGTCGGCGGGCGCAAGCTGCCGTGGTGGGCTATCGGCATCTCCACGATGGCGACGCAGACCTCGGCCATCAGCTTCATCTCGATCCCGGCCTTCGTGGCGCTCAAGGAGGGCGGGGGCCTGACGTGGCTCCAGTACGAGCTCGCCGTCCCGCTCGCGATGATCGCGGTCATGGTGCTCGTGATTCCGCTCTTCCGCGGACTCAACCTCGTGAGCGTCTACGAGTACCTGGAGCTGCGCTTCGACGCATCGGTGCGCTCGCTCGTGAGCGGCGTGTTTCTCGTCAGCCGGGGCCTCGCAACCGGCGTCGGCGTCTACGCGAGCGGCATCGTGCTGGCCGTGTGTCTCGGCATTCCGCTCTGGGCGACGATCCTCATCATCGGCGTCGTGACGATCATCTACGACACGATCGGCGGCATCACGGCGGTGGTCTATTCCGACGTGATCCAGATGGTCGTCCTGCTCGGCGGCATCATCGTGTGCATCTTCTACGCGGCGGGCGAGGTGGGCGGCTTCGGCGCGATGCTCGACGTGATGCCCGACGAGCGCTTCCAGGCCCTCGACTTCTCGACGGGCCTCGGCGACGGAGGCTCGGTGCCGTTCTGGGCGTTCCTCTTCGGCGGCTTCTTCCTCTACGCGTCGTACTACGGCACCGACCAGAGCCAGGTCCAGCGCGAGCTATCCGCGAAGACCATCGGCGAGTCCAAGTACGCGCTCGTCTTCAACGGGCTGGCTCGCTTCCCGCTGACGCTGCTCTACATCGCGCTCGGCATCGCCGTCTACGCGGCGTATGTGTCGTCGCCGGAGTTGCAGGCCAGCGTACCAGCAGACCGGCCCGACGAACTCGTCCCGCAGTTCATCCTGCTCAACCTCCCGTCGGGGCTGCGGGCCGTCCTCTTCGCGGCGCTCCTCTCCGCGGCGATGTCGAGCCTCGACTCGGCGCTCAACTCGCTCTCGGCCGCGACGATGCGCGACTTCCTCAACGACCGCCTACCGAGCGAGCAGAGCCGCTTCCTCTGGAGCAAGCTCACGACCGTCGCCTGGGGCGTGCTCATCACCGGCTTTGCGTTCCTCGTGGGCGAAATCGACGATACCGTGATCGAGTCGATCAACAAGATCGGCTCGGCCTTCTACGGCCCCGTCCTGGCCGCCTTCCTCGTGGGCGTGCTCTCCCGCCGCATCGGGGCGCGGGGCATCCTGTTCGGCATCCTCGTCGGTGTCGCGTTCAACCTCGTGCAGTGGATTGCCTTTCCCCAGATCTATTGGATGTGGTGGAACGCCTTCGGCTGCGCAGTGGCGGCGATTGTCGCGGCCTTGGTGAGCCGCGTCGGGCCTGGGGCGGATGCAGACGACGGCGCGGCCAAGGCGCAGTACACCGTGTGGGCGCAGGGCGGCAGCCTGCTGGAGCGCGAGCGGTCGTGGCTCCCCGTCTACGCCCTGCTGATCGGCTACTTCGTGCTGATGCTCGTCATCATGACCTTGCTTCCTCGCCTCGCGTAGGCCGTCATCTTTATCTCTACCTCAAGTCATCGTGTCCTACCAAAGGTGGTCCGCCCTGTGGGGTGTGGGGAGTAGAAAGGAGGGGGTGGGTCGGCACCATCCGCCCCACTCCCTACCCGCTACGCCCTCCAGCCCGTCCGAAGCACCGTGCTAAGAAGTAGCAAACACCCCGGATTCTCTACGTCTATGGGCATCGAGCACACAGCAATGGCCATGTTCGAGGCGGCGGTCGCGGGGGCCCAGCCGCCGGCCTTGCTGCGCGATGTGCGGCTCGCCGGGCTGCTCGACCAGGCCCCTTCCACGTTTCAGCGCATCGTCCTTGTCGGCGCGGGGAAGGCGTCGATGGCGATGGCGGGCGTGCTGGAGGAGCAGCTCGGCGCCGCGCTGGACGCGGGGCTGGTCGTCGTGCCGCACGGCTACCGCGCCTCGTTTCCTGAGGGTCCCCCCGCGCCGCGGCGGGTGGAGGTGGCCGAGGCCGGGCATCCCGTACCAGACGCCGCTGGGGTCCGCGCGGCGCAACGGGTGCTCGACCTCGCCACCGACCTCGGCACGGGCGACCTGCTGCTGGTTGCGCTCTCGGGCGGCGGCTCGGCGCTCTGGCCGGCCTTCGCCGACGGCATTGCGCTCGACGAGGCGCAGGCGACCTTCCGGCTGCTGCTGCACAGCGGGGCCGACATCCATGCCATGAACACGGTCCGGCGGCAGCTCTCCCGCATCAAGGGCGGCGGCCTCGCCCAGACGGCGCACCCCGCGGCGGTTCTCACGCTCGCGATCTCTGACGTGGTTGGCGACGACCTCGCCACCATCGCGAGCGGACCCACCGTCCCAGACCCCACGACACGCACCGACGCCCTCGCCGTGCTCAAGGCGTATGGGCTGCTCGACCGCGTGCCTGCGTCGGTTCGCGCGCATCTGAGGGGCGACGAGGTGCGACAGGACGCGTCCGTGTTCGAGCGTGCCCGGACGGTGCTGCTCGGGTCCAACTGGAACGCGCTGGTGGCGGCGGAGCGCGAGGCCACGCGGCAGGGGTTTGCCGTGGTGATGCACGACGAACTCATCGAGGGCGAAGCGCGAGACGTGGGACGACGACTCGCCCAGCGGGCTCTCGCGCTCGACGTAGACCGCCCGACGTGCCTGCTCTGGGGGGGGGAGACGACCGTGACGGTCACCGGCGATGGGCGGGGGGGGCGCAACCAAGAGCTTGCCCTCGCCGCCGCGCTCGAGCTCGAGGGGAGTACGCGCGACCTCGTCCTGCTCTCCGGTGGCACCGACGGCATCGATGGGCCGACAGACGCGGCCGGGGCCTGGGCCACGCCGCAGACGGCCGCTGATGCGCGTGCGCGTGGCCTATCGCCGGAGGACCACCTCGCCCGCAACGACGCCTACGCGTTCTTCGACGCCGTCGGCCAGCTCCTGAAACCCGGGCCGACGCACACCAACGTGATGGACGTGCAGGCCGCGCTCATCCACCCAGCCTAGACCCGCCCCATCGCCCTCGGGCTTGACCGCGCCATGAGCCAACGCGACGCCACCGCACCCGAGGCTGTCAGCCAGCAGGCTGTCAGCCAGCAGGTTGTCAGCCAGCAGGACGCGCCACTCCTTGGTGCGGTCGAGACGGGCGGGACGAAGATCGTATGCGGGGTCGGGACCACGCCGGAGGACGTGCGCGTCGTCGCGACGATCCCGACCACGACGCCCGACGAGGCGCTCGGCCGCGTGGTGGACGCGCTCGCCCCGGAGGGCGTGACGGCGCTCGGCATTGGATCGTTCGGCCCCGTCGATCTCGACCCAGCCTCGCCGACGTGGGGCCACATCCTCAGGACCACCAAGCCAGGGTGGGAGGGGACCGACGTGGCAGGCCGGCTCGGACGAGCGCTCGGCGTACCCGCAGCCATCGACACGGATGTCAATGCAGCCGCGCTGGGCGAGGGGGCTGCCGGAGCGGCGCGCGGGATCCGCTCGTACGTCTACGTCACCATCGGAACGGGCATCGGAGCGGGCGTGGTGGTCGATGGGCGGCCCATCCGCGGACGCCCGCACCCGGAGGTGGGCCACATCCCCACGTCCCGCGACCCAGGCGATACGTTTCCTGGCATCTGCCCCTTCCACGGCGACTGCTGGGAGGGCATGGCCTCGGGACCAGCGATGGAGGCGCGGTGGGGCGTCCGCGCCGAGACGCTGCCGCCCGACCATCCAGCCTGGCCCATTGAGGCACGTGCCATCGCCCGCGGCCTCGCAACAATCGTCATGATGGTCGCCCCACGCCGCATCGTTCTCGGCGGTGGCGTGTCGAGCGCGCCGGGCTTGCTACCGCTCGTGCGCACGGCGCTCGCCAACCAACTCGGCGGCTACGTGGCAGGCTTCGACGCGCCCGGGTTTCTCGACACCTACGTCGTCCCGCCTGCCCTGGGCGGCCGCGCCGGCGTGGCGGGTGGGATCGAACTCGCGCACCTCGGACCGTTTGTCGGGTAGGGGCGCTCGTAGGTTCTATCCTGGGAGAATTCCGGCGAGGGGTATGCTCCTCAAAAGCGGACGCGTATGAAGCGCGGGCGGTAGAGGCTCTCGTCGCCCAAACCCTGGAAGAGGTCCGTGGCGTTGACGTTGTACGAAATGAGCAGCGTCCCCGGGTCTGAGAGGTGGGGGTGTGCCTTTGCGTTGTAGGTGAACGCCCGCGCGTCGTCCGCCTCCGGCACGCGGTACACGTCGATCACGGTCCCGAACGGACCGACGAGCGACGGGGTCGTCCGCGCCGCCACTTCGCCGCCGATGGTGTCTTTCTGGAAGACGACGGCATAGCCGCCGCTCGGAATCGGCGTGACGCTGAGTTCGTTCGAGACGCGGTCGGTGAGCCGCGCGATGCGGCCGAAGTCAGCGGTCCAGGTCTGGCCGTCGTAGAAGCGCCACTGGCTGAAGTCCTCGAAGGCCCCGTCCGGGACGCGCGCCACGAGGAGGTACTTGTTGAAGGGCACCTCCTCGACGCCGTAGACATAGACGAAGCCGTCCGGCTCGGGCGCGCCCGCCCAGGCGGTGTTGACGAAGACGCCCGCGTTCATGAGGATCTGGCCGCGGTCGCCCTCGGGCTCGCGGAAGAAGGGCAGGGCTGCCTGCCGCTGGGTCGGGAACGGCGGACGCGATCGCGGTGGCAGCGAGATGAGCGACACGCCGACTACGTCGAAGCCGAACGGGCCGTCGGCGACGCGGCGCACGCGTAGCGGGAGCGTGTAGACGGTGCCGTCCTGGGCCGCGAAGCCGTCGCCGAGCCAGTACCAGTCGTCGGGGCTGGCCCCCGGGATCTGCGGCGTAAAGACAGCGGCGGGGTTCGAGCGGCCACCCGGCCAGTAGAACTGGATCGCCGACGGGTCAGGGTCGCCGCCGCGAAGCTGCGCGATCGTGTTGTTGACGAGCCGGGCGTTGGAGCGGCTGCCGTCCGGGTTCACGTCGCCGATGAACGTGTCGCTGAAGAGGAAGAGCGTGTTCTGGCCGTCTGCGGTCCCGTAGTCGTCGTTGCCCGAGAGGGGGATCGAGAAGATGCCATCAGCACCAGTCCAGCCGGAGGTGCGCTGGAAGAGCGCGGTCCAGTCGGGCGCCTCCTCGACGGTAAAGCCTCGCGCGAAGGCGTCCGGAGCTGGCGCGACCTCAGGGGCGTCGACGGCGCTGTCGCAGCCAGCCAGGACGAGGGCGGCGAGGAGGAGGGTGAAAGCGGGGAGTAGCGTAGCGCGTAGCATGAGAGGAGGAAGCAACACGAGAGGGACGTTGCCTGATGGTAGCACCCATGCCTGCGCCTCGCAAGCCCAAAGGCCAAGGCCCTACTCCTCATTCCCCGTGTCTTCGTCTCCACGGCGATGGCTCAGCAGCCACTCGTAAACAGCCGGGTTGGCATACGTATCCGACCAGGAGTCGTGGCCCGCCTCGGGGTAGACGGTGAGCTTGACATCGCCGCCGACGGCCTGGATAGCGCGGGCCATCTCGGCCGAGCGCTCGAGCGGGACGACCGTGTCGAGCGCGCCGTGAAATACCCAGATGGGGGTCCCGGCGAGCGTGCGGGCGCGGAAGGGAAAGCTCCCGCCGCAGATCGGAACCGCCGCGGCAAAGCGGTCGGGGTGGTGAAGCACCAGGTCCCACGTCCCGTAGCCGCCCATCGAGAGGCCCGTCACGTAGATCTGCGTGGCGTCGATGCGCAGCGTCGCCTCGATGTGATCGAGAAGCGCGCCGAGTTCGCGTGCGTCCCAGTACGGGCGCTCAGCGGGCAGCTGTGGCGCGACGAGAACGAACGGGAAGGCCACGCCCCCACGGATTTCCTTCAGCGGCCCGTGCACGGCCACGAGGTGAAGGTCGTCACCGCGCTCGCCGGAGCCGTGCAGGAAGAGCACGAGCGGCCACGTGGCCTCCGGGTCATCCTCATAGCCCTCGGGCAGCGCAAGCGCGTAATCGAGCGCGAACGGCAGGGCCGCCTCGAACGTGGCCGCCTCGAACGTGGCCGCCTCAAACGGCGCAGCCTCGGTTAAACGAGCAGCCTCGGGGGACTGGGCGAGGGCCGTGAGCGGCAGAGCGACCAGGAGAAGAGCGAGGCCGCGAAGAGGCAGGTGCATGGTTGGAGCGGGTATGGGTTGCAATGCCTCATGATAGCCCCCTAGTGCATGGACAACCGGTCTTTTGCGATATCGCTGCTCGGGCATGGAAGCCGCAAACGCAGTTCCCCTCCTGGATAGGAGGGGACAGGGGTGGTTGACCGAATCAGCTACCCTGTCACGTCCAAAGCCGAACGCGCAGAAGACGCCTTGAGTGTGCACTAGAGTGGTTTGCGATGCGCTTCAGTACAGCCACTCCGTCGAAAACGATCGGTACGCGCCGGAAGGGGCGCATTCTGAACCACTGACGTACTGAACCACCGATCAAATGACTCTATGGAAGTGGCTAGCGGCTCACAGCAAGAAGCCCCGCGATGCATGGAGCGTCGCGGGGCTTCGTTGTTCAGGCGCGTTCATCGCTTACGACTCGCTCTCCTCGAAGAGCGCGAGGTACTGGCCGTAGCCCTCGGCTTCGAGTTGGTCGACCGGGATGAATCGCATGGCGGCCGAGTTCATGCAGTAGCGCAGGCCCGTCGGCGCGGGGCCGTCGTCGAAGACGTGGCCGAGGTGGCTGTCGGCGTGCTTGCTGCGCACTTCGACGCGCATCATGCCAAGTGTGCGATCCTCGTGCTCCACGATCAACTCCTCATGGAGCGGGCGCGTGAACGACGGCCAGCCGGTACGGGAGTCGTATTTGTCGAGCGACGAGAAGAGGGGCTCGCCGGAGACGATGTCCACGTAGATGCCGGCGTCTTTCTTGTCGTGGTACGGGTTGTTGAACGGGCGCTCGGTGCCGTCTTGCTGCGTGATGCGGTACTGGATCGGGGTCAGCGTCGCGCGCAGCTCGTTCTCCGAGGGCTTCTCGTAGTTACTGAACGAAGCGAGCGTGATCTGCCCAGACGGTGCAGCGGAGGCGGACGACATAGCTCCCGGCTCTGGGGCAGGCTCGCCGAACCACGGCGCGTCCTCGGGGATGAAGTTCTTCGAGATGTCGAAGCCCCAGGTGCGGCGCAGGAACGGCTTGCGGCCCGAGCCCTCGGCGTAGCTGCCGTAGCGGTCCGGGTTGGTCCGGTAGAAGTCCTGATGGTAGTCCTCGGCGGCGTAGAACGTCGTGAAGTCGCGGATGGGCGTCACGATGGGCGCGTCGAACGGGCCGTTCTCGGCGAGGTCCGCCTTCGAAGCTTCCGCGAGGCTACGCTGCGCGTCGTCGTGCGCGTAGATGGCCGACGTGTAGTGGTTGCCGCGGTCGGCGAACTGGCCGCCGGCGTCCGTCGGGTTGAACGTGCGCCAGAAGATGTTCAAAAGCAGCTGGTACGACACCTGGTTGGGGTCGTAGAAGACCTGCACGGCCTCGATGTAGTCGGTGCGGCCGTTGGCCACGTCGTTGTACGACGGGTTCGGCTCGGTGCCGCCCGCGAAGCCGGAGATCACAGCCGAGACGCCGTCGTAGCGCTCGAAGGGCTGCTCCATGCACCAGAAGCAACCGCCCGCGAACGTCGCCACGGCGAGGCCATCGTCGGCGACGGCGAGGCGTGCAGCGGACTGGTCCGCCGTGTTGACGGGAGATAGGCTGCTGACGGGCGCGTCGAGGTTCTGGTCAGCGCAGGCCGGGAAGGCGAACAGCACAAACGCGGCGGCGAGAGCCCAGAAGGGGGCCGTCGAAGTGGGAAAACGTCGAAGCATGGTCGGAAAACGTGGGTTCAAAAAGCAGGAGCACGGCCGTCGAGACGACGCGCTCGGCAACATGGAGAGGCTGGAGGAGGCGAGTCTTACCAACGCCCGGGAAACGCACGCTGGTTCACCGAACGCCAACCACGCGCCAGGATCACGAGCGATCCAGGTCTTCGTCGAGGATCGTCGCGTCCTCGATGCGGTCGGCGGGCTCAACGGGCACCTCGGTGGACGTGGCAGCCGTCGGCTCGCCGCGCCACGACGGCGCCGTCTCTGGCGTGGGCACACCGTACGGCGAGCCCGGGCGTCCGAAGCCCTGCGCGCCGAAGTTGGGCGGGACACCGGGGCCGAACGCGACGAACTGGGTCCGGCCTGCCTTCACGGACTGGGCGAAGCGGGACGCCACGCTGCGCCGGATGAGCGCGCGTGTGGGCGGGAGCAGCCCGAGGAAGCCGACGACGTCCGTCAGCACGCCCGGCGTGAGGAGCAGCGCGCCCGCCATGAGGATGATGAGGCCGTCCGAGAGCTCTTTGCCCGGCAAGCCGCCCTCGGCAACGCGCGCTTGAAAGCGGCGCCAGGCGGCCAGACCCTCACGTTGGGCCAGGAACGAGCCGAGGAGCGCCGTCGCCACGATGAGCAGCAGCGTAGGGCCGAGGCCGATGCGGTCGCCGAGCCACACCAGAAGGAACAGCTCGACGATGGGAACGATGAGGAAGAGCAGCAACAGCCGCCCGAAGAGGTTGGATTGCATCGCGGAGTGAGAATGGCAGCACGGTGGTAGCGCTGGTGGGATCGGACGTACGGGCTGCGTCGTCGCAGAGGTGCATCGCCAACCCCAACGCCTTCGACCTATGAACGCCCGACCCACGCCGATTGTGCCCCATGCTGGACTCGTACTGCTGGTTGGGCTGCTGCTACTGATGCCGAGTGCCGTTGCTCAAGAGTCGGGGTCCGACAGCCCCGTGGCCTACACCGACGCGCTCCACGACGCGCAACGCGCTCACCTCTGGCGTGTCGGCGCGTGGGGCGGGGCAAACGCGCTCGGCGGACTGGCGCTGCTGCTGGCGTCGAAGCGTAGCGAGCAACCAGGACGCTTCGGAGCAGGCGTGCAACTCACCGCGTGGGGCACCATCAACGTCGGCATCGCCACGCTCGGGCTGCTCTCCGGGGGGCCCGATGCCGCGACTACGTGGGCGGAAGCACTGCAGTCGGAAAACAACTACGCCGATATCCTGCTCCTCAACCTGGGGCTGAACGTGGCCTACAGCGCCGTCGGGGCCACGCTGGTGGCGGTGAGCTACCGCGGCGTCAACAGCAACCTGAGCGTACGAGGGCACGGGGCCGCCCTCATCCTCCAAGGCCTTGGCCTCTTCATCCTCGACGGGATCGCCTACCTGGACACGCGAGGCCGGTGGGGCGCGCTCGCCGAGCAGGTCGCGCTCCATGTTGGGCCGATGGGAGCCCAACTGACGATGGCCTTCTGAAGGCAATGGTGGCCTTCTGAAGGCAATGGTGGCCTTCTGAAGGCAATGGTGGCCTTTTGGAGGCTATGGTGGCCTTTTGGAGGCTATGGTGGCCTTTTGGAGGCTATGGTGGCCTTTTGGAGGCAATGGTGGCCTTTTGGAGGCTATGGTGGCCTTTTGGAGGCTATGGTGGCCTTTTGGAGGCTATGGATGCCGACCACGCATCAAGGATGCGCCGTGTCGAAGAGCCCGCCGAAGCGATTTGTGGGGTGGTAGCGGCGAATCCAGCGGCGGTCCACGGCGTGCTTAAGGCGCAGCATCGCCGGGCTGGCACGCCACCGGTCGCCGATCACCAATAGCCCGTCGCGCGTGCCTGTCGAGAGAATCAGCGGGACGACCGGATACGGCCGAAAGCGGTCGAGGCGGAGCCGGGCGAGGTCGCGGCCTGCCGGCACGGCTGTGGCGATGCGCAGCACGTTGTCCCGCAGCGTGGGGCCTTGCTTGACTGCGTGGACCCCAACTCGAGCGAGGGCCTCGGCTCCATCGATCACGGCACAGTCGCCCGCGGCGAAGAGCCACGGGGCGGCCTCGCACTGTAGGTGGGCGTTTACGCGTAGAAAGCCTCGGTCGTCGGTCGGGAGTCCCGCCTCGGCGAAGAGCGGCGGACCCACAGAGCCTGTCGCCCAGAGCACGGCGTCGGCGACGAGGTGGGTGCTGTTCGACAACACGACGCCTCCATCCGAGATCGCCTCCACACGCTGCCCGTAGAGAACGTGCACGCCACGCCTGGTGAGCAAGCGTTGGGCGTAGGCTGCAGCACCGTCTGGCATGCGACGAAGCAGGCGCGACGTAGGCACGACGAGCGTGACGGCGAGCTGCGACCTCGGCCGCCGCGCCGCAACGTTGAGCGCGACTTCGACGCCTGCTGCGCCGCCGCCCACGATAGCGAGCCGCTGCGGTACAGCGCCCGAGAGTCGACCTTCCCGGGTTGAGGGGTGAAGGAACGCCGCGAGCGACGCGATCCGGTGCAGCGGCTTGGTTGGGATCGCAAGTGCGCTCGTAGCTCCTGGGTTCACCGCGCCGATGTCGAACGCGGCCAGGTCGCAGCCAAGGGTGCGTCCGGAGGCCGTCCTGATCGTCTGCGCGTGGGCGTTGAGGTGCACGGCGCGGTCGTGAATGAAGCGCACCCCGTGGGCCGCGCACAGCCGCTGTAGATCGATGGTGACCTGGTCTCGGGTGTAGACCCCACCAAGGTATTCGGGCACCATACCTGAATACCAAAGATGCGTGGCGTCGTTGAGGAGCGTCACGCATGCGCCCTGGCTCACGAGGGGGGAGGCCGCTGTCAGGAGCGGCAAGCTCGCGTGGCCTCCTCCGACAAGTAGCAGCTGCATGGCCGAGGTTCCGGAATCTCGGACTAGCCGACGAGCCACATCGCTGCGCCCGCCATCAGCGGCACTCGGATGTTGTCGTTGAGCGGGATCGGCGTCGCCTCGACGCCCGCGGCCACGAGCGCGCCCACCGCCACCTGCCGG
>JBCCLD010000010.1:0-27398 GCA_039027055.1 Bacteroidota bacterium
CTTTCAGCTCGACCTTAATGGGGTTGGCGGGAGCGAGCGAGCGCTTAATGAACTCGATGGTGTCAGGCGTCCACGGCACCACGTCAATGTTCTCACCGCCGAGTTCGCGCACCACGGCGTGAATGCGGCTTCCCTTGACGCCCACACACGCCCCAACAGGGTCCACGCGGTCGTCGTGGCTCACCACAGCCACCTTGGCGCGGTCGCCAGGCTCGCGGACGACCTTTTTGATTTCGACGATGCCGTCGTAGATCTCGGGCACCTCCAACTCGAACAGGCGCTCGATAAAGACCGGGGCCGTACGCGAGATGACGACCTGCGGGCCTGGACCTTCCTCTCGGACTTCACTGACCACAGCACGCAGCATGTCGCCCTTGCGATACCGGTCCTTATGGTAGATCTGCTCACCACGTGGGAGCACAAGCTCGACTTTGTTGTGGATGATGAGCACCTCGCGACGCCGTGTCTGGTAGATCTCGCCAACCACAATCTCGCCGATCAGCTGGCTGTACTCTTTGAAGACGTTTTCGCGCTCGATGTCGCGAATGCGCTGGCGGAACGTCTGGAGTGCCGTCTGGACGGCGCGCCGTCCGAAGTCGCCGATCGAGATCGTTTGAGCGACCTCCTCCTCAACCTCGTAGTCTTCATCGATTTCGAGGGCGTCGGAGAGTTCGATCTGCGTGACGGGGTCTTCGAGGTCCATGTCATCGACGACCTCACGGATGTGGATAATCTGGATGTCGCCGTTGTCGGGGTTCATGATAACCTCGAACGCCTCGGGGTCGTCAGCGCCGTAGCGCTTGCGAATCATCGCGCGGAAGACGTCCTCGACGATAAGCTGAAGCGAATCACGGTCGATGTCTTTCTCGCGCGCGATTTCGGCGAAACTGGAAACGATGCTCTGCTGCATGTATGCGAGTCTGGAGAGAGAAGCAGGGGTCGTCAAGGTAGGCCGGTAGCCTACCAGGGGAGTTGAACGACAGCCTCTACGAAGCGGTCGACAGGGATTTCTAGCGGGTCCTTCGCGTCGGGGAGGGCTAGCGTGAGCACCTCGGCACTAGTGCCTGTGAGGTCGCCCGTCGCAGAACCGACAGAGCCGTCGGCGGAGGTGAAGGTCACACGCATGGTGCGACCGACGTGACGATTTAGTTGGCGGAGTTGTGTAAGCGGTCGGTCCGCTCCAGGCGAGGACACGTCGAGGCGGTAGCGGCCTTTAACGAGGTCCTCGTGGTCGAGCGCCGCGGAAAGCAACCGGCTCACCGCCGCAGCTTTGTCAAGCACGATGCCGTCATCGGTATCCACATACACAGACACGACCCGCGACCCTTGGTAGCCGCGCACCTCAACGTCCACCACGTACGCAGCGGGATCAACCTCGGCTACCGCGGCTTCGGCGAGCCGCCGTATGGTGTCGGTGAGCGAATCGGTGGTGGCGACTGTGGACAAAGCTGAACGTGGTAAATACGACGAGAGCCCGCACGAAAAACGCCCGTTCGGGCGAACAGGCGTTTACGGCAGGGTGGATCGTAAACGGGCCGCAGGGTGGGCCGAGGCCCTAGCGCGGCATGCGCCCGGATGGGCTGTGGCTAGCACGGTCCATGGGATCGTCCAAGATAGGACCTGTAGCGTGGGCACGCATGAGTAACCAGCCCCTCAAGTACCCTAGCTCAAGCACGATGTTTCGCAGGGTCGAGGCTCCGGGGTCCTCAACGACGCTGGTCAGGCAAGGGCAAGTCTTCTTCGACGCGACCGCGGCCGACGCGCCGGAGTCCGCCCCACCCTTCAATTGGTGAACGTGGTCGCAACGCTGCCGGGCTACCACGAAGAAGCCCCTCCACAACAACCTCTCCCTCAGGTCCAAAAAGCAGCTCCGCACCGGGTCGAAGTTCAAGCGTAGCACCAGGTCTGATCCGGACCCCTCTCTCTACAAGTACCGACACGCTGTCCTCGATAATCAGCACGGCTTGCTCTTCGACGACCAGATGTCCGGACAGCATGAGCCCATCGCTGCCGCTGTCCATCCAGGAAGACTCGCGTACGTGCAGCGTATCCACTTCACGCACATCACGGACAAAATCGAACGCGATGGTCGCCGCGTCTCGGTCGATGTAGCGGAAGTTGGTGAAGGATGGCCACGCTGCGCGGCGCAACGGCTCGGGCACATCGGTTTGGAAGGTGGTGCCAAAGCTGTTGGGGCGCGTCCACGGTGTGAGCTCACGTACTTGATCCGGATCCCAAAGGTCGCCGTCGAAGACGTCGGCAGCCTCGATGCCCTCGCCCGCGGTGACCTGCTCGCAGGAGAGCAAGCCTTCCAGACTGTTGTCCGATGGGACGACGTCGCGTTGGGCTCGGTGCGGGGGGTCAGGGCGATAGGCAGTCCGTTCGACCAGCAGGCCGGTGTCATGCGGGCCACCGGTCTCTACCGGGCGGCATCCGCTACACGTCTTCGACACCTTCGTGTTCGATATGGTGGGCTGCGAGAAAAACGAGGTGGGTTGCAGGTTGGACAGGTACAACCCCTCAACCTTCGGTGCGGGTCGTGACCTGCTCTCAGGCGGTTGCGGCGCAGGTCGCTGCTCGTAGTGCAGGCGCGCGCAGTCCCCCGTCCGCGCTATGTCGCGAAGCGTGACGGTGGTGTCTCGCTGCAACGAGGTGCAGTCGATCCAGGCCGCGTCCTCAGGTGCCTTCATCGTAAGAAGGCTGCGCTCGAACGCCGACATCGAGGGGGTCTTAATCGCCTCATGGCGAGCAGACCCGATCCCGAGCATGAGCGCGTAGCCCGTCGTCAAGTCCGCATAGCGTTCCCCGAGCGAGTCCACGCGCGGCACGTAGGGAACGCGGTTGCCCGCGATGGGCGATAGGTGCCCGGGGTACCATCGGTAGGCGTTAAACAGATCGTGCCCATATTCGTGAGCGAGGATTTTGATCAGCGCCCGGACTGGATCGAGCCCCTGGTATCGGTTGAATGACCCTGCGCAGTTGCCACAGAGCCCCATGCCATCGAGTTCGTCACCCCCAGGCGCTTCGCTGAAGCCGAGCGTCGAGACCCCGTCCGCCCCTCGCATAGCTATGTAGTAGTTGCCCATGGAACGGGCGACGAAGAAGAGTTGATCGACGTGGCCGTCCCCATCGCCGTCGTATTCGCGGTAGTCGATCTCGTCATCCAAGGCGAGGAGCGCTTCCCGCGTGACCTGTCCATGGTCGACTACGCGAGACCGGGATTGCGCGTTGGCGAATAGGTAGTCTCGTCGCGCGCGTTTTGTGACATACCCATGCACGGTACCCGTGAGCCAATAGTGCCCGTGCGACTGCTCGAGGAAATAGCTTGTCAATGAGCTATCAGGTACGGGCACGTCTCGACTGTGCGTAAGGAGTGAGTCGGCAAAGGAAGGAACCAGCGCCGTGGACGGCCACATCCGAGAACCGTCGGAGCAGTCATCGTCGCCCTGGTCGTCCGCAAAGCGGACAAAGATGATGAGCGTGCGGACATCACCCGTGAGCGGAGGCGGGCGATCCTGACAGCGGCAACTGTAGGCACTCGATGGTCCAGGATGAAACGCCTCTAGGGGTGAGTTCTGCGCACGGGCTGGCAGGGCACATGCCACTCCCAGCAGCAGCAGCGCTAGACTAGGCGACTTCAGACGGCGCTGGATGGAGCACAGTGTCATGGCGCTGAAATGGGTCGGGATCGGGAAAGTCGGCCATGGTGTGTAGGCCCCGCGACTCATGGCGGCGCTGGGCGCACTTCACGATCAGGTGCGCCACGGCGACCAAATTGCGCAACTCGCACAGCGGACTGGTAACGCGTGTGCGCTGGTAGAAGTCTTCCGTTTCCTGGTAAATCAGTTCCAGCCGGCGCTGTGCTCGTTCCAGCCGGAGCGTCGAGCGGACGATCCCTACATAGTTCTGCATGATGCGCTTGACCTCACGCCGGTTGTGCTCAATGAGCACCCATTCGCGTGCGTTGGCCGTGCCCGACTCATCCCAGTCGGGGACGCCCTCAGGGATTGTCGCGTGAGGATGGTAGCGCAGCACAGCATCAACGGCGCGGTGTGCGAAGACGAGTGCTTCTAGTAGCGAGTTCGACGCGAGTCGGTTTGCGCCGTGTAATCCTGAGCAGGTTACCTCGCCGCATGCGAAGAGGCCATGGATGCTCGACTGCGCATGCTCATCTACCACGAGGCCACCACACGTGTAGTGCGCCGCCGGGACAACCGGTATCGACTCCTGGGTCATGTCGATCCCAAGCTTGGCCTTGAGGGTCTGGTGGATGTTGGGGAAATGGCCAAGCACCTCCTCCGCTGGCTTGTGGCTGATGTCCAACCAGACGAAGTCGTCACCCCGCCGCTTGAGTTGGTCGTCGATGGCGCGTGCGACGATGTCGCGCGGAGCCAGCTCCGCGCGGTCGTCGTAGTCGAGCATGAAGCGCTCGCCCGCTTGGTTCCGCAAGAGGCCCCCGTCTCCGCGGACTGCTTCGGTGATGAGAAAGCTGCGCCCCCCGAAGTCGGCACCCGGAGCGTAGAGGCTCGTCGGGTGAAACTGGATGAACTCCATGTTGGCGATACGCGCCTTGGCCCGGTAGGCCATCGCGATGCCGTCGCCCGTCGCTACCGTGGGGTTGGTGGTATGGAGGTAGACCTGTCCCGCTCCTCCAGCAGCCAACAGGGTCGCCTTGGCGAGGATCGTCTCGACCTGCTCCGTCTCTTCGTTGAGCACGTACGCCCCGTAGCAATGAAGCTTGGGCCACGCGACTGCGGCCCGACCTAGGTGGTGCTCGGTAATGAGGTCAATAGCAAAGTGGTACTCGTAGAGCGCGATGCCTGGGTGCGCGTGGACTTTCGCCAAGAGCGCCCGCTCGATCTCCCGCCCTGTCATGTCGGCCGCGTGAACGATACGGTGCGCCGAGTGTCCACCTTCACGGCCGAGGTGTAGGTCGCCGTCAGCCTCCCGGTCGAACTCCGCACCCAAGGTCATCAGCTCGCGGACACGGTCCGGCCCTTCGGTGACGACGATACGGACGATCTCCTCGTCGCAGAGCCCCGCCCCCGCTACCATCGTATCACGGATGTGGTCGTCCACAGTGTCCGCGGGGTCCATCACCGCTGCGATGCCCCCCTGGGCGTAGTTCGTGTTGGACTCGGCCGATTGCTTCTTCGTGATGACCGCGACCGTGCCGTGTTCGGCCGCACGCAGCGCGAAGCTCAGTCCGGCAACGCCGCTACCGATTACGAGGAAGTCGTAGCGAACCTGACGCGAAGTGGCCTGCATAGGAGCGTGGGTGGGGGTGCACAAGCGGGGCGTAAGGTAGGCATAACACCAGCATCGCCTGAATGCTCCCGCTTCCTCAATCAACGCCGCCCGATGAGACTGGTGACGCCCCCTTCTAAGCGCCCGAACCCGACTGCTGGAGCAAGTAGGCACGGATGAAGGGCTCCAGGTCGCCGCCCATTACGCCGTCCACGTCGGTCACTTTCGTCTCGGTGCGCAAGTCGTTGACCATCGTGTAGGGCTGGAAAACGTAGGAGCGGATCTGGCTGCCCCACTCGATCTTTTTCTTAGACCCCTCCAGCGCATCTTTCGCCGCCTCCCGGATCTGCTGCTCCATGCCATAGATACGGCTCTTGAGGAGCTGCATGGCGCGCTCGCGGTTCTGAAGCTGGCTGCGTTCCTCCGTGCTCTCCGCTGCCACTTTCACCTCCTCGCCGTTGGAGAGCGTACCGGTCCATACATAGCGGACGCCGGTCTCGACCTTGTTCACGTTCTGTCCGCCTTTCCCCCCCGAGTGGAAGCGCTGCATCTCTAACTCGCCTGTCGAGAGGTCTACTTCGATGGAGTCGTCGATCTCCGGGTAGACAAACACCGATGCAAACGACGTGTGGCGACGGCCGGACGAGTCGAAGGGGCTGATGCGTACGAGGCGATGCACGCCGCTCTCTGCCTTGAGGTAGCCATAGGCGTAGGAGCCTTGAACGCGAAGCGTAGCCGACTTGATGCCGGCCCCTTCACCGCGTTGGTACTCAACCAGTTCTACGGCCCATCCTTGGCGCTCGGCGTACTTCGTGTACATGCCCAAGAGCATTTCCGCCCAGTCCTGTGCCTCAGTCCCGCCTGCGCCGGGGTTCACGTTCACGACGGCGTCGCGCTGGTCGTCATCGCCACCAAGCATGCCGCGCAGTTCCAGCGCTTCGAGGAGCGCTTCAACGGCACGTCGCTCGTGTTCGATTTCACCACCGAGGTCTTCCCCCTCTTCTTCGGCCAACTCTACCAGAACACCGAGGTCTTCGGCGCGCTGCTCTAGGGATTCATACGACGTGATCCACCCTTCCAGCGCGGCCACTTCCTTCTCGACGACTCGTGCCGAGTCGGGGTCATTCCAAAACGCTGGGTCGAGACGCTGCACTTCAAGGTCGGCGCGGCGCTGCTTTTTTTGGGCGATGTCGAGGTAGCCACCGAGCGTGTGGACACGCTCTACGAGGTCGGACATGGGTTGGGGGTAGCGATGAGCAGGATCGGAGGATCAGCATTCGGAGCGAGGGCCAACTCAGCCAGGGGTGCTGACGCCCGCAACCAGTTCCTGCTTGAACCGAACGGCCAGGGCATCGGCGGCCTCCTTTGATTCGGCTTCAGCGTACACGCGCACGATTGGTTCGGTGTTCGACGGGCGTAGGTGTACCCATCCCTCGTTCAGATCAAGCTTGACCCCGTCGAGAGTGGAAAGCTGCGCGTCATCACGGTCAGTGTAGCGCACGGCCAGAGCTTCGAGGAGCGCGTGAGGGTCGCCCAGACCTTCGAGCGGCAGCTTGTGCTTGGCGATGACGTAGGTTGGAAACCGCGCCTTAATCTGGGAGAGCGTCTCCCCGGTCTCAGCGAGGTGCTGGAGCGCCATGGCCACACCGACCAACGCATCACGCCCGTAGTGTAGCGCGGGGAGGATGACGCCCCCGTTGCCCTCTCCCCCCAGGACGGCACCTATCTCCTTCATCACGCCCACGACGTTAATCTCGCCCACCTTCGAACGGTGGACGGGATGTCCGTACTCGGCCATCACGACTTCGATGGCGCGGCTGGATGAGAGATTGGTAGCGAACGGCCCCGGCGTCTTTCGCATGAGGAAATCGGCGGCGAGCACCTGCGTCAGTTCCTCTCCGAAAAACTCGCCCCCGTCCGCCACGAAGGCCAGGCGATCTGCATCTGGGTCCACCACGATGCCGAGATCGGCACCGCGCTCCGCGACGGCTTTCATGATCTGCGCGAGGTGCGCTGGCAGCGGCTCCGGGTTGTGCGCAAAGCGCCCTGTCGGTTCGCCGTTGAGCACGGTCACGTCTGTCACACCGAGACGGTCAAGCAGTGCTGGAATAGCAAAGCCACCCACCGAGTTTATGCCGTCCACCACCACGCTGAAGTTGCGCTTGGCGATGTCTACCGGGTCGATGAAGTCGAGGGCGAGGATCTGCGCGATGTGTTGGTCTAGGAAGTCCTCCTCACGGTACGTACCCACGTGTTCATAGGCGACGGCATGCGAGGTCCCGGCATCCAAGTCGAGATCGGCGAGCGCGAGGACTTGGTCGGCCTCGCCAGGCGATAGAAATTCGCCAGCACTGTTCAGCAGCTTGAGCGCGTTCCACTGTTCGGGGTTGTGCGAGGCGGAGAGTATCACCCCGCCGGCAGCGCCCACCAACGGCACTGCCATCTCAACCGTAGGCGTCGTGGCCAGCCCTGCGTTGACCACATCGCAGCCGGAGGCTTGCAGCGTGGCGGTGACGATCCGGCTGCACATCTCGCCCGTCGTTCGCCCGTCTCGCCCAACCACAACGGTCGGGCGCTGGGAGGGCTCGGACTGGCTTCGGCACCAAGCCCCGAAGGCGGAGGTGTAGCGGACGAGCACCTCGGGCGTGAGGCCATCGCCGATCACGCCTCGGATGCCAGAGATGGAAGCAATGAGGGGCATAGAGTCGGGTGGTGGAACGCGGCACTAGGGTGAAACAGAGCCGCCCAAGATACCGCGGTTGCGCTCCGCTCTTCTCCCACTACCTAGGCCGGGCCAGGGACTTCGAAGGCCTCGGCGAACGCCTGTGCGCACCGCTCACTCCAAGTCTTTGCGCGCTCGTAGTGCGCCACCCTCGGCGTCCCGTCGATGTCGAGGTGCGGCGTGGTGCAGCGTGCCCCCAGAGCCTCGAACCGCTCAGCGAGGCGGTACGCGGCAACACAGTAGTAAGGGTCGTACTCATGGTCGCCCAGCGCGATCACGCCATAGGCGAGATGAGCTAGATCTGGCGCGACGGCGTCCAGGCCTTCTACGAACGCCACAGCGTTGTCCGGCGGCGTTCCATCGCTCCAGGTGCACATGACAATGATCGCCTGACGATACTCCGCAAGGAGTTCGGGGTAGGCATCGGCCATGTCCGTCAGATCGCACTCAAACCCAAGGCCTGCGAGGTGGTCGGCTACCTCTTCAGCCACCAGTTCGGCGTTGCCGGTCTGTGTCCCGACGAGGATGAGGATTTCACGGTATGCGGCAGTCAGGTCCATAGGTCAACGCGAGACGATCGAGCGGGTGGCGATGAGCCGGTCGGTGTTGCGCGTGAAGTCCCGAACGTAGACCAGCGCAGTATACAGGGAAGGCGCGAGGCCGATGTCTCTCCGTTGTCGTTCCAACTCGCTGGGGTCTTCCACGACGTAGCGGTAGAGGTAACGTCCTTGTTTCAACAGGAGGGTGCCTTCGTAGCGTCCCGCTTCCGGGATCCATTGGAGCCGGTTTGCGGGGTCAATGAGCCACCCGTTGAATGCCCCCGATAGGATGACCGGTCCACGCAGGGGCCGCTCGTCCTGAGGCACGTAGGTGAACGTTGCCTGGACGTATTCAGCTTGCGTATCGGGGTCGCCCACGCCGAAGACGGCGTTGTCAATGATGGGTTGACCGCTAAGCGGCGCGTCGAGTGTAGCGTTGCCGAATCGAGCAAAGTCGGGTTCGAGCATTACTTCATACGGAAAGACGCCCAGGTTGGCGCGGAGGATGTCGCCGCCCGATACCAGTTCACCCAGGTCGAGTTGGAAGGACGACTCCGCGATCTGGAAGCTGCGCTCCGGCGGCAGGTAGAATTGTAGGAGGGCCGCCTCGATCAGCGACGGCTCGCCTGCACACCGCGCTAAGTCGAAGCGTCCGTTCCGGGCGAAGCACACGTCGTAGTCGAACGAGGAGACGTCGAACTGCTGCGTGGGACGGAACTGCACGACGGGTTGGGCGAAGCTTCCCCCTGTCCCGAGCAGCGAACTACTCAGCAACATCTCGACCTCGGCGGCCTGCTCAGAGACGAAGAAGGCGCGCTCGAAGAGGGGTTCTTGCTCGCGTCCCTGCTCCGCCACGCGCACGATGTAATTCCCGCTGCGGAGAAACCGGATGCGTTCGTTCGGGAATCGGTACATATAGTGGACGTACCGCAGGTCCGCGGTGCCAGAGATGCGGTAGTCAAACAGGTCGTCCGTCACCGCGCTCGCCAGGTATTCTACGGGCAGCAAGGTGCGCTCCCAATTGCGGTCGGCGTGGTAGAAATAGACCGAGAGTGGCCGACCTGTGGACTCGTCGAGGAGATCGAATGACAACGTGAGTTGCTGTCCGCTATTGAGCCCCACGATTGGAAGCGAGGCTTCATCGCCCGCTTGGTGGAGTTGGACCGTCTTGATGTCGTCCGTGGGAGCTACGAGAGAGAAACCACGGGGTGCACGGGAATCGGCGAACCCAAAGTCGCTATCGCGGACGCTGCCGTCTCCGGCCCCATCGGTGGTAGCACAGCCAGCCAGAAGCGTGAGGAGCAGAAGCGGTGCGAAACGAGACATCACGAGTGTGGTGGTGACCAAGAGAGTCCGCCTATTCGCGGCTCTGCTGATCCGTTCCGCACGTGCATTCCGTGACCCTGGTGACCCTCGTTTTTTCCTAGCCTCAGAACACCATGACTTCTTTTCTCACGCGGATCTTGCCCGCCCTCCTCCTCACCCTGTTCGTCTTGGTCGGTTGCGACTCCAGTGACGATCTAGATGCCGCAGACGACATTGCGAACTCCACGGGCACCGTGCAGGTCGGTAATGATGCGGCTGCTGATATCACGGGGAATGCCTACGCCGTCCTCACATCCAACGGCGAGTTTGGCCTCATCATCTTCGACGGCGCCTACGAGACGTTCGGCACCGCGGAGGTTGCGGCCTACACCGTCATCGCCCGGGAGTCGCAATCGGGCATCCCAGACCGAGGCTCGTATCCCATTAGTGAATCGAGCGGCTTCATGGGGCTCTACGCCAACCTCGATGCCTCAAACTTCCTCAACTCAACATTCATCAACGCGGAGGTGGGTACGCTCTCGATCACGAGTTCGAGCAGCAGCCGCGTGGTTGGTACCTACACCTTCTCCGGGGAGCTGATACAAGGCCAGACCACCAACGGGACGACCACCGTATCCGGCTCGTTTGACGCCCCCATATTCGAGGAAGACGACTTCCCCGACGAGCCGTAGTCTTGCCTGCACTTCGTCTGCTCTGCGAAGGCCCGGACACGTAGCGTGTCCGGGCTTCGTTGTTTAGCGTACGACGCTCCCTGGCTCACTCTGTGCGCCGACCGGCACCAAGTGTCCGTCGCGGTCTTCGGCCATCAGCACCATGCCTTGGCTCTCCAGCCCTCTGATCGTGCGCGGCGCAAGATTGGCGACGACAACTACACGTCCTCCCACCAGTTCCTCAGGGGCATAGTGCTCCGCAACGCCAGCGAGCACCTGCCGCGTCTCTATCCCAAGGTCTACGTCTAGTCGGAGCAGTTTGTCAGCATTGGGATGCCGCTCAGCTGCGGTGACGATGCCAGTACGCAGGTCGAGCTTCGAGAACACCTCGAACGTGATTTCGGGCTTCAGCGACGCGTAGGGTTGGGCTTGGGCCTCTTCACGTGCTACTTCAGGATCTACGACTTCGGTTTCGCTAGCGACCTGGGCCGCACGCTCTTCAAGCAGCGCCCGCTGCGCTTCGATGGCCTCGTCCTCAATCTTTGCAAATAGGATCGACGCCTCACCGAGACGGTGGCCCTCGCCAAGCAGAGCGGTTCCAGCTTCGTCCCAGCCGACGTACGCCCCCGCCGGCTCCCCGGGCTCGGAGGACCGTACGTGGTCGAGCTCGATCATGGTGCGGAGACGCTTTGCTGCCTCAGGCACAACTGGCTCCATAAGCACAGAAAGTGCCGCGCAGAGTTGGAGCGACACATGGATCGTGTTCATGCACGCCCGCTCATCGGTCTTACGCGTCTTCCAAGGCTCCGTGTCGTTGAAGTACTTGTTGCCTAGCCGAGCAAGGGCCATGGTTTCCTGGACCGCCTCGCGCATCCGGAAGGCATCGTACGATCCGCCGATCCGGTCGGGGAAGGTGGCGAGATGGTTGAGCGCGTCTTGGTCGATGGGGCTCGGATCACGCAGCGGCGGAACGACGCCTCCTGCGAACCGGTGTGCAAAGCTCAGCGTCCGGTTTACGAAGTTGCCGAGCACGTCGGCCAGTTCGGAGTTCACGCGCTCCTGGAAGTCGCCCCACGAGAAATCGGCGTCCCTAGACTCGGGCAGCATCGTCGCAAGCGCATACCGGAGCACGTCCGCAGGAAACGCGTCCAGCGCTTCGTGGACCCAGACCGCCCAGCCGCGACTGGTGGAGAGCTTGCGTCCCTCGAGGTTGAGAAACTCGTTGGCGGGCACCTGCGCAGGCAAGACAAAGGCCATGGCGTCGGCCCCGTCACGCTTCGCCATGGCCTCGTTGTAGGCCATGATGATGGCTGGGAAGATCAACGTGTGAAAGACGATGTTGTCCTTCCCGATGAAGTGCACGAGGTCGGTGTCTCCGTTAAGCCAGTAGTCGCGCCAGCGGTCAGGCGTGCCCTGCGTTTGCGCCCAGGCCTTCGTGGCGGAGACGTAGCCGATGGGCGCATCGAACCAGACGTAGAGCACCTTGCCCGTCGTGTCGCCTTCAGCCGAGTCGGGCACAGCCACACCCCACGGTAGGTCGCGCGTCATGGCGCGGTCGGCGAGGCCGTCGTTGAACCACGAGCGAATCTGTCCGAGGACATTGGGCTTCCAGTCCGGTTTTGTGGCCACCCACGCTTCAAGTTGTGCTTGAAGGGTACCGAGCGGCAAATACCAATGCGTCGTCTCCTTCCTCACCGGCTCTGCCCCAGAGAGCGCGCTCCTTGGGTCGATGAGGTCGTCTGGCGACAGCGAGGAGCCGCAGTTTTCGCACTGGTCCCCGTAGGCGTCCGGATAGCCACAGACGGGGCAGGTACCTCGCACGAAGCGATCGGCGAGGAAGAGCTTCGCTTCCGGATCGTAGAGTTGCTCGGACGTGCGCTTGGTGAACACACCCGCCTCGTCCAGAACCGCAAACATCGCCTGACTGGTCTCGTGATGGACTGCCGCCGACGTCCGCCCATAGTAGTCGAACGACATGCCGAACCGCTCAAAAGCGTCTTCGACCTGAGCGTGGTAGCGGTCGATGATGGCGTTGGGCTCTACGCCCTCCTTCATAGCCCGAATCAGGATGGCCACGCCGTGCTCGTCGGACCCACAGATGTAGACCACGTCGCGGCCGCGCATGCGGTTGTAGCGGACGTAGAGGTCGGCAGGTAGGTACGCCCCTGCCAGGTGCCCGATATGGATGGGCCCGTTGACGTAGGGCAGCGCGGACGTGACGAGGAGTCGGGACATGATGGGGGGCGGCGGCGCTATGCAGCCGTGGTGCGGTGAGGTCTTGATATCGGGCGGGATCAAGCTACGCCGGAGCGTCGTGCTCGATTCACGCCCCCTACCATCTGCTCCGAACCTTGCCGGACGCTACAGCCCACCTCTCCAGACAGCCTACCTCTCCATGCGCCTCTCCGACGACGGCACGACCGTCACCCTTGATTTGCACCGGGTGCGTGTGGGCGACGCCGAAGCTCTCATACGGCGTACGGTAGCATTAGCATCCGAGCGCGGGCGAGCGAGCGTACGGGTCATCCACGGATCTTCAACAAGCAACGGCCAGAGGCGCACCATCAAGGGCGTGGTGCACAACGTACTCGACCAGGGCATGCTCGCTGCTGTGACGGGCGACTTCCGCGCGCAGGACTATGCCCTCCTCAGTCTCGGCATCCGCACCCGCCTCGACACTCGCCGTCTGACGCTGAACGACGTTTGGTGACGTCCAGGAACGCTGCCCCATCACTTTCGTCGAGGCCCCCTCTCCTAGTGTGAGCGCAAGGGGTCTACTGCGAGATCACCTCTGGACGTGACGGGGTTGCCAGGTTGGTCAACCACCACTGTCCCCTCCCCCGCGTTCGCGAGGGCAGGCTCTATCCAGGAGGGGAACTGCGTTTGCGGCTTCCATGCCCGAGCAGCGATATCGCAACAGACCGGTTGTCCATGCACTAGGGCATGTGGAGGTTTGGTCTGATCGGCGCCCACGGCCTCCGCTCGGCCTCAGCTTCGTTCCGCTTGTCGCCCAAACCCAGAGATCGACCTCCTCGCGCGCCTTGCAGAGACGCGAATAGCGTCTCGAGAGCACCTGACCCGATGAGTATCCACACGTCTTTGCGTCTAGACTTCGCATGTCGGAGCTCTCCGGCGTCGCAGTACATGGCTTGTGCTCCGAATTGGATCGAGCGCGTCAGGGTCGCCCCAGCAGAGGGTTGACACGTTCGACGCAACCCCGTCGAGCAACTCCGTAGCAAGCCCATCCGACAGCGAGCGTAATACCCCTAGTTCCAGCGACGCCGTCCTTTGCGGTCTTTGGAGCCGAGAGGATAGCTCCGATCCCGTTGCGATGCGCGGACTAACACGTCGGTCTTGTCCTCCTCGATGACCGATCGCATCACGAGCGCGACAAGCATCCCAGCGAAAAACCCGCCAATGTGCGCCCCGTAGGCGACGCCGCCCGTCTGCTCGCTAGCAAAGAGCGCCCCCCAGCCGCTCACGAACTGCAGCCCGATCCACGCGCCGATGGCGACCATCGCTGGGATCGAGACAATCATGTACAGGAAGATGGCGTTGACCTTGTTTCGGGGGAAGAGTACGAGGTAGGCACCAAGCACTCCAGAAATAGCCCCGGAGGCTCCGAGGTTGGGGATGACCGAGTTCGGATCGAGGACAATCTGCGCCGCAGTGGCAGCAAGGCCGCTCACCAGATAAAACCCCAGAAAGGGTAGCGCCCCGAAGCGATGCTCCACGTTGTCGCCGAAGATCCAGAGATAGAGCATGTTGCCCCCGAGGTGCATCCAGCCCCCGTGCATGAACATGGCCGAGATGAGGGTCAGGTAGATCAACGGCGCCCCAGCCCCTCCCCCTGGGCCGGGCTGATGGGGAATCTGGAACCGCTCGCCATTCGGCCCCGCTATCGTTTCAGCGCGGGTGAGGTCGGTTCCGGTCGTGATCTCGTAGGGGATGACGCTCCAGCCGTAGGTGAAGGTGTCATCGCTGAGTTGAACCAGAAACAGGAGAACGTTGAGGACCAGGAGAGTGATGCTGACATAGGCGACACCTGATAAGGCGCGGTCGTCGTCGCTGATCGGGAAGAACATCAGGGCAGGGGGCACGGGCGAGCAGGAGCGTGGGAGTAAGTTATGCGGACGCTCCCACTCTTCTCGCACTTCTTGTCATGGCTGTTGACCTTCGTTTCCCTATCGGCCTGTTCGGGCACGACGCCCCGGTTCTCCCTCCGCAACGCGACGCTTGGATCGATGCCATTGAGGCGCTCCCGATGGCGTTTCACGCGGCGGGGGAGTCGCTTTCGGACGACCAGCTTGACACGCCTTACCGCGAAGGTGGGTGGACGTTGCGCCAAGTCATCCACCATGTCCCCGACAGTCACCTCAACGCGTACACCCGCTTCTGCTGGACGCTCACGGAGAATGCCCCGACGATAAAGGCCTACGACGAGAACGCGTGGGCACGCCTCCCTGTGTACCGGGGTCCCATCGCGCCTAGTCTAGCCTTGCTTGACGCGATCCATGCACGCTGGGTGCTACTGCTTCGCAGCCTCAACGAAGCCGACTGGGCCCGCACGTTTCACCACCCCGAGACGCTGACAACCCATCGGTTGGACATGGTCTTGGGGACCTATGCGTGGCACGGTCGGCATCACCTCGCCCACCTCACAACCACCATCGAGCGCCACGGCTGGTAGCCCATGCCTCCCTCTTCTCCCATTCCAGCTCTGCTGGAGACCTTACGCCTCGCCGAGCGGCTCAAGTTCGAACTGCGTCATTCCTGGACCTCTCAGGGGCGACGGGAGAGCGTAGCAGAGCACTCCTACCAGATGGCGCTCATGGCGATGCTCCTGCACCCACACTTGGAGCACCCCGTCAATCTCGGGCACACGTTGCAGATGGTGCTGGTGCACGACCTCGTGGAGGCCGAGGCTGGAGATGTCGTGTACTTCGACACAGGCGAGGCCAAGACCCGGAAGGCCGAACGCGAGCAACTCGCCATCGAGCGGCTCCGCACGATGCTGCCCAGCCCAAGTAGCGATACTGTGTATGCGCTCTGGCACGAGTTCGAGCAAGGCGTGACCCCCGAATCGCGGTTTGCGCGTGCTATGGATAACCTTGAAGTACAGCTTCAACACAACCGGGCCACACTGGACACCTGGGAGCCTGTGGAGTACGACCTCGTCTACACCAAGACCAGCCGCTTCGCCGATCACGATGCGTTCTTACGTGCTTTTGCCGAAGCCGTCACCAACGAAGCTGACGCGAAACTTCGTGCGGGGGGCGTAGACGTGGACGCCGTCAAGCGTCGACTCGCAGATCCTGCCTAGCCAATGACCGAGAGGATACAGACGGTCGCCCTCATCGGCACCGGCCTCATCGGCGGGTCGCTGGGCTTGGCGCTGCGTGCTCGACGCCCCGACCTGCAAGTCGTCGCCTACGACCCCAGGGTAGGCCAGGCGGCCGTCGAGCGCGGGGTGGCCCACGCGTCGGCTTCCACGCTGGGCGCGGCTGTCGAAGACGCTGACCTCATCGTGCTGGGTGCGCCCGTGCGCCTCCTGCCGCGCCTCCTCGATGGACTGGGCCCCCACTTGAAGCAGGGTGCTCTGGTAACCGATGTGGGATCGGTCAAGGCACCGCTTGTGGCCCATGCCGCGAAGGTACTGCCTCCCCCTCATTTGTTTGTGGGTGGCCACCCGATGGCTGGGGCCGAACGTGGTGGTATCGCGCACGCTGACGCTTTCCTCTTCGAAAACGCAACGTGGGTGCTCTGCCCTCCCCACGGCAAGACCGAGGCCGAGGTACCTCAGCGATTCCCTGTCTTGATCGACCTCGTCGAAGCCACCGGGGCCCGTGTTCTCGTGCTGGAGGCCGCACGCCACGACCGCATCGCGGCACTCGTGAGCCACGTGCCTCAACTCGTGGCCGTGCTCCTTATGACGCTCGCCGCGGAGTCCAATCAGGACGACGACGCCTTTCTGAGGCTGGCTGCGGGCGGCTTCCGCGACATGACGCGGATCGCCTCGTCGCCCTTCGACCTGTGGCGCGACATCCTCGTCGCCAACGAAGGCCCCGTCCTCGATGCCCTAGCCCGCCTCGCCGACATGCTCCAGTCCACGCGCTATGATCTCGCGGGGGCCCACCTCGACGCCCTGGCGCAGCGGTTTGACCGGGCCCGCACCGTCCGGAACACGATCCCGAAGGACACCAAGGGCTTCCTAGCGCCCCTCGCTGACGTGTATGTCTACGCCGAGGACCGCCCCGGATTTCTCCTGCGCCTCGTCCAGACACTCTACGACGGAGGCCTGAACATCAAGGACGTTGAGTTGCTCAAGATCCGCGAAGGCACAGGCGGGGCCTTTAGGTTTGGCTTTGCCTCGGATACGGATGCAGACCAGGCTGTCGCGGCCCTCACTGCGGCTACCTACACAGCCTATCGCCTGTGAGGAGTCCCTCGGAGCACACCATTATTCCGGGAGAAGGCCGGCGTGGATCGCCCAGAACACCGCAGCGATGTGGGTGCTGTGGGTGATTGCCCCGCTGGCAACCAGCGCTGGTAGTTCCCGCACGGCTACCAGGCGAACGGCTAGGTCTTCAGCCGGATCCAGGTGTGGATCGCCTACGCGCTGGGCCGACTGGGCCACGAAGACGTGGCCGTAGTTGGTGTGCCGCCCCGGCTCGACAGCCCCCTTGCCCAGATAGGTCCAGGCCTCGGCCTCGTAGCCCGTCTCTTCCAACAACTCACGCCGTGCTGCCGTTTCAACGTCTTCGTTTGGGTCGACCGCCCCGGCCGGAAACTCTAGCGAGAGCCGCTCGACGCCGTAACGGTACTGTTCTACCATCACGACCTGCCCATCGTCTGTGATCGGGAGGGCCATAGCCCAGTCGGGATAGTGGAGGACGTGGTATTCGTCCAAGACGGTGCCATTGGGAAGCTGCACTCGGTCCTCGCGCAGCGTCATCCACCATCGCTCGATTAGCGTTTTCGAAGCGAGCGTGGTCCAGGAGCGAGTCGACACGGGGAGGAGGGTTAAGCGCGAGTCACGGTTGCCCATACCTCGGCGGGCAGGTTGTAGAAGATCGCGCGGTCTCCCTCAGCCCCGCAGCCGCAAGGGGCTTGGTCCCGGCGAAATTCGGCGAACCCGAGCTTGTCCAAGACCCGAGACGACGCGGGGTTTTGCTCCAGAACATGCGCTTCGACACGCTTCAGACCGAGCTGCTCAAACCCAAAGCCTGCGACGAGGCGCGCCGCCTGACTCGCATAGCCCTGTCCCCAGAAGGGTACCCCTACCCAGTATCCCAGCTCTGCCGCGCCCTGGTGGGCATGCTTCAACCCGCACGTCCCTATCGCCTCGTCGTCGACACAGATGGCGAAGATGAAGTCCGTCCCCGCTTTCCAGGCCTTCGAGGCCTCGGCGACGAAGGTGACCGCGCCGTCTTCTGGGTAGGGATGCGGCATCTGCGTTGTCGCGGCGATCCTGGCGTCGCTGGCCCACCGCTGGATCGCGGGCGCGTGGCGAAGCGCAACCGGTTCGGCCGTGAGGCGCGGACGACGGGCGTCGAAGAGTTTCATGGCACCAGTGTACAATCCACAGGGCAACGAGCAGGCACATGCCGGAGCGCGTACCTAGGGTCGAGGCGTGCGGGCTCAGTCGCGACGAAACCGCATGCGTTGGTGCGGCCGTACCTGGCCCACCGCTGTGCCGTTGCGCAGGACATCCTCCCAGCCGTGCGGGTCCGTCCCGCCCAAGGTGAGCCCCTCTGGATGCCCATCAAGCGCACGGCTTGCCGCATCGAGGGCATCGCGGCCTCGAACGAGGACCACCGCATCTGGGCCGGTCATGACTTCGTACTGGGGCATGGCAACCATGGCGTGCGTTCCGAGAAGAACCTCTGGGTACAAGTATAGCCTGATTTCTATACCGTGGGGTGAGACGCTGCGATTGTGTAGCGTTTGGGTCTTTTTTTCTGCTGCTGAACCGCCTACAGACGCACGCGTGCGCTCTGATCGTTCCTTCCTATCTTCGCGCACGCATCTACACGCCCTTCTTGTCCATGCTGCCCGCTCACCCCTCCGCGCTTCCTTCCAACGGGTCGCCGCCGGCCCAACCGCGTGGCCTGGCGATCTTAGGCGCAACGGGATCCATCGGGACGCAGGCGTTGGAGATCGTACGTCTGTTCCCCGACCGATTACGCGCGCGTGCGCTCACGGCGGGTCGCAACGCCGACTTGCTGGCCGCCCAGGCCGAGGCGTTTCGGCCCGACTTCGTTGCGATCGGCGACGAGACCTTGGCCCCTGCTCTCGCTGCGCGCCTGGCCCCGCTCGGTATCGACGTCCTTGCGGGCGACGACGGGATGGTCGCAGCAGCAACTGCCAGCGGTGCCGATCTGGTGCTCACCGCCGTCGTCGGCGCGCGCGGGCTCACGCCAACCCTCGCCGCCATTGAGGCGGGAAAAACGATCGCGCTGGCCAATAAAGAGACCCTCGTGATGGGAGGCGTGCTCGTGGCCGAGGCGGCCACCCGCCACGGAGTGGGCGTGCTCCCTGTGGACAGCGAACACTCGGCCATCTTCCAATGCCTCGTCGGCGAGCCGTCGTCCCAAATCGATCACCTCACGCTGACGGCATCGGGCGGCCCGTTTCGCACCCGCCCGGCCCACACCTTTGATCAGATCACCCGCGCCGAGGCGCTGAGGCACCCCAACTGGTCAATGGGAGCCAAGGTGACCATCGACTCGGCGACACTGATGAACAAGGGCCTTGAGGTGATCGAGGCGCGCTGGCTCTTCGACCTAGGCCCTGACCGGATCGAGGTGCTGGTGCACCCGCAGTCGATCGTCCACTCCATGGTCACCTTTACGGATGGCTCAACCAAGGCCCAGCTCGGCGTGCCGACGATGAAGGTGCCCATCCAGTATGCGCTGACGTACCCCGACCGCTGGCCTGCGCCCCACCCCCGCCTCGACTGGGGGCAGATCCGCAGCCTCGACTTTGAACCGCCGGATACGAACCGCTTCCCGTGCCTGCGCCTCGCCTTCGAAGCGCTACACGCGGGCGGGACCGCGCCTTGCGTGCTCAATGCTGCCAACGAAGTGGCGGTCGCGGCCTTCCTGCACGACGAAATCGGCTTCACGGACATTCCGCGCATCGTTTCTGACGTACTCGACTACCATGCAGGGCACGCGGAGACCGCCGGCGCGCACCTCGACGTCGATGTGCTCGTAGAAGCCGACGCGCAGGCGCGACGTCGCGCGCAGGAACTCCGCCGCGCTGTCGCCCTTTAGACGCGCTGTTTTCTGGCTACGGCCCACCGCCGCGCGCTCCAGGCCTTTCGACCCTCGCTCTGCACATGGAATTCCTTCTAGAAAGCCTGTCCTACGTCTTCTGGGTCGCGATCGCGCTAGGTATCCTGGTGTTCGTGCACGAACTGGGACACTTCCTTGCAGCCCGCGCCTTCGGAATGCGCGTGGACAAGTTCTCCATCGGCTTCCCGCCCAAGATCTTCGGCAAGAAGGTCGGCGACACCGAGTACGTGATCGGGGCCACACCGCTCGGCGGGTACGTGAAGATCGCTGGGATGATCGACGAATCGATGGACGCGGACTTCGTCGGCTCAGAGCCCCAGCCGGACGAATTCAGATCGAAGCCGGTCTGGCAACGCATCGTCGTCATCACGGCTGGGGTGATCTTCAACTTGATCTTCGCGTTTATGGTCTACACGGGCCTCGCGTGGAGCTACGGAGACACCTACATCCCGGCAGCCAACGTCGAGCAGGTATATGTCGCGGACGGGTCCATCGCGCACGAGATGGGCCTCCGCACGGGCGACCGCGTTGTGGCTGTCAACGGCGAGACTCTGGAACGCTACGATGACTTTGAGCGCCCCGACGCTTTCGTTGCCGACCCCTATACTGTCACCGTTGAGCGGGGCGGCCAGGCTCGTACGTTCACAGGGCCCGATCAGCTACTCTCGCGGCTCAGTACGGTCGAGACAACCAACTTAGGTACGTCGCCGTTCGGGGTCTCCTTCCTACCCGCCGCCATCGGCTCAATCATCGGCGGATCGGCAGCAGATGAGGCGGGCCTACTGCCCGGTGACCGCCTCCTCGCTATCAATAGCGAGCCCGTTTCGCTATGGAATCAGGTCACAGACGCCGTGCAAGCCGCCGAGGGTGGAGATGTCGGCGTGACGTTCCTCCGGCGCGTTGGCGACGGCGAGGAAGTCCCCGAAGCGGCGGCTTCGCTTACGCTCATCGAGGAGCGCCCTGAGGGACTCGTCTACCAATCAGTCCTGACCCCTCGGTTTGACGACGACGCCGGGCGCTACCTCATCGGGATTGGTGCTCCGTTCGGCCCACTCCTGGACGAGATCTACGGCATCGAGCGGCGCGATCTGGGCGTCGGTGCCGCGATTGGCGCTGGCTGGGTTGAGGCTCAACAGACGCTGTCGCTCTACGTCACGGCCGTGGCCCGCCTGTTCACGGGCAAAGAGAACGTGCGCGACTCCGTTGGCGGTCCGGTCATGATTGCCAAGGTGACTAAGGACGCCGCCGACGCTGGGGCCTTCGGGTTTTGGAACATCGTGGCCTTTCTCTCGATCGCGCTCGCGGTTATGAACATCCTCCCGATCCCGGCGCTCGACGGGGGCCACCTTGTCTTCTTGATCTACGAGGGCATCACCCGGCGCGAACCCTCCGTCAAGGTGCGCATGGTGGCGCAGCAGGTGGGCTTCGTGCTGCTGCTGGCCTTCATGGTGCTGGTGATCTTCAACGACATCTCACGCTGGGTGGGATGACCCTCCGAGCACAGGGAGATCCGCGCTGTGCGTTTCACTGGCCGGCGCGCACAACGCGTACAGGCGCTGGATCTGTTTTTGAGTCCTTCGTTCGCCGTGCCCCTGGAGAGTGAGCGTCGACCGGGGGCCGCACAGGGGACGCTTCCCTTGCACTCTTCACTCGCTTTGCCCGAAGGTGGTCGATTGGGTGTGGTAAGTTGCTGAGCTACGCCAACCCGATCCAGCCGTGCCGGACGTACAGCTCACCAAGACCAAGCAGTCCGACGCCGACCGCGCCGCACAGCGCGCGCTCCAGGCGCGCGGCGTGATCCCCACGCACATCGCTTGCATCATGGATGGCAACGGTCGCTGGGCACAGTCGCACGGGCAGCCTCGCGTGGTGGGCCACAAGCACGGCGTGACTTCGGTTCGCGACATCACGGAGGCGTGCGCCCAGCTCGGCGTGCAGCACCTCACGCTCTATACGTTCTCGACAGAAAACTGGCACCGGCCCGCTGACGAGGTCTCGGCGCTGATGAAGCTCCTGGTCCACACGCTGCGCGGCGAGATCAAACGCCTCGACGAAAACGGCATTCGCCTGCGTGCCTTCGGAGACCTGTCTCGGCTGCCTGCCAAGGGACGACGGGAGATGGAGGAAGGCATGGAGCGCACGGCAGGCAACACACGGATGTCGCTCAACCTCGCGCTGTCCTACTCCGGTCGCTGGGAACTCGTCGAAGCGGCACGTACCCTCGCCCGCGCTGCTGCCAGCGGGCACCTCGACCCCGAAGCCATCACCGAAGCGTCGATCGAGCAGCACCTCGCCACGCAAGGGCTGCCCGACCCGGACTTGCTCATTCGCACCGGCGGCGACCTTCGCGTGTCCAACTTCCTGCTTTGGCAGATCGCCTACACCGAGATCGTAGTCACAGAGCGGTTCTGGCCGGCCTTCCGGAGGGAGGCGCTCTACGAGGCCGTCCGCGCTTTTCAGGACCGAGAGCGCCGGTTTGGCCGCGTTCCTGCTCATCAGCCCGCCTGACGCCTGCCCTGCCGTAGGTGCGTAAATGCGCCCTACACCGCGCACACGAATCCCTCTCCTGTCCCCGTTTGTCGAGCCGTCGTCCGCCTGCACCTCTTCATTCCCACATGCAACGCTTCTTCTCGCTGCTTCGCCCTCTGACCTTGGCCCTGCTCGTGGCCTCGCCCGCAGCTTGGGCACAGCTTCCCGGTCAGCAACTTGGTCAAGCTCGTCCGCCTGCCCCGCAGGTCTACGAGATCCTCGGCGTCTCGGTGGCCGGCACCGACGACGAGAATACCCGGCGCTTTGTCCTCCAAGTGAGCGGCCTCGAAGTCGGGCAGCGCGTTCAAATGCCTGTGGACGATGGCGTTGCTGAAGCCGTTCGAAAGCTCTACCAGGCGGGCTCGTTCTCCAACGTGGAAGTGATCGCCGAAAACACCGTGGGCGAAGGCATCTTCCTCATGATCCGGGTCGAGGAGCAGCCGCGCCTCAGCTCGATTCGCTTCGAAGGTGTGAAGCGCGGCCAGCGCGACGACCTCGAAGAGACCGTGCCGCTCCTACGTGGACGCCCCGTCCGCCCTGCTGACCTGGCCCGTACCGAGCAGGCCGTCATCAACTACTTCCGCGACGAAGGCTACCTCCTCGCCGAAGTCGACCATACGATGTCGATCAACGACAACGGCCGGGCGGACGTGGTCTTCAACGTCGACCGGGGCCGCAAAGTCGAAGTCGAGGACATCACCTTCGTTGGCAACGACTCCTTCAGCGAGCGCACGCTCCGGAAGCGGCTCAAGAACACCCCCGAAGACCGGTGGTGGCGCTTCTGGAGCGGCGAGAGCTTCGTCGCCCGAGAATTCGAGGAAGACCTGCAGACCCTCGTCGACTGGTACCAAGACAAAGGCTACTACGGCGCGCGCGTGCTGCAAGACTCCATCTGGGTCGAAGGGGAAGACGATGGCGAGCCCGAGGTGCACATTCAGGTGCGCGTCGAAGAAGGCCCCCTGTATGTCGTCCGCGACGTGACGTTCGAGGGCAACACCGAGTACACAGACAACCAGCTTCGGCTCGCCCTCGGCTTCCAGGTGGGTGAGCCCTACAGCAAGAAAAAGTTCGAACAGAACCTGTACTACAACCCCGACCACTCGGACATCGCGAGCCTCTACACCGACCGTGGCTACCTCCGCTTCAACGCGATCCCGACCATCACGACCACGCCCGGGGACTCGCTCGACATTGCCTTCTTGATCAATGAGGGCGACATCTACGAGTTCGGTCAGATCACCATCGCGGGCAATACGAAGACGAAGGAGCACGTCGTCCGTCGCGAACTGCGGACGATCCCAGGCCAGACCTATAGCCGCCAGGCTATCGAACGCTCCGTTCGAGAACTCGTCACGCTCAACTATTTCGCGCAGGAAGAGCTCGCGGGCGGCCCGTCTATCGAGATCGACGAAGAGTCGCGGACGGTCGGGCTGACCTACAACCTGACCGAGGCGGGAGGCGACCAGCTCGAGCTCTCCGGAGGCTGGGGAGGCTTCACCGGGCTGCTGCTGCAGGCAGGCGTCCGCTTCAACAATTTCTCGATCCAGAACCTCTTCGACGGGTCTGCCTGGCGCCCCGTGCCGTCCGGCGATGGGCAGACGCTCGCGCTGCAAGTCCAGACCAACGGGCGGTTCTACCAAAACTACTCGCTGAGCTTTACCGAGCCGTGGTTCCGTGGCAAGCCCAACCCCGTCGGCTTCTCGCTAGGCTACACCTACAACGGCCTAAGCAACCGCTTCGTAGGCACCGACCTCGAAGGCGACAACAGTTTCCAGCTCTTCAGCGCGCGGATCTTCAACCGCTTCCGCCTCAAGTGGCCCGACGACTTCTTCCAGACCGGCACCGACCTCTCCTATCGGCTCTATGACGTAGAGGGGTCCAGCTTCAGCAGCGCGTTTGGCTTGCCGGTGGGGATTAGCCAGGAGCTCAACGTACGTCAGAGCTTGACGCGGAACTCGCTCAACAACCCAATCTTCCCGAGCGCCGGGTCCAGCTTCCTCTTCTCAGCGGAGGCAGCCCTTCCGCTCCCCGGCTTCATCCAGTATCACAAGTGGCGGCTGACCAATGAGTGGTACCTCCCCATCTTCGGGCGCCTCTCCTTCGGTGCGAAGGCCGACTACGGCTACATCGGCTCGCTCACCGGGGACGATGTCGAGTTCCAGCGCTTCCTCATAGGCGGCTCGCCGCTCGACGCGCAGGGGGTGGGCTTCCAGGGCTACGGCAAGGACATCCTGTTCATGCGCGGCTACCCGTTCGCAGCCATCTCGCCGCGACGTGACGGGGACCCGGTCGGAGGGCGGCTCTTTAACCAGTACAGCGCCGAGATTCAGCTGCTCGCCGTGCAGTCGCCGCAGCTCCAGTTCGCCCCTTACCTCTTCGCTGATGCGGGGAACGCCTGGGACAGCTTCGACACCTATAATCCGGGCCGCCTCTTCCGTTCGGCAGGGTTCGGAGCGAAGATCTTCCTCCCCATCCTCGGCCTGGTCGACTTGAACTACGGGTACCAGATCGACCCCTTCGTGCCGCGCAACACGTCCGAGTCTGGTCTACCTGAATGGCGGTTCCAGTTCTCGCTCGGTGGCCAGTAGCCTGCCGTCGCTATCGAGCGTACCAACCGTCCTCGCCAGTACCCGCCAGCTACTCATGCTCCGCCTTTCGTTTCCCATACTGCTCTGCATGCTCGTCGCCTTCCCAGCGACGGCGCAGCATAAAATCGGCTATGTGGACACGCAGCTCGTGCTGGATCGCATGCCTGAGTATGCCTCCGTCCAGCAAAGCTTGAACCAGCTTGCGCAAGAGTACACGGCCGAACTCGACCGGCTACGGGGTGAAGTCGACGCGCTGGAGCAGGAATTCGCTGCCCGCGAGTTGCTTTACACGGACGAAGAGCGGCAACGTAAACAAGACGAGATGCGCCAAGCCCGGCAGGAGTTCAACCAGCGCCGTCGCCAATATTTTGGCCCGGAGGGCGAGCTGTTCCGCGAGGAGCAGACGCGCCTCCGTCCGGTGCAGGAGCGCGTGCTTACCGCCATCGAGACGGTTGCGCTGGACGAGGACTACGACTACGTCGTGGACCGGGGCAGTGAGTTGCTCTTGCTCTTCGCGAAGCCCGAGCACGACCTCACGGACTTCATCCTCGTCGAACTCGGCATCGACACCACGGCGGGCGGGCGCTAAGCCCCCGACCCACCCCGTTCTTCCCAAACCACCCCTACGACTACGACCACCAACGTCCCCCATCCATGCCCGTCCTCTACCGATTCTTCCTCGTCGCTCTCGTCGCGCTCACCTTGGCTCCGATGGCTGCGCAGGCTCAGGACGTCAAAATCGGCTACCTCGACCCAGAGCTTCTCCTCGCTCGCATGCCGGAAGCCCGCGAGGTTCAAGCCCAGCTCCAAGAGCGCGTCGAGGCTGACCAGCAAGAACTGGCGACCCTCCAACAGACCATCATGGAGCGGTACCAGGACTACGAGCAGAACGCTGCCGTCCTCAACGAGGATGCCCGCCAGCAGCGCGAGCAAGAACTAATGACTATGCAGCAGCAGCTCCAGACCGCGCAGCAAGAGAAGCTCCAGGCCCTGCGTCAGCAGGAGGCCCAGCTGCTCCAGCCGCTCTACGACAAGCTCCAAGCTGCCATCGATGAGGTCGCGGCGAGCCAGAGCATCGCCATCGTGTTCTCTACGCAGGCCAACGAGGCTCCCGTGGTGCTCTACGCCGGCGCGAATGCGTTCGATCTGACACAGCCTGTCGCCGAGCAGCTCGGCATCACGCTGACTACGGGTGGTGGCGAGTAGCTTCTAGCCCCCCGTTCCCGCGCGACGTCCGTCGCCTCAAGGCATCGACTCTGCGGGGTCGGTGCCTTTCTTTGTTGCGGACCGCACTCTGCTCTCCCCCAGCTCAATCCAACCATGAGCACCCAGACCGTTTCCACCACTTCGACTCCCGTCAAGCGCGTCACGACACAGACGTTGCAGGTGATGCGCAAGGCCGGGACCCCGATTGCTATGCTCACGGCGTACGACTACACGTCGGCTCGGCTACTCGACGCCGCAGGCATCGACGTGCTGCTCGTAGGCGATTCGGCATCCAACGTGATGGCAGGGCACGAAACCACCGTACCAATCACGTTGGACCACATGATCTACCATGCTCAGTGTGTGGTGCGGGGGGTCCGTCGCGCGCTCGTCATCGTCGACTTGCCGTTCGGGAGCTACCAAGGCAATTCCGACGAGGCGCTCCGCTCAGCGATTCGAGTCATGAAGGAGACGGGCGGGCACGCGGTGAAGCTCGAAGGGGGCGAGGCCGTTGCTGACACCATCCGCCGCATCATCGACGCAGGCATCCCGGTGATGGGCCACCTGGGGCTAACGCCGCAGAGTATCTACAAGTTTGGCACTTACCGTGTGCGTGCACGCGCGGACGACGAGGCCGAGCGGCTTCGTGCTGAAGCACTCATGCTTCAGGAAGCGGGGTGCTTCGGTCTTGTCCTCGAAAAGATTCCCACGGCCCTGGCCACGGAGGTCACCGATGCGTTGTCGATCCCTACCGTAGGTATCGGGGCAGGCGCCGGGTGCAGCGGGCAAGTACTGGTGACGCATGACATGCTGGGGCTGACGAAGGACTTCAACCCACGGTTCGTCCGCCGCTACGCCCAGATGGCGGACACCGTGTCTGAGGCCGTCCATGCCTACGTCGCTGATGTCAGGGCCGGCGCGTTTCCGAGTGATGCGGAAAGCTATGCTTGATGCCACCCTTTCGTTGACCATATGCCTCCACGGGTTCGAGTTAACCGCATCGGGGAGGACTACAGCGCTGTTGGCAGAGTGCCCAGACTAATGCTGCATGACCAGGAGTAGGTCAGGAGTAGGTCGGGGCGATGATGGCGACGTGCGCAGCAAGGCGGCTGAGCCCACCCCACCGCGATGGGGTGAATCATAGCGGGGCTATGGCGAGCGAGGCCAACACAGCAGCGGGCGGTGCAAGCGCGCCAGAACCCGACAGCATTGCTGTATCGCAGCACTCGGGCACACTCAAGGCGTCGTCTGCGCGTTCGGCTTTAGACCTGACAGGGTAGCTGATTCGGTCA
>JBCCLD010000011.1:0-27052 GCA_039027055.1 Bacteroidota bacterium
ACGACGCCCGCCACGTCGTCGGGGACGGGGCCGTCAGTCCAGGTACGGTCGTCGTAGTCGACGGCGTAGGCGCCCGCCTTCATCAGCCCGCCGTAGGCGAAGCGGGTGTAGGCGTCGGTGAACTTGCGGTAGTGCAGCGCCGCCGCGACGGTCACCGGCGCGACCACGTCATCGGGGACGGCGAGGCGGTAGTGCACCACGTCGGCCGCGCCGGGCGGGATGAGGTTCACGTAGACCGTCGCCCGCGCCGCGAAGGCGTTGCGCTTGTCGATGGGATTGCCATGGCCGTCCACCATGAGGTTGCGGTAGAAGTGCGCCGAGGGGTCGACGGTGCCGCCCTCGTCCACGTCGCCGCTGAGGAGCAGCGTGCGTCCGGTGGCGTCGGTGGCCCGGAGCTCGACCCAGGCCTCCTGGGCGTCCACGGTGCCTGTGGGGAAGAAGTGGCCGAGGCCGCGCGTCCGCACGACGAGGTCGAGGCGAGTCGTCGTGCCCGCCACCAGCGCCGTCTCGCCGTCGGAGAGCGCGCCGAGCACGGGCGTCGCTTCGCGCGTCACGCCACCGCTCCCAGGTGTCATGCCCTGCTCCTCGCCGATGGCGAACGTCGTCGCCAGGGCCGTCGGGTCAGTAGGACGCGGCTCGTCGTCGTCCTTGACCGCCGTTGGCTCGGCTTCGGGAAGGCTGGCCGCGAACAGGTCGAGCGTGAGCTGACCCGCCTTGAGGAAAGCTGTCGTCTTGAGGAGGTGCTCGGTGTCGCCGTAGGCGGTCGGGAGGGCCGTGTTGGCAGCGAGGAAGGCGTGGCTGCGGACGTAGCCGTCGCGGTTGCCGGCGTCGTCCGAGGGGACCTCCGGCATGTGGCACGAGACGCACGTCTGCGGCGACGGCGGGGCGTAGAACGACCGCGCGCCCTGGCCCGAGACGCCGCTCGCCTGCCAGTTGTCGTAGGTGTTGAAGCCGCGCACCCAGCGGTAGCCGTTGACGGCCTCGTCGAGGTGCACCTTGTGGCAGGAGGAGCAGAATTCCGACGCCTGCTCGCGGTGGAAGGGACGGAGGAAGGCCTCGCGGTGGGGGGCCGGGTCGAGGTGGAGCGTGAGGTCGTGGAGGGCGCGCAGGAGCGGCTGGTCCGAGACGGCGAGGTCGTGCATCGGCGGGACCGCGAGCGTGAGGCCGCCGTTGCCCATCGTGCCGTCCACGGCTACGGCGCTGTGGCACGACACGCAGCCCAGCCCGGCGTGCGCCTCGGGCGTGTCGATGAAGTCCTCGACGGGCTGGTTCATCTGCCCGCTGTAGAGCAGCGCGTGGTCGTGGCAGCCCGCGCACCACTGCGCCTTCTGCGGCCCGACGACCTCCTGCATGTACTCGATGGACTTGCGGTACCACTGGTTGTTGAACGACGAGAGGTGGTGCGCCGACGAGTTCCACTGCGCGGTCACGTCCTCGTGGCAGCCGCTGCGCCCGCAGCCCTCGGAGTCGAGAAAAAACTCGCCCTCGATGAGCCCCTCGTGGGCCGTCTTGGCGGCGCTGGGGAAGAAGGGGCCGTCCGCGCCGCCCATCGCCTCGCCCTCCATTGTGGCGGGCGCGAGGATGGGGTTCGTGATCGTGTCGTCCGGGTTCGCTGGGGCCAGCAGGAAGAGGGCCGGCAGGAGCAGCGCGACCCCGAACGCCCCCCAGGTCGTCCGTAGCGCAACCCGCCGTGCACCCGAGGGGCCCGTCTGCGCGGCTCTGGTTCGGAACCGCCCGAGCACCCAGAGCAGTCCCGCGCCGGCTAGGAAGCCGACGACGCCGTGGATCGCCCCTACGCCCGCGCCCGTGAGTCCGCCGACCACCGTCGCGGAGCCGCCGCCCACGACCCCGGCGAGGCCGCCCGTGAGCGTCATCGCCGCGAGCGCAACTCTGGCAAGACGTCGCTGCTGCTGCGGAAGGCGCTTCCAGCCGAAGACGAGCAGGCCCACCATCCCAAGCCCGAGCGCGGGGTGGAGCAGGATGCTGAGCGCGTAGACCGGATGCACCGAGTCTGTCGCCCAGAGCAGCCCGCCCGTGAGCGACACCAGCGCCAATAGGAAGAGCGCTAGCCGGGTCATGGCGTGGAGGTCGGTCGGGCCGCCGTGCGTCGCTGCTGGAAGCGGGCGAAGTAGCCGCGGGCGGCCGTCGTGTCGCCGCGTTGCAGGAGGAGCCGTGCGGTATTGTAGAGCATCGTCGGGTCGTCCGGCGCGCGTTCTTCGACGTAGGTGAGGAAGCGCTCGGCTCTGGCGGTGTGGCCGCGTCGGACGTGGATCGCCGCGAGGGCGTTGTGGAAGTAGAGGCTGTCGGTGCGGGTGGCGGCGTACCGGGCGATCGGCAGCGTACGGGCGTCGAAGCGCGGGTCGCTGAGGGCGTGGCCCACGGCGCGCTCCATCAGCTCGGCGTTGAACGGCTGCCAAGAGAGCGCCGAGCGAAAGTAGGCCAGCGCGGTGGCCGTGTCACCCACGGCGAGCGCGTGGTCGAGGCCGTGCCGTAGCCCTGCCAACATTGGCATCCCCTCGGCCAGCATCAGCGCGGCGAGCGAGTCGGCCAGCGGGCCAGCCTTGGCCTCGGCGAGCGCCTGCTCGAAGCGCGCCGCCGCTTCCTCAGGCGTCGCGTCCTGGTCGAAGGGGAAGCCGCTCAGGAGCTGGACGAGCTGGAGCCGCACGTGGGCTGCCTCCACCGGGTCGATGGGTGCGCTGCGCGGGCCTACCGGTTCGGTCCGTGCGTCGGCGAGAGGCTCCCGGAGCCGTGGATGGTCGCGTAGCGCGTCGAAGAACGTGGCGGCGATGAGGTCGTAGCCGACCGCGTTGGGGTGGAGGTGGTCGTCGAAGAGCGCTGCGCCCTCGATGCCGGTGGGGCTGGTCGCCTCGAACGCTGCCGCCACATCCACGAGGGTGACCGCGTCGTCCTCGCTCCAGGTTCGCACGAGCGTGTTGAGCGTGTCCGGCGCGCGGAAGCGGACCGGGTCGAGCTCCTTCGCCTCCAGAAACGCCGCCCGCGCCTCCACCGTGTCGCCTGCCGCAAAGATCGCCCGGCCTCGCGCGTACGCCGTGCGTGCGTCGGGCGTGTCGCCAAGCGGGGGCTGGTCCTGCAGGTTCGACGTCAGGGTGGCGAGGTAGACGGGCACCCCGAGCGAGGTCAGCGTGCCCAGGACGGCCTCCATGTTGGTCGCGTACTGCGCGACGCCCGCCGCGAAGGCGTCGCTGTCGCGCGTGATCGTGGCGTCGCCAACCATGCGGGCCATCAGCGTGCGGTCGTCCGATGCAGCCTCGCCCGCGTTGCGCAGGGCGCTGTCGAAGGCCGCGCCGAGGGCCGTCCGCTTGAGCCGCAGCGCGAGCCGCTTGAGCGCGACCCGGTCGCTGAACGACTCAACCGTGCTCCCCACGCCGAGCGCGCCGTAGAACTCGTTGTGTCCCGCGTAGATCACGACCGCGTCGGGCTGCATCGCTGCGACGGAGCGGCGGAGGTCCCACAGCGTGTAGCTGTTGACGGCCGTCAGCCCCAGGTTTACGACCTCTGGGCGCAACGCGGGGAGCGCCGCGCCGAGGCGCGCTTCGAGGCGCGCGGGGAAGCCGTGGTAGAACTGGTACGGGAAGCCCGCCGTGGACGAGCCGCCCAGCGCGACCACCCGGAAGACCGCGTCGGGCTTGACGGCGGCGAACGGTGTGAAGGCGACGGCGGGGACGAACGCCGGGAAGTAGCGCGCGACGTAGTCCGGGTTGAGCGCCAGCGCGTCGGGGCGGCTCGGGACGGGCACGAACGGCGTCCGCGAGGTCGCCTGGACGCCCACCAGGCGCAGGCCCCCTTCCACCACGCCGAGGAGGACGAGTGGGAGCAGGAGGGCGAGGACGGTGAAGGCAGCGCGTTTCACAGGCCGAAGCTGGGGAGTAGGCGTGGCTGGGGAAGTAGGGCTGTGAGCAGGCGGGGGCGCCCAGGTGCAGGCGGCGAACGAATTGGACGAGTTGGCAGGGCCCGCAAAGGTAGGCCGAAAACGTTGCAGAGGATAGGGGAAGGACGCTATGTTGTGAAAAGCTTTTCAAGTTGGGCCACGGTCACCTTGACGGGCTTGTCTTCCTGGGCCTTTTCGTCTGCGCCTCGCTCTCCATATGGGTGCCACTATCCACGACGTCGCCCGCCGCGCCGGGGTCTCTATCTCGACGGTCTCTCGCGTGCTCAACCAGACCGCGAACGTGAGCAAGCGCCGGCGCGCCCGCGTCCGCGAGGCCGCCGCGGCCCTGGGCTACTCGCCTAACCCCGCCGCCCGCAGCCTCCTGGGCCGCAGCAGCGGCAGCCTCGGCATCGTGCTGCCCTACATCACGGGCGAGTTCTTCTCCGAATTCCTCCACGGGATCGACACCGTCGCACAGGAGCACGACCTCTACTGCTTCGTCTCTTCGTCCCACCGCAACGACGGCGAGTTTGCCCACGTCCTCCGCGAGATCGGGCGGCGGGCCGATGGCCTCCTCATCATGGCCACCGAGACGGAGGCCAAGACCCTGGCGACGCTTCTTCCCCAGGGCCTCCCCATCGTGTTCGTCAACACGCCCCCTTTCGACCAAGCGTTGGAAGGCGTGCTGCTGCACCACGACCACGACGCCATCCGCTTCGACAACCGAGGCGGGGCCTATGCCATCGCCCAGCACGTGATCGAGCAGGGCGCGCGGCGCCTCACGGTCGTACGCGGGCCGATGCGAGCCTACGATGCCGAGGAGCGCCTCGCCGGCATCCGCGCCGCCATGGGGGACGCGGGCCTCGACGTGGCCCGCCTCACGGTGGTCCAGGGCGACTACACGCAGGAGGCCGGGTATCGGGCAGGCCAGCGCATCGTGGAGCAGGGGGACCGGCCCGATGCGGTGATGGCCTGCAACGACCTCTGCGCCATCGGGGTGCTGCGCGCGCTACGGGAGGCCCGCATCCGCGTCCCCGACGACGTCATGGTGACGGGGTTCGACGACACGCCGCTGGCGCGCTACGTGTCGCCCCCGCTCACGAGCGCGCACGTGCCGATCCGCGACATCGGCGCGTGGGCCGTGAAGCGGCTGGTCCTACGGATCCGAGGCGCGCAGGGCGGCGGTCTGGGATCAGAGGGCGACCTGGGACCGGAGGGCAGCCTGCGGCCCGAACGCATCATGATGCCTGTCGCCCTGGTCCCTCGCACCTCGACGGGCTATCCCGAGACCCCGTCGGACTGACCGCTCTGCCTTCCCCCAACCAACGCTCGCTCCCCCATGCGCTTCGTTCTTCTGCTCCTTACCCTGGCGCTGTGCGCGCCAACGCAAGCCCAGGACTGGCAACTCGTCTGGGCCGACGAATTCGACTACGAGGGGCTACCCGACTCCACCAAGTGGGCCTACGACGTCGGCGGGTGGGGCTGGGGCAACAACGAACTCCAGCACTACACCGAGGCCGACCTCGACAACGCACGCGTCCAGGACGGGGTGCTCACCATCGAGGCGCGTCACGAGCCTACCGAGGGCAAGGACTACTCGTCGGCCCGCCTGCTGACGCGCGGCAAGGCGGCGTGGACCTACGGGCGCATCGAGGTGCGGGCCCAGCTCCCGCACGGCCTCGGGACGTGGGCGGCCATCTGGATGCTCTTCGAGGACCGCGTCCACAGCGAGCAGGGCTGGCCCGACAACGGCGAGATCGACATCATGGAGCACGTCGGCTTCGACCCAGGCGTCGTCCACGCGACGGTGCACACGAAGGCCTTCAACCACATGCACGGCACCCACGTCGGCGACAAGATCGACGTCCCCGCGTTCGACGAGGCGTTCCACGAGTACGCGATCGAATGGACCCCCACCGAGATCCGCGCCTACGTCGACGACGAGCACTACTTCACCTACGCGAACACGAGCGCGGCTTTTACCGAGGAGACGGGCCAGCCTGCCTGGGCGTCGTGGCCGTTCGACCACCCACACCACCTCATCCTCAACATCGCCGTGGGCGGCAACTGGGGCGGGCAGCAAGGAGTCGATCCGGCCGTCTTCCCTCAGCAGATGCGCATCGACTACGTGCGGGTCTACGAGGACCCTGCCCTGGGCGACTCGTGACCCCCGCGCTTTGATCGTCCCCCTCCACCTGTCCCGCAGCCTCACCACGGCGCTACTGCTCGCCGTGAGTTTGCTGCTGGCAGCAGGACCGGTCAGCGCGGCGGCCTCGGCTGCTGACGAAGGCGAGCGCAGCCTCCCCCGCGCCGTCTACCAAGACCGGGTCGCGGCGTCCTGGCTCGGCCAGATCGTCGGCAACATCTACGGGCTGGCCTACGAGTTCCAGTTTCTGGAGCGCCCAGGGCCAGACGCCTTCCCCTATGGCTACGGCTCCTCCCTGGACCGTGTCCTCGACGTGGGCGGGGCCTTCTCCGATGACGACACCGACATCGAGTACCTGTCGCTCATCCAGATGGAGCGCCACGGCCCCGAGCCGACCTACCGGCACCTCGCCGACGCCTGGAAGCACCACATCCGCGACCGCATCTGGGCTGCCAACCGGGTGGCGCTCACGCTGATGCACCACGGCCACTGGCCTCCCGCTACCGGCGACTCGACGAACAACCCCCGTTGGTTCGAGATCGACCCCCAACTGGTGAACGAGATCTGGGCGGTCACGGCCCCGGGCATGGTGGACTACGCCGTCGGCAAGACGGCCTGGGCGGCGCGCATGACCAACGACGGCTTCGGCGTCGAGCCCGCGCTGTTCTACGCGGCGATGTACGCCGAGGCTTTCTTCACGGACGAGGTCGCCGCGCTCATCGACACGGGCGTGCGGGCGCTGCCTGCCGACGGGCGCTTCGCAGGCGTCGTCCGCGAGATGCAGGCGCTCCACCGGGCGCACCCGGACGACTGGCAAGCCGCGCGGCAGGCCCTCCACGACCGCCACTACGGACCGCAGCCCTACAACCTCTACGGCTGGGCCCCCATCGACGCGACGCTCAACGGGGCCGCGGCCGTGCTGGCGTTGCTCTACGGCGACGGCGACCTCTGGCGCACCCTCGACCTCGCCTGCGCGATGGGCTACGACGCCGACAACCAGGCTGCCACGCTGACGGGGCTGCTCGCCCTCGCGCAGGGCACGCAGGCCCTCCCCCGCGACCTCCTCTTCCCCCTCGACGACGAGGAATGGGCGCGGCCCTTCAATGACCGATACGTCAACGTCACGCGCCATGACCTGCCGGATGCGCGCCTGACAGACCTGGCGAGACGCCTCGCCGAGCAGGGGGAAGCGGTGCTCCTCGAAAACGGCGGACGGCTCGCCGAGATCGACGGGGCCGTTCACTTGGTGGTGCCGGCCGACGCCCACTTCGAGCCGCCGTTCGAGGTGCTCCCACCCGCCACCACGCTGACCGAAGTCGGTGCCTCGGTCGAGGTCACCCTCTACGCCGCAGGCGGCGGCCACCCCGGCACGTGGGACGTCGCGGGCGTGCTCCCGCCGGGCCTCCGCTTCGCCGACGGGCGCCTCTTCGGCACGGCGGAGATCGAGGGCACCTATGCCCCCACGATCACCTTCGCGGCTGGTGGCCGCAGCGCCACCGTCCAGGCCCACGTCGTCGTGCGCAGCCCCAACCAAGCGGGCGCGGCGGTGCGCCTCCTGCACCACGCCGCCGCGCCCGACCTCGAACGCCTCCGCGACGGCAAGCTCAAACACCCCGCCTTCTACAGCGCCACCCACGACGCACCGGTTGAGCACTGGTATGGCTTTGAGTGGGCCGACGCGATCCCGGTCGGGAGGCTCGGCCTGCATGTCGGCTTCCCCCGCGAGGAATGGGGCTGGCTGCAGAACCCGACGGTCGAGATCCGCGCACCGGACGGGACGTGGGTGGCGGTCACGGACCTAGCCATCGATCCGCCCTTCCCGCCCGGCGTCTCGAAATACCTCCAGCCCGGCATGGTCGCCTACGACCTGCGGTTCGACCCGGTCGAGACCACGGCCGTTCGCGTCGTGGGCACCGCCGGAGGGCACCCGGTCGATGGGCCCCCCACGTTTGGGTCTAGCATCGCCGAACTCTCCGTCCATGCGCGCTAACGGTTGGTTTTCATCGCGCCTACGGTTCGTGGCCGCGTCAAACGGAGCGGATGGCCGATTTGGCTGCTTTGTTGTGGGTTTTCCTGCAACACGCGCTCGTTTGTCGTATTCATAGCCCGTCCCCCTCAGTTCATCCTTTTCCCCATGCTCGTCCGCTACTTTTCCCTACTTGCAGTGATCTCGGTAGCGCTTGCGAGTGTCCCGGCCACTGCTCAGAACTACACCCTCGTCTGGGCCGACGAGTTCGACTACACCGGGCTCCCCGACGCGACGAAGTGGACCTACAACGTGGGCGGGGGCGGCTGGGGCAACCAGGAGCTTCAGTTCTACACGGAGGCGGACCTGGACAACGCCTCCGTCGCCGACGGGGCGCTGACGATCACGGCCCGTCTTGAGTCGCTGGGCGGCCGACGCTACACCTCGGCCCGGCTGCTCTCCCGGGGGCTTGGCGAGTGGACCTACGGGCGCTTCGAGGCGCGGGCGAAGCTGCCCGCCGGGCGCGGCACCTGGCCCGCCATCTGGATGCTCTATGCGCAGGGCACCTACGGCGGCGGCGGCTGGCCGGACAACGGCGAGATCGACATCATGGAGCACGTCGGCTGGGACCCGAGCGTCGTCCACGCGACCATCCACAACGAAGCCTACAACGGGCTTATCGGCACCCAGCGCGGGGCGTCGACCGTCGTAGAGGACTTCGACACGGCGTTCCACGTCTACGCCGTCGAGTGGACGCCGAGCCAGATCCGCGGCTACGTTGACGACCTGCTCTACTTCACGTACGACAACCCCGGCCGTGACTGGACCGAGTGGCCCTTCGACCACCCCATGTTCATGATCCTCAACATCGCGGTCGGCGGCACGTGGGGCGGCATCGACGGCGTGGACGATTCCATCTTCCCCGTCACGATGGAGGTCGACTACGTGCGCGTCTACCAGGACCTGCAGGCGGCCCCATCGGTGGTCCTCACCAGCCCTGAGGCGGGCGACGGCTTCGACGTCGGGGCGGCCGTCTCGTTTGCTGGCACAGCCTCCGACGTCGCCCCCGGCATTGAGACGGTGGAGTTGATGCAGGACGACGGCGTCGTGGCCCGGCTGACCGGTGGCACAGCGTCCTTCACGAACCAGGTCGCCGACGCCCAGCCTGGCTGCTACCAGGTGCGCGCCCGCGCCATCGACGGCGACGGCTACCAATCCACAACCGACCTCATCCCCATCACCGTCGGAGACGCGACCGACTGCCCGCAGGCTCCCTACCTGATCGCCGCGCACCCCATCGGTCGCACCGACGCCGACGAGATCGAGGCGGAGTACTTCGACCTCGGCGGGCCCGGCGTCGCCTACTTCGAGTTCGGCAATGGCAACATGGGCAACGGAGGCATCCGGCAGGGCGAGGACGTCGATATCGAGCCGACGCAGGACTTCGCGGGGGGCTACAACGTCACGGGCATCACGCGCCGCGAGTGGCTCGAATACACCGTCGACGTGGAGCGGGCCGGGCGCTACACCGTGGACGTCCGCGTGGCGGCCGGACCCTCGGGCGGCGAGTTCGACTTGGCGATGGACGGGACGCCCGTCGCCGAGGGCATCACCTTCAACAACACCGGCGGGCTCCAGCGCTGGAACTTCATCCGCATCCCCGACATCGTCCTGAGCGAGGGCCTCCAGACGCTCCGCTTCACGGCGAACACCACCGGGTTCAACCTCGGCAAGTTCACCTTCCGCTTCGCCGCGCCCGTGGCCAGCGAAGACGATGCCGCGCCTGCGTCCTTCGGCCTGACGGAGGTCTACCCGAATCCCGTCCGCGACCGCGCCAGCCTGACCTATCAGTTGGATCAGCCGGGCCCGGCGACGTTGGCCGTTTACGACGTGACCGGCCGCCGCGTGGCGACGCTCGCCGACGGCATGCAGCCCGCGGGCACCTTCGCCGTGCCGTTCGACGTGGCGGGTCTGTCGAGCGGGGTCTACGTGGTCGTGCTGGAGACGGCGCAGGCTCTCGAAACCCGGCGGCTCGTCGTCGCACGTTGACGCCATCCACGCCGTCGAACGGCTGCGTGAGGCGGTAACGGCGTCCTGGCTGTCCTGTGGGTAGGGTTCGTGCGCACGAACCTCCCCACCGACCCAGGGCCCTTCGGCCCAGACGGCCCTCTCCCCCTATTCTGTTTCTCCCCCTTATCCATGCGTAGCGCTGCTGTCGCCCTCGTCCGGTGTCTTGTTCTCGGGTGCCTCCTTCATAGCCCACTGAGTTGGGCGCAACAGGACGCGGTCGAACGGAGCGTCGAGGCTAGCCGGAGCGGCGTGGCGGCGTCGAGCGCGCACGGGTTCGAGGTGCTGGTCTTTTCGAGAACCACGGGCTTCCGGCATGCGTCGATCAATGACGGCATCCGGGCGATCACCCAACTTGGCCTCGACCACAGCTTCATGCCGGTGTTCACCGAGGACGCCTCCGCCTTCACCGACGAAGGCCTGGCCGACTACGAGGCCGTCGTCTTCCTGAACACGACGGGTGACGTCCTCAACGCCAGCCAGCAGGCGGCGATGGAGCGCTTCGTGCAGCGCGGCAACGGCTTCGTCGGCATCCACGCCGCGGCCGACACGGAGTACGGCTGGGCATGGTACGGTGGCCTCATCGGGGCCTACTTCGCCAGCCACCCACCAGGCACGCCGACGGCCGAGGTCCACGTCACCGACGCGGCGCACCCGTCCACGGCGCACCTCGACCGGCGCTGGACGCGCACCGACGAGTGGTACAACTTCCAGTCGAACCCGCGCGGGGACGTCCACGTCCTGATGACGCTCGACGAGGACACCTACGCCGGCGGCACGATGGGGACGGACCATCCCATCGCCTGGTGCCACGACTACGACGGCGGCCGCTCGTGGTACACCGCTGGCGGCCACACGAGCGCTGCCTTCGAGGAGGCCGACTTCCGCCGCCACCTGCTCTTCGGCATCGAGTGGGCGGCGGGCGCCGTCGAGGGCGACTGCGGCGGCACCGACTGGACGGGCTACGAGGTCACGCCGCTCGACACCGAGGTGTCGAACCCGATGGCGCTCGACGTCGCCGAGGACGGGCGCGTCTTCTTCGTCGAGCGCGGCGGCCGGGCGAAGGTCTACGACCCGATCGTGGGCCGCTCGACCGAGATCCTGCGGCTCTCCGTCGAGAGCGACTTCGAGGACGGCCTCCTCGGCGTCGCCCTCGATCCCGATTTCGAGACGACGAACTGGATCTACCTGTTCTACTCGCCCGCCGGCGCGGTCGCGAAGCAGCACGTGAGCCGCTTCACCTACGACGGGGCCGCGCTCGACCCCGCCTCCGAGGCGGTGCTGCTGGAGATCCCGACGCAGCGCGTCGAGTGCTGCCACTCCGGCGGCGACCTCGAGTTTGCCCCCGACGGCAGCCTCTACATCGCCACGGGCGACAACACCAACCCCTTCGCCGACGGCTACGCGCCCATCGACGAGCGAGCGGATCGGGAGCCGTGGGACGCCCAGCGCAGCTCCGGCAACACCGCCGACCTGCGCGGCAAGGTCCTGCGCATCGTGCCCCAGCCGGACGGCTCCTACACGACCCCGGCAGACAACCTCTTCCCGGACGGGATCGGCGGCGCGCCCGAGATCTACGCAATGGGCACCCGCAACCCGTTCCGCATCAGCGTCGACCCCGTGAACGGCTGGCTCTACTGGGGCGACGTCGGCCCCGACGCGAGCGCTGACAGCGGCGAGCGAGGTCCGCTTGGCCTCGACGAGTGGAACCAGGCGCGCACGTCCGGGCACTTCGGCTGGCCCTACTGCATCGGCCCCAACCGCGCCTACCGCGACTACGACTACGCCACCGGTGCCCCCGGCGCGCTGTTCGACTGCGCCGCCACCACGAACGACTCGCCGAACAACACCGGAGCCAGCGTGCTGCCGCCCGCGCAGCCCGCCTGGGTCTACTACCCGTACGGGCCCTCTCCAGAGTTCCCAGATGTCATCAACGGCGACGGGCGCACCGCCATCGCCGGCCCCGTGTACCAGTACGATCCTGCGCGCGGAGCCGGGACCCAGCTACCGCAGAGCTACGACGGGGCGTTCTTCATCGCCGAGTGGGCGCGCAACTGGCTCGCCGTCGTCACGCTCGACGACGACGGGCAGCCCCTCGACATCGTCCCGTTCCTGCCCGACGTGGAGGTGCGGCGGCCGATCGCCTTCGAGCAGGGGCCGGACGGTGCGCTCTACCTGATCGAGTGGGGGACGGGCTTCGGCGGCGACAACCCCGACGCCCAACTTGTGCGCATCGCGTACGTCGCGGGCAGCCGTGCTCCCACCGCTCGCCTCGACGCGGCCCCGACAGCGGGGGCCGCCCCGCTCACCGTCCAGTTCTCGGCCGCGGCGTCGTCGGACCCTGACCCCGACGAGACGCTCTCCTATGCGTGGGACTTCGACACCGACGGCGTGACGGACGCGACCGCTATCGAAGCGGCGTTCACCTACGAGGCCGAGGGCAGCTACGTCGCCGCGCTGACCGTCACCGACTCCGAGGGCAACCAGGGCCGCGCCTCCGTGACGATCACCGTCGGGAATACCCCGCCCGCGGTCACGATCCTCCAGCCCGTGGAGGGTGGCTTCTACGACTGGAGCGACCGCGTCCCGTTCGAGATCGCCGCGTCCGACGCCGAGGACGGCAGCACCGAGGACGGGTCGATCTCGTGCCGCGACGTCTTCGTCCAGGCCTTCATCGGCCACGACGACCACAGCCACCCGCTCGTGGTGCGCAACGGGTGCGAGGGCACCATCCAGATCGCCGACGGCCACGGGGACGACGGCGAGGAGCTGTTCTACCTGGTCGAGGCTACGTACACCGACAGCGGAAGCGGCCCGGCAGGCGCGCTCACCGGGCGCACCCTCCACCAACTCCAGCCGCGCTCGAAGGAAGCCGAGCACTTTACCCTCAACAGCGGCACCCAGCTCGAAGACGCCAACGACCCGCTCGGCGGTGACAGCCACCTCGCCTTCATCGACCACGGCGACTATGTCGTCTACGACCCGGTCAACCTGGCAAACATCACGCACGTCACCTACCGGTATGCGTCGGCGGGCACGGGTGGGCGCATCGAGGTCCGCGCCGACGCGCCCGACGGCGAACTGCTCGGCACCGCCTACCTCGACCCCACCGGCGACTGGCAGTCGTTCCGCAGCGTCACGGCCCCGATCCGCGATCCGGGCGGCACGCGACCCATGGTGCTCCTCTTCCTGAACGACCCGGGGGACGAAGGCCTGTTCAATCTGAACAAGCTCCGCTTCCACGGGCAGGGGGTGGCGGAGGAGCGGCCCCCCTCGGAGGCGCCCGGCTGGAATGCCTCGTTCACCGCGCTCGACGGAAGCAGCAGCGGCACCCGAGAGGTAGAGCCGGCCCTGAACTACAACTGGCGCACCGACCCGCCCATCGCTGAGCTTCAGACCAATGCGTTCTCCGGACGATGGGCTGCCGATCTGACCGTGCCCGCAGGCGGCCGGTATCTGCTGAGCGCTCTCGTAGATGGAGCCGTCACGGTGACGATGCAGCCGGACGGGGCAGGGCAGCCGGCCGAGGTGCTCATCGACCAGGCCGAGACGGCGGAGCCGCTGACCACCGATCGCACCCTCATCCAGCTCGGCGCCGATGAGACCGTGCGGCTGATGGTCGACTACGTCAACACGAGCGGGCCCGCCCAACTCACCCTCTTGATCAACTCGATCGATGTGCCCGAGCAACCGATCCCGGCGGAGTGGCTGCGGCCAGCCACCCTCGTGGTCGGGGACGATGCGGCCGAGACGGCCCCGCTCACCTTCGAGCTTGCGGAGCCGTATCCGAATCCGATGACGGAGACGGTGACCCTGTCCTTCACGCTCACCGAAGCCGCCCCGGTGCGGCTGGAGCTGATGGACGCGCTCGGACGCACGGTGCGCACCCTCGTTGATGAGCGGCGCGCGCGGGGGCGGCACACCGTGCGGATGGACGGGCAGGGGCTAGCGAGTGGGCTCTATGTATGCCGGCTCGTCGCGGGTTCGAACCAGGCGACCCAGCGCCTCGTCGTGGTGCGCTGACAGAGCGGCAGTGCACGCGGCGGAGGAGGCCAGCGCAAGGTCATAGGCGCTAATGGGATAGATGCCAGGAAGCCTCGCGGAAAAGTTCCTGGCTGGGTAGGCTGTGATATATGTTAGTTTGTCGTAGCTGCGTTACGTTCGGATGCGTTGCTGTTCGAAGACGTGTACGCTGGGGAAGAGCGGTCCGCATGAAAAAAAGAGGGATGCTCGGAAAAATTGGTAGCGCTTACAGAATGAGGAGAGACGCTGATTCTGACTAATTGACAAAGGAAATATGGAAAAGAGGAGACAATTGGCGTGGTCAGCCCTCGTGCAGGTCAGTAAAATAGAGCACAAAAACGGTAGCGCTTACATCGGAAGTTGGTCGTCGAAATGAAAACGTTTTCATTTCGGCAGTAGCGCTATATATTCGGACGACGTGAATTCCAATTCAGGTCGCCCGTTCGCCGCCGGCTGCGGCTGCTTCTCCTTCACCAACTTGACGCTCACATGTCACAGACCGCTACCACCCGATGGGGCCCCCTGCTGGCGGCATTCCTCGTGCTCCCGCTCATGGGCGCGCAGGCCCAACCGTTGGACGACGACTTCATCTTCTTCGTCAACGGCCCCAACGTCCTCATCCCGGAAACTAGCTTCACCGTCGTCGACGACCCCGCCGAGGGGGGGGATCGCGGCAAGGTGGCCCAGTTCAACTACGGCGACTTCACGCCGCTCAGCTTCGGCGGCTGGGAGCGCACCGAGGGCACCGACGCGACGGCGTACACCGGCGCTGAGTATGGCGACTCGCAGTACAAGCTTTACGTGAGCATCCTCTCTGGCCCGGAGAACGCGGGCAAGACCAACTCGCTCACGTTCTTCGACTCGACCAACGATCCGCAAGCGTCCCGTGAGGACCTCGAAGGCGGTGTCGAGGGCGACCTCGAGTTCCGCGCCGTCTGGGCCATCCCCGACGAGGCACACACCGGTGAGTGGGTCGACTATGTCATCCCGATCCCACCGAGCACCGCGGCGGCACTCGACTCGGCCAAGGTGGGCAAGAAGTCTGACGGTTCGCCGCTGGACGTCGAGTTTGACCCGATTGCTGCGAACTGGTCCTACACTGGCGGCTGGAACAACGGCGGCGCCTTCGGCTTCGGCCCGGTCGGCGGCTTCAACCCCGGCCCGACAGATCCCCTCTGGCAAGAGTTTGCCTGGGACAAGATGCACTCCCTCGCGGTCTTCTACGACCACAACACCGGCGGCGAGTCGATCTATCTCGACAACGTCTACATCGCCGAGGCGCCGCTCGACCTCTCCGTGGCCGAGTCGCCCCCCGCGCCGATGGACAACATCTCGGTGACGGCTATGGGCGAGGCCAACGTCGTCACGTTCGTGACGAACCCCGACTTCGGGGGCTACAACGTCTACGCAAGCGACCAGCCCATCACCGACCTGTCGGCACCAGGTGTGCTACAGCTGTCTACGATCCCGTTCAATGCGGAGTCGTTTGAGGTGGAGCACCGCTTCGAGATCCCGCACCCGTCGCTGGGCCAGACACCGCTCTACTATGCTGTCACGAGCACGAGCCAGTTCGGTGTGGAGAACCCCGACGTGTCGAACAGCGCCTCCAGCGTGGCCAACTCGAACCTCAAGCAGCAGCCCTACGTCATCCAGCTCACGGACGACGAGGCGAACACCATCTTCGCCAACCTCGCCAACGGCACGGTGAGCGAGGAAGGATTCCCCGAGGGGTACCCGTCGTTCTTCATCGACAGCAGCCACCGTCAGCTCGGTGACTCGCCGACGCCGGAGCTGCCGGAGGACAGCGACATCAGCGGCCGCCTGCGGATGGCCTACTCGAACTTCAACGAGCTCTACATCTACGCGGAGTTCGTCGACGATCAGGTCACCTTCCGGGGGGCGGATGGCGACAACCCGGGCACCGAGACCTGGAACTTCGACAGCTTCGAAGTGGGCTGGGGCAACTACGATGTCAACGACATCCCGGGCGGCTCGCTGCTCGTCGGCTCGCCCAGCATCGACATGCAGCGCGGCGAATTCGCCGACTACCAGTTCCGGATGGCCGGCCTCCAGGATGCAGGTGGTTCGGTCGTCAGCACGACTACTTTTATTGGGTTCAGCCTGGAGGCTGAAGTGGCTGGTGGCGGCTCGGCGGTAGAGGCCACCGACACGGGCTGGCGTGCCCTCACCATCATCCCGCTCAACGCGATCCAGAATCTGGACCAGAGCGACGTGGTGCTGGACCCGCCGGGCGCGGACGACATTCGCTACATCCCCATGGAGATCTCGATCAACGACGCCGACGGGGAGACTCGCCAGCACCAGATCACCTGGGGCTTGAAGCCGAACCACACCAACCAATGGTGGAACACCCCCGCCGAGTGGCCCACGGTGGCCGTGGCCGGTCGGAACACCGCTTCGCCCGTCTCCAACGAGGACGACGCCGTTGCCGGGCAGTTCGAACTGGCCGCCAACTACCCGAACCCGTTCGCGCAGACGACGGAGATCCAGTACACGCTTCCGGCCGCCACGGACGTGACGGTGGAGGTCTTCGACGTGCTCGGGCGGCGCGTGGCCGTCCTCGTGGACGCGTCGCAGCCGGCAGGCCAGCATGAGGTCGAGTTCGATGCACGCGGCCTCGCGAGCGGGCTCTACCTCTATCGAATCCAGGCCGGTGAAAACACGGCCGTCCGTCAGATGATGGTTGTCCGCTAGGACGCCTTCTTTTCGCCCCGGCCCATCGGGCTCGGGGGCGTGCCGCGCGTACGCCTCCGAGCCACGTGGGGCCCTGTTTCGCTCCCCGGAGCTTCCCCACCCAAAGGACTACCCTCGCAAGATGGTGCGCTTGCTTTTCCTCCTCCTGTTTCTGCCGCTTGCCGTCGCGGCCGCGCCCACGCCGTTCGGCGACACGGGCAAGATTTCCGGGCGGGTCACGGATGCCCGAAATGGCGACCCCCTTCCGGGCGTGAACGTCGTCATCGACGGCACCACGCAGGGGGCCCAGACGGACATCGACGGGTACTACACGATCTTGCTCATCCGGCCGGGCACCTACACGCTGCGCGCCACCTTCGTGGGCTTCGCCTCGACGGTGGTAGAGAACGTGCGCGTCCAGGTAGACAAGACGACGCGCATCAACATCGAACTGGCCGAGGAGGCCATCGAAGGCCAGGAGGTGGTGATCGTCGCCGAGCGGCCCGTGGTGGAGATCGACCGCACGACCACGACGGCGATCCTGGACGCGGAGCAGCTCGAGGCGCTGCCCGTGGCCAACATCAACGAGGCCATCGGCTACCAGGCTGGCGTCGTCCAGTCGCCCAACGGCGACCTCCACTTCCGGGGCGGACGCTCCGGCGAGGTGGCCTACCTCGTCAACGGCGTTCCCATCAACAACGCCTTCAGCAACACCGCCTCCTTCGACGTGGAGCAGAACATGGTGCAGAGCCTGCAGGTGATCTCTGGCGTGTTCAACGCCGAATACGGCCAGGCGACCTCGGGTGTGGTCAACATTGTCACCAAGGACGTGCCCCGCGAGTGGTCGGGCAACTTCCTCGGCTACGTCGGGGCCGTCGCGTCCAACCGGAGCCTGCCGTTCCTGAGCCGGACGACGGCACCGGGACAGGGGCTGGCTGCCCAGGCCTTCCAGACGGAGTCGGTGTCGATGAGCGAAGCCGCCGCGTTCCCCAACGTCGCCGACCTGCAGGTGTCGCTTGGTGGCCCCATCCTCACCGACCGGCTGGGCATCCAGCTCTCGGGCCGCTACTTCCGCGACGAGTCGTTCCTCGTAGCGCGCGACCTCTTCGCGACCGACGACCTCTCGTTCACCCAGACCGAGAACGGGCTCTCGCCCGGGATCAACTCCTCCAACGACCCCAATGCCTGGCTCATCACCTCGACGGGCTCGGGCGACTTTACGTCGCTCAACGACACCGAGCGCATCTCGGTGAACGGGACCCTCGCCTACACGGAAGGGCCGTTCCGGCTCAGCTATAACGCCTTTATCCAAGACGGAACCTACCAGCCGTACTCGCACAGCGCGAAGTACGTCCCCGACGGCATCAACACCACCTCGTTTTTCAACCAGACTCACATTCTGGGCGGCCGCTACAGCTTCGGGGACCGCTCCTTTGCCAACCTGTCCTACAGCTACCTCCGCGACGAGAGCGACAGCAAGCTCTACGACTCGCCCTTCGACGAGCGCCACGTGGCACCGCAGTTCGGCTCGCAGCAGGGCAGCTTCGCCTTCAACATTGGCGGCAATGACCTCGGCCAGGGGACCAGCCTCACCGAGACGCACACCATCGTGGCGGACTACACGATCCAGGCCAGCCGCATCCACCTGATGAAGACGGGCGCCCAGGTGCGCTTCCACCGGCTCAACAACATCGGCTTTGCCATCGGCTCGCAGCAGGGCTTCATCGCCCAGCCGACCGACGACCCCTTCGCCAACGACACGCTGGACATCGCCCCCTTCGAGTTCTCGGCCTACATCCAGGACAAGATGGAGTTCGAGGGCCTGATCGTGAACGCGGGCCTGCGCTTCGACTACTTCAACCCGGACTATGAGTTGCCCATCGACTGGGTGCTGGGCAGCGAACTCTACGTCCGCGATCCGGACAACCCGGCGAGCACCAACGCTGTGTGCCTCGATGAATCGGTCGCGCTCAGCGAGCGGCAGGCGTCCTGCCTCTTCAACCGCCGGGACGCCGACCCGAGCTTCCAGCTCAGCCCGCGCCTCGGGGTGGCGTTCCCCATCTCGGCCACGGGCGTGATGCGCTTCTCAGCCGGGCTGTTCTTCCAGACGCCGCCCTTCTCGCTGATCTACACGAACCCCGAGTTTGAGGTCAACCCGGCCAGCTCGTCGAGCCAGTTTGGCAACCCCGAGCTCGAACCCGAGCGCACTCTGTCGTTTGAGGTGGGCCTCCAGCAAGGCCTCACCGAAGCGCTCGGCCTCGAGCTGACCCTATTCTCGAAGGACGTGCGCAACCTCACCGGCCAGCAGATCGTGCGCACCTCCACGGGCGACTTCGCCGTGCGCTTCATCAACCGGGACTACGGGACCATCCGTGGCTTCACGTTCGCGCTCTTCCAGCGCCCGCGCCGCGACCAGGCCCTCTCGTGGACGCTGGACTACACGCTCCAGTTTGCCGAGGGCACCGCATCGAGCCCCGGCGAGGCCTTCGGGCGTGAGCAGTCCGGCCTCGACCCGATCCTCTCGCTCGTGCGCCTCGACTGGGACCGCCGCCACAGCCTCAACGCGACGGCCACCTACGCCCCGAGCGACCTCTACTCGGTTTCCCTCGTCAACCGGCTGCTCAGCGGGACGCCCTACACGACCGAGCGCAACCAAGCCCGCTCGATCCGCAAGAACAACGACGAGAAGCCGATCCAGCTCTTCACCGACCTCCGCGTCTACGTCCGTCCGCCGTTCGTCCAGCAGGACGTGCAACTCTTCGCCGAGGTGCGCAACCTCTTCGACTTCCAGGTCGAGAACACGGTCTACGAGGACACCGGCACGGCTGAAGCCACCGCCCAGCAGTCGCGGCTGGAGCAGACCAACACCAGCCCCGGCGGCCTCAACACGCTCGACGAGTGGTTCTTTCGCCAGGACTGGTACGGGGCCCCCCGACGCGTCAGCCTTGGCCTCAGCTTCGGATTCTAGCCCGGCGGCCGCAACCAGCGGCCGCACCGCAGGCCGTACCTGTCCTCCAGACCTCCTCACGATCTCTAGCACCGACGATGCGCACCACGATGCCATTCCGTCTCACCCTCAGGATCCTGTGCGCTGCTGCGCTGCTGCCCGTCACGGTATGGGCGCAAGGCTCGGCGATCCCCGACGATATCCGTAGCGAGGAGCGCGCGATCGCACGCGGCATCCTCGACGGCAACCTCATCGAGACCAATTTCCGCAACCACGCCGAGTTCTCTCGCTTCGACGACCTGCCTTGGGGGGTCTGGCCCCGCAACGTGGGCGGCCGCCACATCGACGGCGTGGCGATGATGGTGGCGGGGTCCGTGAACGGAGAGCGGGCCAAGTGGCCCCAGTTCTTTGGAGCCGGCGTGCAGGACACGACCGTCAACCCGGTCATCCTCACCTACCGCGATGCGGGCAAGACCCAAGGCCCCGACGGCTCCCTCTGGGGGTGGCTGCCGCTGCCCGGCTTCAACAACCCCGATCGCACCAACCCCATCACCTTCGAGGCCGAGCCGACGCCCGCCCTCTCCGACGACCCCACCTCGTGGCCCATCTTCTGGCCCGACCGCATCGACAACATCGACGACCCCGGCTGGCGCAACGACGACGTGGACAACGACCCACAGGTCGCGGCCTGGAATGGCCTCTTCGGCAAGGGCGTGTTCAACGCTGACCTGGAGACGTTCTACGTGGTGGACGACTACAGCGACCAGCAGTACACCATCAACCAGGCCACAGGGTTGCCCTTCGATGCCGACGCGGGCATCTTCTACCCGGACCCCGCTGACTCGACCAAGGCCGGGTTCGGCCTGCAAGCCCAGGTCCGTGGCCTCCAATGGGCCAACGTGCTCGCCGAGGACGTGATGTTCATCCTCTACCGCATCACCAACACCGGCGGGACCGACCACGACAGCCTGTTCTTCTCGCAGGTCATGGACTACGGCCTCGGGAGCGAGGAGGGCGACGAGAACGCCGCCTACGACCCGCAGCAGGACGTCGTCTTTGGCTGGGATCAGGACGGCCTCTGCCAGGAAACCGTCGGCACCGGACAGTACGAGTGCGGCTACACCGGCTTCGCCTTCCTGGAAAGCCCAGCTCGCGCCTTCGACGCGCTCGACAACGACGAGGACGGCATCACCGACGAGTCCCGCTTCGGTGGCCCCGGCATGCTCGTCGAGGGGCAGAACCAGATCCTGGCCGCCGCGGCGGTCTACAACCTCCTCGACTTCGAAACCTTCTACGGACCCGTCACCGAGCGGCCCGCCTACCAAGCCGGACGCTGGTGGACCGGCGACGAGAACCTCGACTGGGTCGGCTTCAGCGACGACAACGACAACGGCATCCGAGACGACGGCGAGCTGCTCAACAACGACGTCGGCGGGGACGGCCTCGGCCCCTTCGACCTGGGCTACCCCGGACCGGACACCGGCGAGGGCGACGGCATCCCGACCCGCGGCGAGCCCAACTTCGACGAACTCGACGTGGACGAGTCGGACCAGATCGGCCTGACCGGCTTCGACCTCAACACCCGGCCCTTCTACGAGAACGGCGACAACCTCCGCTCCGACGACTGGCTCTGGGACCGGATCATCAACGTGGCCCAGTTCGAGGTCGGGCAGGAGCCCGAGGCCTTCGCCGCCGACATCGAGCCGTTCATCGTGTTCTCGTCGGGCCCCGTCGAACTGGGGCCCCAGCAGACCGACTTTTTCTCGACGGCCTGGATCTTCGGTGAGGACGAGGACGACTTCTTCAAGAACCGCCGCGTCGTCCAGAACATCTACAACGCGGACTACAACTTCGCGCAGCCCCCGCTCGCCCCGACGCTCACCGCCGTCCCCGGCGACGGGCGCGTCGTGCTGAGCTGGGACACGCTCTCCATCGCGTCCTTCGACCGGTTCTGCCAGACGTTCGACTTCGAGGGCTTCAAGCTATACCGGGGCACGGACCCGCTGCTGCTCGATTCCCGGACCATCACCGACGTAGACGGCACCGCGACGTTCTATGAGCCGCTCGTCACCTTCGACATCCCGAATGGTGTGCAAGGCCCCGTCACCGTGTTTAATGGCGAGGCGATCTACGACGTGGGCGAGGACAACGGACTCAACTTCTACTACGTGGACGAGAACGTCACCAACGGCGTCACCTACTACTATGCGCTGGTGGCCTATGACCGTGGCTGCGGGGTCTTCGACCTCGACGAAGACGGACAACTTGCCGGGTTCAACGGCGTGCAGGCGAGCGGGGTGGGTCCCCAGGAAAACACGTTCAACGTGAGCGTCACGCTCGCCGGCGACGTGGTCGGCGTCTCCAAGAACGCGGCGGTCGTCACGCCTCGTTCGCGGGCTGCAGGCTACACGCCGGGCGGCACCGATGCGGACCTGACCACGGTGACTGGAGGCCGCGGCACGGGCGCCATCGGCGTCAACGTCGTCGACGACATGGCCATCAGGCCGGAGTCGATCTACGAGGTGCGGTTCTACGCCGAGCAGGACACCATCAACGACGCGCTCTACAATACGACCGCGTACGACATCTTCGACATCACCACCCAGGGCATGCTCGTCGAGCGCGCCGACCTCGGCGAGGTGAGCCCGCTCACCGACGGCTTCGTCGTGGAGTTCTTCAACGAGACGACCGTCGCGATCAACCCGGAGAGGACCGGCTACGTGTCGAACCGCGGGACGCCCAACGAGATCACCGACCTCGACCCGACGACCTTGGATGGCTACAGCACCAACTGGGTGGCCACGGTCGCACGCGACACAAGTTCGGCGAGCCGCGCCTCGGCAGAGGACTATGAGCTGCGCTGGGTCAACCCGGCGGACTCGCTCTACCAGACGCCAAGGTTCATCAGCTCCGCCTACAACTTCCTCTTCCTTTTCGAAGTGCCGGTCTTCGCCGTCAACCCCCGGACGGGCGAAACCCTCGACGTGCTGATCGACGACGTGAACGACAACGGCGAGTTCGATGTGGAGGACACCCTCATCATCGCGGAAGAGCGCGACGGAGGCGGGTTCACGTTCCGGTACCTTGCAAGCTTCGAGGCTCAAGGCGGCGCATCCCAACCGCCCCAGCCCGGAGCCGCGCTGCGGGCATCGGTGACGAGACCGTTCGACACCGGCGACTTCTTCCAGTTCAGCGTCAACGCCGGGGGCACCGATGCGTCGCTGGCGGAGAGCGAACTCGATCGCATCGCGGTCGTCCCGAACCCCTACGTGGGGGCGTCCATCTTCGAGCGCCGGTCGCAGGTCGTCGGGCGCGGCGAACGCCGCATCCAGTTCGTCAACCTGCCGCCTCTCTGTACGATTCGCATCTTCAACATCCGCGGCGAGCTCGTCAAACGTCTGGAGCACGACAGCTTCGCGAGCGACGGCTCGGAATTCTGGGACCTCCGCACCGACGGCGGACAGGACGTGGCCTACGGCGTCTACATCTACCACGTAGAGGCGCCGGGCGTCGGCGAGACCACCGGTAAACTTGCCCTCGTCAAATAGGCCCGCCTTCGTGACCCCGCGTACCCTTTTCGGCACCGACTCATGACCTTCGTCTCCTTCCTGTCACGGTCCCCGTTGCGCCTCGCACTCGCCGCGCTGCTGCTGCTGCCGCTAGCGTGGCCCTCCGTCGCACACAGCCAGAGCCGCGTGGGCACGACCGCGGCGCCCTTCCTGACGCTCGGCACGGGCGCGCGCGGACAAGCCCTCGGGCACGCCTACTCCACCCAGGCGGTCGGCGCGGACGCGCTCTTCTGGAACCCCGCCGGCGCAGCCCGCAGCTATCGCGGGCAGTACCGCGGCAACCTCTTTGCCACCCACCACAACTGGCTCCTCGACATCGACTACAACGCCGTGGGGCTGACCATCCCCGTCGGCGTGGGCACGATCGGGCTCAGCACCGCCTTCGTCGACTACGGCGACCTCGACCTGCGCACCGAGCAAAACCAGGAGGCCTCCGGGCAAACCTTCTCGGCCACCGACATCGCCGTGGGGCTGACCTACGCGCGCCCGCTCACGGAGTCGTTCTACTTCGGCGGCACGGCGAAGTACATCCGCCAGAACATCTTCGACATGTCCGCGCAGACCATCGCCTTTGACTTCGGCTTCGTGCTGGAGTCGGCGTACTTCAACGGCCTCGTGCTCTCGGCCACCATCATGAACTTCGGCGGCAAGATGCAGATGGAGGGCGTCAACGCAGAGGTCACGTTCGACCCCGACCCGAACCAGAGTGGCAACAACAACAACACCCCGGCAGAAATCCAGCTCGACTCGTGGGACCTGCCGCTCGCCTTCAAGTTCGGGATGAGCTACCCCGTGGCTCGGGTCGACGCGGTGGAACTCCGCCTCATGGCCGAGGCCGACCAGACGAACGACAACAACCTCAATAGCGACCTGGGGGCTCAGTTCCGCTACCAGACCAACACGCTCACGTTCGACTTGCGTGCGGGCTACAAGGACCTGTTCTTGGAAGAGGAGGTGGACAGCCACTTCACCTTCGGCGGCGGCCTCGATGTCCGGGTGGCGGATTATCGGGTTGGGTTCGACTATGCCTACACCCCCTTCGACTTCCTCGGCTCGACGCAGATGATCGACTTCCGAGTGTATTTCTAAGGCGTAGTTTCCGGACCGTCTCGTCCGCTCTCGATCCATCGCCGACCCACCGATGCGCCACACGGTTTGCTCAGGGACGCCAGGCTGGGCGTTCCTCGCTGGCTGCGCGCTGGCGCTGGCGCTCGTCGGGTGCGCCCGCTCCAGCGACACCGCGCCCGTCGCTTGGGTCAACGAGGCGACGATTTCGGGTGAGGACTTTGTCCAGACGTACGTCACGTTCCTCCTGAACACGGGCGAGAACGACACGCTGCCCACCCGTTACCGGCACGTGAACAATCTCGTCGATGCTTACCTCCTGGCCGAGGAGGCGCAGCGCCGGGGCCTGGACGCGGACTCCGCCTATCTGGCGTTCGTCGAGCGCGAACGCCAGAAGGCGCTCGCCACACGCTACTACGAGGAGGCCTTCCTGGCGACGCTCCCAGAGCCGACCGAGGAGGAGGTACGCCGCGCCTTCATCAACCGCAACCGGCAGGTGGTGGTGCGGCACCTCTTCTTCCGCTCCGAAGCCGCGGCCAACCGCTCCCACGACCGCTTGCGCGCGGGCCGCTCGTTTCTAGACGAAGCGCAAGACGTATTCGGGCTCGCGGCCTACGACTCGACGGCCGGGTACCTCGGGCCGGTGAGCTACTTCGCGACCGACGACGCGTTCGCCGAGGCAGCGTTCAGCCTCGAGCCAGGCACCTATTCGGAGCCTGTGCAGAGCCGGCATGGGTGGCACATCATCCGGTCCGAAGACGTCATCAGCAACCCGTTGCTGACCGAGAGCGAGTTCCAGACGCGGCGGTCGGGCATCGCGGGGCGCGAGCGGCTGCGCCAGCGCCGCCTCGAAGGCGACGCGTTTGTACGGGCGTACATGGAAGGCTTGAACGTGCGCGTGGAGTCGCCCGCCGTGCTCGCGCTCCAGCAGCAGATCGCCGCGCTGGAGAACACAGCAGAGGGGGCCGTGCGCGGCGTCCAAGTGCGCGCCGCCCTCGCGTCCGAGTCCGCCAGCCCGCTCGACCCCGAGACGGTGCTCGTCTCCTACCAGCAGGGCGACGCGCTCCAGACGTTCACGGTCGGTGACTACCTGTTTTGGCTAGACACGCTCCCCTTCGCGGAGGCCCGGCATCGCACGGGCGCGTCCGTCGGGCGGGCCCTGCGCAACCACGCGCTGGCGGAGGCCGGGCGTGAAGCCGGACTGGAACAGGACCGTCGCGTCGTCCAACTCACCGAGCGGGCCGCGCGCACACGTCTTGCGGTCATCGTACGTCGTGTCCTGCAGGCCGAGCCACCTCAGCAAGACGAGGCGCTCCTGCGGGAAGCCTTCGAGCGCTTTGGCTATGCCGACAGCGCCCGCACCGAGGCCGACTATACGGTCGCGCGCTTCGCGACGAAGGCGGAGGCGGAGGCGTTTCGGGCGCACATGGAGTCCGGGGGCACACGGCTGATAGAGGCCCCGGACGCCGCCCAGTTTACCGACGCGGTCCTGACCACGCAGCCCTACCGGCAGGCCGTGCAACGGGCCCCGCTCGGCGACGTAGTCACGGTCGGGCTGGTCGATGGCACCTGGGCTCTCGTGCGCGTCGACCGCCGGGAGACGGTGCCGCCTCGGTTCGAGGAGCTACGGGACACGGTCATCGAGGGCGTCGGCCCCTTCCTCAATGAGGTCGCGCTGGTGCGTACGCTGCGTGCCCAGGCTGCCCTCCGGCTCGACACTACACGGTTCGAGGCGCTCTACCATGCGATCGGTAACGGCGAGTGATACGGGTTCGGCGTCACGATGTCAGCATAGCTCCCTGTTGCGTGTTGCGTATCGGATCGAGGTCAACACGCAATACGCGACACGCAACACCTCCTCGGCTATCCTGACATCGGCGAATTGAAGGCGTATGATACCGAATCCGGCTGCAAACTTTCGACCTGGTCATGCTGAACTCGATTCAGCATCTCAGCGATGCCTCGAAACGCCGCAATCGTCAGCGATCCCGGATCACGTCCGGGATGACACGATCGCAACGCATTTAGCGGACTTGGTAAGATAGGCGGGAAAGCGAGAGGCTGAACGTGGCCCTCAGCCCAGTTGAGCTCGCGCTAGGACGTCGGCCAAGGTCCGCTTCCGGACAGGTTTGGGGACATGTTCGTCCATGCCGGCCGCCAGGCAGCGCTCCCGATCCGTGGCGAGGGCATTGGCCGTGAGGCCGATCACATACGGGGAGCCGAACTGGTGCGGCGCAGCGCGGAGCTGGCGCGTGGCTTCGATCCCGTCCAACACCGGCATCTGCACGTCCATGAAGACGACATCGTACGGGGCTTCGCGGAGGTAGTCCAGGGCAACCTGCCCGTTTTCTGCGAGGTCTGCGTCCAGGCCCAGGCGGCGTAGCATCGTGAGGGCCACGTGCTGGTTGGCTACGTTGTCTTCGACGAGCAGCACGCGAAGGCCATCGGGTGTCTGGGTGCGGAGCGTTGCAGAGGTATTCCGTGTTTCATAGCCGGGTGAGAGTGCGGTGGCGAGCCCTGACGTGGGCCCTGCGCTCACACGATGTGCCCCCCACCGCACTCTCACCCGGCTATGAAACACGGAATACCTCTGCAACGCTCCGCACCCAGACACCCGATGGCCTTCGCGTGCTGCTCGTCGAAGACAACGTAGCCAACCAGCACGTGGCCCTCACGATGCTACGCC
>JBCCLD010000012.1:0-26158 GCA_039027055.1 Bacteroidota bacterium
GAGGTGATGTGCGAGCGCGGGCGCACGAACCCGAAGTGCTGCGCCGCCCACATCTGGTGCTGGCCCACATCGGTCGTCAGGACGGCATTCGGCCTCGCCTTCTTGCCGAGTTGGTGGATGACGTACTGCGGGTGCAGGTGCCCGTCGCCCGCGTCGGTAATGCCGGGGACGACTTTCGGACACGCCTCGTGCCAGCCTTCGATTTGCGCGCGCCACTCCGCTGTGTCTTTTTCCTGGAGGAGCGGCTTGAGTTGCTGCAGGACGGCCTTCACGTCGCCGAGGATGGCGCAGTCGGCGAAGACGTTTTTCGACACGCACGACGGGTCGATCTCGACGTGGATGACCTCGGCGTGGGGGGCCCAGGCTTCGAGCTTGCCCGTCACGCGGTCGTCGAAACGCGCGCCGATGGCAATGAGCAGGTCGCAGTGCTGCACGGCCATGTTGGCGTGGTAGGTGCCGTGCATGCCGAGCATCCCGAGCGAGAGCGGGTCGTTCTCGGGGAAGCTGCCCAGGCCGTGGAGCGTCGTCGTGACGGGGATCTTCGTCGCGCGGGCGATCTGCGTGAGCAGCCCCGCCCCGCCCGCGTTGACCGTGCCACCGCCGACGTAGAACAAGGGCCGCTGCGAGCGCTCAATCATCCGGGCGGCGCGTTCGACTTTCGCCTGGGGGCCCGCACCGGGGACGCTGTAGCCTCGCATCGACACCGCGCGCGGGTAGACGAACGGCGCCTCTTCGACAAGGATGTCCTTCGGCAGATCGACCACCACCGGACCCGGACGGCCGGTGCCGGCGATCTCGTAGGCCGCCTTGATGGTCGGCGCGAGGTCGGCGGCGCAGCGGACCTGGAAGCTGTGCTTTGTGATCGAGCGCGTGACGCCGATGATGTCCGTCTCCTGGAAGGCGTCGCCCCCGATGAAGGGGATCGGGACCTGGCCGGTGAAGACAACCATCGGCACCGAGTCCATGAAGGCGTCGGCGATGCCCGTGACGCAGTTGGTCGCGCCCGGCCCGCTCGTCACGAGGACGGTCCCGACCTTGCCGGTGGCCTTGGCGTAGCCCTCGGCGGCATGCGTGCCGGCCTGCTCGTGGCGGACGAGCACGTGGTCGAACGACGGCCCGATCTGCGCCATCGCGTCGTAGATCTTGATGACCGCGCCGCCCGGATGCCCGAAGACGACCTCGACGCCCTCGGCTTCGAGCGCATGGACGAAGATCTCGGCACCGGTGAGCACGGGCACGGCAGGCTGGCGGTCGGCCGTGCCGTCGCCGCCGGATACGGTGACGGGCGTGTTGGATTGGACGAGGGACATGAGGTCGTGGGTCGTGGGTCCTGAGTCTAGGGTCGTGGGTCCCGGGTCTGGGTGCTCGACATCGTGCCTGCAAGGCCACTTGAGAGCGCTGAAGGGTGTTTAGTGGCTGCGTAGTGGCCATCTCCGGCGGGTGCAGCAATCGCATCGGGCAACCTCAGCACCGCGCCTTGCGAGGCGCTGGTGACAAAGTGGGTGTAGCGGCCCAGCCAGCCGCGGCGAATCTTCGGCTGGAAGGGGGGCTCTTCGGCGAGGCGGCGTGCGATCTCGGCGTCGTCTACGAGTAGGGTCACGCTGCTCTCGGGAATCGAGATGCGGATGCGGTCGCCCGGGCGCACCGCGGCGATGGGGCCGCCCGAGGCGGCTTCCGGCGAGGCATGGCCGATGCTCAGGCCGCGCGTGCCGCCCGAGAAGCGCCCGTCGGTGATCATCGCCACGGAGCGGTCGAGGCCCATCCCGGCGAGCGCGCTCGTGGGCTGGAGCATCTCTGGCATGCCCGGCCCACCGCGCGGCCCCTCGGTGCGGATCACCACCACCTCGCCCGACTGCACCTGCCGGCGCAGGATGCCCTCGACGGCGGCGTCCTGGCTCTCGTAGATCCGCGCGGGGCCTTCGAACTCCAGCATGTGATCGGCGACGGCGCCGGTCTTCACCACACACCCCTCAGGCGCCAGGTTGCCGAAGAGAACACTCAGGCCGCCCGTCGTGCGGAAGGGGTTGTCCACCGTCCGGATCACGTCGGGGCGGTTGTTCTCGGCGGCCGCGAGCGTCGCGCTCAGCGGCTCGCCCGTGACGGTGAGGCGGTCGGTGTGGAGCAGGTCGGCCTGGTTCAGCTCCTTCAAGATGGCCGGGATGCCGCCCGCTTCCTCGACGTCCTCCATGTGCACGTCGGGCGTGGCAGGCGCGACCTTGCAGATGTAAGGCGTCCGCTGCGAAATCGTGTTGATACGGCGGAGGTCGTAGGGGATCTCCGCCTCGTTGGCCGCCGCGAGGAGGTGCAGGATCGTGTTGGTCGACCCGCCCATCGCCATGTCGAGCGCGAAGGCGTCGTCGAAGGCCTCCGTCGTGACGATGTCACGCGGCTTGAGGTCGCGGTCGACGAGGTGCAGGATGCGCTCGGCGGCCCGCTCGGCGAGCTGCTTGCGACGCGGGTCTACGGCCAGGATCGAGCCGTTGTAGGGCAACGCGAGGCCGAGCACCTCCATGATGCAGTTCATGGAGTTGGCCGTGAACATGCCCGAGCACGAGCCGCACGTCGGGCAGGCGTTGGCTTCGAGCGCGTGCAGCCCGGCGTCATCGATCTCGCCGGTCTGGTACTTCCCGACGCCCTCGAACACCGAAATCAGGTCGATCTTCTCGCCGCTCTCCAGCCGCCCGGCCTTCATCGGCCCGCCCGAGACGAAGATGGTCGGGATGTTGAGCCGCAGCGCGCCCATGAGCATGCCGGGCACAATCTTGTCGCAGTTTGGCAGGCAGATGATGCCGTCGAGCCAGTGCGCGGCAGCGACCGTTTCGAGCGAGTCGGCGATCAGCTCGCGCGACGGCAGCGAGTAGCGCATCCCGATGTGTCCCATCGCGATGCCGTCGTCCACGCCGATGGTGTTGAACTCGAACGGCACGCCCCCGGCGGCACGCACGGCGTCCTTGACGACTTTGCCGAACGCCTGCAGGTGGACGTGACCAGGGATGAGGTCGATGTACGAGTTGCAGATGCCGATGAACGGCTTCTGGAAGTCGTCGTCGTCGCGGATCGCGCCGGTGGCTCGGAGCAGGCTGCGGTGCGGGGCGCGCTCGAAGCCGCGCTTGACCGTGTCGCTGCGGCGCTTCGGCTGACTGGATCCGTGTTGGTTGGCAGTAGACATCCTCAGATTCGGAACAGGCGGTGGGGTCGGGCCGACCCTCGCGTGCGTTGAGGATCGACCGGCGTGCTACGGAAGAAGAAGGACCACGAGAAGGAGGAGGACGGCAACCACGAGCACGTCCTGAATCGCTACAATGCTGCTCGGCTCATCAACCCGCACGACGCCCACGACACCCTCGACGGGCGTGGCAACAGCTGGCAGGGTTGTGATGACGGTCATGCGAAATTGTGGCGAAGGCACAGCACAAAGGAAAGGAGAAAGCCACGTCCCGACAAAACAGTACCGCGGTGCACGTGCACCTACCCCTCTGCTTCGTGGCTCTGATTTATTCGGCCAAACACGGATTTTGTCTCATTTATTTAATCTCAAGATGAGCACGCCTATCAGTCGGTGAGTTGCCGTTCCTTCTGAGCGTGCCAGTTCTCATTTCGGAATCGCTTCCATTAACCATCCCTTCACAATAAAATCGGTCATGTCCCCCCTTCTGCAGCCTCTCATTGTCTTTGTGGATGTCGATGACACGCTGGTGCGCAGCGCGGGAGCGGCCCGCATACCGATGCCGGAGGTGATCGCTGCGGTGCGGCGCCTGCACGCGTCAGGGGCCTTGCTCTACTGCTGGAGCAGCGGCGGGGCGGCCTTTGCCCGAGCCAGCGCGGAGAAGGTGGGCCTCGCGGACTGCTTCCTCGCGTTTCTCCCGAAACCGACCGTCCTAATTGACGACGTTGCGATCTCGGACTGGCGACGCCTCCGTCACGTCCACCCGAACGAAGTCGGCAGCCTGCTGGACGCCTGAACACTGCGCGAGTTTGGCCGTCGAACTTCCACCTTCTCACTTCCAACTTCGCACATCGAGCATGCACCTCACCGTCCACGGCGTCACGATCCCCAAGCTCGGCCTCGGCACCTACAAACTCACCGGCGACGGCGCCACGCGCGGCGTCGAGCATGCGCTCGACCTCGGCTATCGACACGTCGATACGGCGCAGATCTACCGAAACGAGGCGGAGGTCGGCCGCGGCCTCGCGAACAGCCCCCTCGACCGCGAACGTGTGTTCTTGACGACGAAGGTGTGGCACGACCAACTCGCGCACGCGAACGTGATCTCCTCGACCGAGGAGAGCCTACGCAAGCTCGGCACGGACTTCGTCGACCTCCTCCTCATTCATTGGCCCAACGCCGACATCGACCTTGCCGAGACGCTCGACGCGTTCCAGCAACTACGCGCCGACGGCAAGACGCGGCTCATCGGTGTGAGCAACTTCCCGCCCAGCATGCTCCGCCGCGCGCTGGAGATCGTCCCTGACCTCGCGACGAACCAGGTCGAGTACCACCCCTACCTCGACCAGTCCACCCTACTCGGCATCGTCGACGCGCATGCGCTGTCGCTCACGTCGTACAGCCCGCTCGCGCAGGGGCAGATCTTCCAGGATAACGTGCTCGCCGAGATTGCGGAGGCGCACGGGAAGTCCGTCGCGCAGGTGGTGCTGCGGTGGCATCTCCAGCAGGCGCGCGTGTTCGCCATCCCGAAAGCGTCGTCCGACACGCACCGCGCGGGCAACTTCGACGTGTTCGACTTCGCGCTTTCTGACGACGAGATGGCGCGTGTCCACGGCCTCGCACGCCCCAACGGGCGCATCGTCAACCCGGGGTTCGGCCCTGACTGGAATGACTGAGGGGCGCTAAACGATGGGATGGAACCTATGTATCGCAGGCGAAAGTGCGCGCACCCAAGCGCTAGAGTTGGACCGCCTCTACGAAGAGGCGGCTGGTGATCCTGGAGATGCGGTTGAGGACCTTGAGGACGCGTATTACGAGGGCCTCACTTCGCTGTCGCGTGGATTCTCGTCTGCCTTTTACAACGTGTTGCAGTCGGCGCTTACAGACGAGGAGGCCGATCTCGTTCATCACGATAGCATCGAAACCCCTGATGCATGGACTCCACGAGATGCCAACCGCCTCCTCTACCTCCTCCAAAAGGTGCGCGCGTGGCTGATCGAGAACAAGGAGCAGATCCCCATCAAACATTTCATTTGGTACGTGGATGAGAATGGGAAGCGTCGCAACGGCCGACTGTTTATCACGCTGCCGTTCGGGCAGATCGGCTTCCAGATTCCGCACGACCCCATCGTCCGGCTCGTCGGGCTTCACGATGACCTGGACCATCGTTGGGCACTGCGCAAATATGATATCCGCATCGACCCTGATCTTCTCGACCAATACAACCGGGAGTGGCAGGCACTCCTGGAGAAGCACGGTCGCGAGGGTCCTGACGGCACATTCCGCATCGGCTTCTTGGGCACCTCGGGCATGCCTAAACAGCCGTTCATCGAAGAGCCTGCCGGGTGGTTGCCTGTGGAGCCGGTGATGGACGTGCTCGGCTTTCGCATCGAGGTCGATTCGGTCGAGGAGCACCTCCACTGGTTGCCCGAGCTAGGCAAGGCCATTGAGCGCTGCGAACGAGAGGCGCAGCTTGGCAGCCCCGTCTACTGGCTGTCGGAGTAGATCCGATTCGTGATCGAGAACCAATCGATCACGAATACGGCATCAGTGGCCGTTGACAGTTGGTGACATTTGTTGACGTGCGCCGTGTATCTCTCCGCCTGCCCGGCCCGTATCGTGCGCGGTCCGGGTTTCTTGGCGAGCCGTAGTACTTGAGGCTCCGGGCGATGTCTTGCACCGACCAGTCTTGCACCGACCAATAGCCTCTTGAGAATGCTACGTCTCGCCGCTACGCATGCCGCGCGCTCTCGCCGCGACTTCTTTCTCTTCGCCACCACCTTCGCCCTCCTACTTGCTCCGAATGGGTGGGCGCAAGACTCAGGGTTGATTTCGGGCACCATCGCCACGTTGGATGACGAGCCGCTCGGGTTTGCCAACGTGCAACTGCTCGTCGCCTCTGACTCCAGCTTCGTGCAGGGGGCCGTCTCCACGGACGACGGAGCCTTCGCAATGGCGTCGATCCCAGCCGGTGAGTTCCTCCTCTTCGTATCGCTCATCGGCTACGAGGACCTCGTCACGCCCCTCTTCGTGATGACACGCGGGCAGTCGTACGACGCCGGAACACTTACGCTGGAGCCCGGCACGTTCCAGATCGACGAGATCGCCGTCGAGGCCCGGCGGACGCTGTATGAGCAGCGCGGCGACCGGATGGTGGTCAACGTCGGCCAGAGCGTCACGCTCAAAGGAGCCACCGCGCTGGACGTGGTGGCCCGCTCGCCGGGTGTGGTCGTCAATCAGCAGAGCAACACGATTTCGATGCTTGGCAAGGACGGCGTGCAGGTGCTCATCGACGGCAAGCTGAGCTACATCCCCGCCGACGGGCTCGTCGCCTTCCTCGAAGGCCTCAATGCCGACAGCATCGAGCAGATCGAACTCATCACCACGCCCCCCGCTGAGTTTGACGCCGAGGGCAACGCGGGCTTCATCAACCTCGTCCTGAAGGAGCAGCTCAGCGACGGCCTCAGCGGCTCAACGACGATCACGGGGGGCTTCGGCGACGGAGCCGTCGCGAACACGAGCGCGGACGCTCGGCTACGGCAAGGGCGGATCACGCTCTTCGGCAATGCCTCGTTTCTGTGGAACGGGCAGGACCAAACCTTCCGGAGCTACCTCGAAACCCAGGACGGCGCGTCCCTCCTCGCCACGCCGACCGAGAGCACGCGCGAGCCTGTCCGTCGCAATTTCAACGGCCGTCTCGGCATCGACTACGCCTTGTCAGAGCGCACCACCGTGGGCGGCCTCGTCGCGGGGTACGACAACCGCTGGTCCATGGACGCCGTAAACCAGTCGGCCGTCTCGATCGACGGCAACCCGATGACGCAGATCGTGAGCGCCAACGAAGAGGTCAACCACTGGCAGCACCTTATGGGCAACGTCAACGTGCGCCACGAACTGGCCTCGGGCCTGCGCACGAGCCTCGACCTTGACGTGCTCCGCTTCGAGAACGACAATCCGACGACGTATCTAAACACGACCACCGACGTCCCGAACGACCTCACGACCGAGGAAACACTCGAAAGCGGCAAGACGACGCCGCTGCGCATCTACGTGGCAAAGGTGGACGTGGGCGCCCCAGACGAGGCACAGGTCTCGTGGAATGCCGGCGTCAAGGGCGGCTTCTCGCGGTTCACAAACACGCCGGTCTTCCCCGAGAACGTGGACACGGACTGGGTCGGCGATGTGGGCGTGGGCGAGGAAAGCTCGCTCCGCGAAAACGTGCTCGCCGCCTACGGGTCGGTGAACCTGCAGCTCACAGAGAAAACCGCAGCCGAGGTTGGCCTTCGCTACGAGCACACGACCTCCGACCTCGAATCGGCCGACGGCAGGCAGCTCATCGACCGCAGTTACGGCGACGTCTTCCCGAGCGTCTACCTCTCGCACCAGCTGCGCGACGAGCTGACGCTCTCGGCATCCTACGCCCGCCGCATCACGCGGCCGACGTTCAACGACATGGCCCCGTTCATCTATTTCTTGAGCCCGACGACCTTTTTCACGGGCAGCACCGCGCTCCAGCCCGCGATCTCCGACGCGCTCAAGGCTGATGTCACCGTGGGGTCGATTTTTGCCTCAGTCGAGTACGCGTGGGTGACCGATCCTATCGCGCGGTTCCAGTCGCGGGTGATCCCCGAGGCCAACGTCCAGGTGAGCTTTCCGACGAACTTCGACCGCCAGCGCACGGCGACCGCCCTACTCGCCGCCCCGATCGAGGTGCGACCATGGTGGACGACGCAGAACACGGCCACCGTGACCTGGCTCTCCATCGAGGGGGAGCGCGAGGGCCGGGACTTCGAGTCGGCGCAGACCTCGTATTCGCTCAGCACGACCCACAACGTGCGCCTACCCGTCGACTTCTCGCTCGAAGCGAGCGCCTTCTACCAGAGCGCAGGCCTCTTCGGCGCCATCGAGTTCGATCCGGTCTGGGGCGTCAACCTCGGGCTCCAGCGTGAGATTCCTGGGCTACCCGGCTCGCTCACATTTGCGGTCGACGATGTCTTCGACACGGTCGAGTGGTCCGTCACGCAACGCGACGACGCCGTCCCGTTCTTCGCCGAGGGCTTCTTTGACTTCGCGCAGCGCACGTTCCGGTTGACGTACACGCGGCCACTCGGTGCTGGACCTGGCAGCCAGGCACGGGCCACCGCGTCGGAGGAAGAGAGTCGCCGCGTCGAGTAAGCACTCATGGCACGGGCTCCGACAGGAAGGTTGGTGGCACGGCGTCGGTCAGCCAGACACCGTTCTCCGAGCAGTAGAAGACGAAGCCGTCGGCCTGCATACGGGCCGCGTCCACGGTGAGCACGACCGGCTTGCCGTGGCGCTGCCCGACCCTGACCGCCGTCTCGGTGTCGGCCGAGAGGTGCACGTGATGCCGCTTGCCGCGCACGAGGCCCTGCGCCCGAATCGACGCGAGGTTTTTTCGCGCGGTGCCGTGGTAGAGCACGGCCGGCGGCTCGACCGGCGTGAGGCCGAGGTCGATGTGAACCGAGTGCCCCTGGTTGGCGCGGATGCGCGCGCCGCCGTCGCTGAGGGCAAACCGCTGCTTTGCGTTTGTAGCGACGACATGCTCCAGCAACGTCCGATGGAGCGCCACACCGTGTCGGTTCGCAGCGTCGAGGAGCGCCTCCGTATCCGTCCAGCCTCCTGCTTCGAGCGCGATGCCGATGCGGTCGGGGTCGTGGCGCAGGACGAGGCTCAAGAATTTGCTTGTCTGCTTCGCCACTCGCCTCATCCATGCTGTACTGCCCCGTTCTGGGAGTAGGGCGTTTCCGTATAACTGAATCTCGCTCTTTTCCGAGTCCGTGACCGTCTCGTACGATGGGAAGAATCCCGTTGGCCGGCAAGCGAGATCGGCGAAGGTGGTGAGGAGCTTCCGGTCTCGCCGGGTGAGGTACGCTACCAGCACCGGCACATCGGAACGGTGGTGGGTGAGCGTTGCGAGCGCTCGCCTCAGTTGCGTGAGCGACACGGTGAAGAACGGCGGATCGCAGACGATCACGTCGAACTCCGCCTCCAGCCAGTCCGGACGTGTAAGGTCGTAGCGCCGGAAGCCAGGCACGTAGTCGAAGCGCTCGTCAAGGTCGAGCAGCGTGACCTGGTACCCACGCTTCACGAGTGTCTCAGCGAGCGTCGGCGCGCAGAGGCAGCAGACGTGCTCGTAGCGTCCGAGCGCATCCGCCAGCGCCTCGCGCGTAGCGGCGTCGAAGAAATACTGTTCGCGGTCGTGGCGTTCCGGTCGCGTTGGCAAATCGGTCATGATCGTGGGGTATGGGAATCGCTGGCGGGGCACGGGAGCACGCCGCGACGGCTAGGGTAGCGACCTCGGTCGTTTGCACGGGTGGTACACATAACCGTACACTTACGTACTCCCGCCACCGCTCTCCCCTGTATGTCCTTGGCTGCTGCCCTGCTGGCCGCGTGCGTCGTCTTTCACGGACTCAATGCACTGATCGATGCGCGTCGTTCTACGGTGCCTGCGGTTCGGACGGGAGCGTTGTCCCCGTGGCCATCTGTGATTGCTACGGCGCTCTTCGCCGTCGTGTTTTTAGCAACGGTTCCGGCCGCACGCAGTGTCGAGGCGATCCCTGCGCTGCTTGGCATCGGCCTCTCGGTCGTGGCCAGCCGTTGGCTCATCTATCCTGCGGCGCTGAATGCCCTCCGTGGCCTCCCCCCCTCTTACGTCACTGAGGTGCGCGTTGCTCACGGCGCGCCGTCTGAGAAGCTGCTGATCGATTTTGGCCTCGTCCACCGCGACTACGTGCCATTCGAGGGGGAGCGGCGCACCCGTCATGTCTACCTCCTCAAGACATCAGGGTGGCTATTCAAGCTGGCTTTGCTTGCGGCCGGTCTAGCCGGCGTTGCGTGGAGCTCGCAGCTCATGTGAGTACGCCCTGCCTGGACGGCCCCCTTCCCTTGAGGCCACCCGACGGTCCCCGAACCCGCCCTCGCCGGCGGCAGATCAGCACGGGGTGATGCGTCGTGCGCGATGCACCGTGCGCGTGTGCGTGGTGCTGGGCGTACCCTGTGTTTGAGCGCGCTGCCCCGAGCGCTGAAGCCGGATGGGTTTTCCGGGTGGTGGTCGATTGCCCCCGACCTGGGGTTGTGCTCGCTTCTGCCGTCGGCTACCGACGTCCGGTGCTGTTGAGAGTAGCAGGTGTCAAGGTTCAAGTGGCATGTGCCAAGGGTGAGACTGGCGCTCTCTTGCACCTGGTCATACCAAATCCGGCTTCACGCTTCCAGTATTTTCATGCTGAACTTGTTTCAGCATCTCATTGGAAACGATAGAGATCCTGAATCAAGCTCAGGATAGCACAAAGCAGGTGTGAAAGCGGATTTGGTATCACTTGATACTTGCTACTCCTTCAAATCGTGCTGCCAGTTCGCCGCCTGGATCTGCGCGTCGAGGGTCCGCAGCGCCTTAGAGAGCGCGTCTGCCTGCTCGCGCGTCTTTGCAACGTCGATGGCGCGGACGTACTTCACCTCGCTCCGCGTGTAGCGGTCTCGGGTCTGCGTGGCCTCGTTGGCGGCGTCGCGGTAGAGCGCCGCGCGCAGCCGTAGCACGTCGCGCGCAGCGAGGGCGTCCGTCATCGTCGGCCCCGCCTCGGTCGCGACGGCGAGGTTGGTGCGGTTGATCCGGGCGATGAGATCCTGAAGGGCGGCGGCATCGCCTTCGAACTCCGCCATGAGCATGGTCGGGTCCTCAGCAGGTGCGTCACCCTCCTGGGTCTTAGCGTTTTGAAGGATGCGCTGGCGGAGCTGCACCAGCCGCTTCTGGAGGTCGGCGCGCAGGATGAGCGCCTCAGCGAGTTTCATAGAGTCGTGGGATTTGAGCGTTGATTGGGGTTCATCGAGGCGAGGACGTGTCGCGTATTCCGAGTTGCGTGTCGGCAGAATCCCCGTACGCAACACGAAACACGCAACACATGCGGTGCCGCCGGAGTCGCTAGACTTGCTGCAGCACCCTCAGTCCTCGGCTTTGCCGCCGCGTGCCATGAGCACAAGGCGGGGCTTGAACGTGGCGATGGGCTCTACGAGGTCGGTCTGGAGCGCGAGCACCTCACCGATGTCCTTGTAGGCCTGCGGGGCCTCGTCCATGCCGCCGTCGAGCAGCTCGACGCCGCGCTCGCGGAGCCAGGCGTCGCGGTCGCGCTTCGGGATGGAGCGCTTGGCGGCAGTGCGGCTCATCGTGCGTCCGGCACCATGGCTCGCGCTGTGGAGCGCCGCCTCGGAGCCGAGGCCACGGACGAGGTACGAGTTGTGCCCCTGAGAGCCCGGGATGATGCCGAGCACGCCGTCGTGGGCGGGCGTCGCGCCCTTGCGGTGGACGACCACCTCGCGGCCCTGCCACGCCTCCTTCCACGCGAAGTTGTGGTGGTTCTCGACGGTGGCCGCCGGCTTGAGCTTGAGCCGCTTCGCGAGCGAGCGGTGGATCGTGTGGTGGCATGCCGAGGCGAACCGCCCCGCGAGGTTCATGCTCAGCCAGTACTCCTGCCCCGCCTCGGAGTCGAGGTCGAGGTAGGCGAGGTGCCGGAGCTTGTCCGGCAGCGTCGTCGTCTGCTGCGCGAGCTTCGAGTAGCGGTTGGCGATCTGCGCGCCGACGCCCCGCGAGCCGCTGTGCGACATGATCGCGAGGTGCGTCCCGTCATCGATGCCTAGTTCGGCAGCACCGCGCTCATCGACCCGCAGGAAGCCGACATCCACGAAGTGGTTGCCGCTGCCCGACGTGCCGAGCTGCGCGTAGGCTTTGCCCTGGAGCGACTTCAGCAGCCGCGTCGCGTCCCAGTCGGGGTCGTCGAGGACCTCGTGGTCGCGGCGGTTGTGCTTGGCGAAGTTCGCCCCGATGCCGAAGCGCGTCTCCTCGCGGAGCACCTTGCGCAGCTTGTCGGCGCGGTTGGCGTTCGTGAGGTATTGCGTCGCGTGGCCCGGGTAGATCGACATCATCATGCGGCACGCGATGTCGACGCCGACCATGTATGGAGCCACGGCGTTGTTGAGCGCGACCACGCCGCCGATGGGGATGCCGTAGCCGACGTGCGCGTCGGGCATGAGCGCCCCGGCGACGGCGACGGGCAGCCGCATCGCGTTTTCGAGCTGGTGGATCGCCTGCGGGTCGATGATCTCGCGGCCCCACACGGGCGCGTCGAGCGGCGTCTGACGCACCTCGACGGGACGCGGCCCCGCTGTCTTCTGCGCAGCCTTCGCGGCTTCGAGCATGAGCGCCTTCGCGAGCGGCGCAAGCACGCTCGTCGCCTCGATGGCCTGCGGCGCTGCCTTGACGGTCGCGAGCGCGTCGAAGATGCCCGCGTCGTCGAGGCCGGTGTCGGCCATCGCCCGAGCAGCCTTGAGCGCTTCGCCTAGGGCGGGCCCCTCCGTCCAGCCGTGATCGAGTAGGGCCGTTCCAGTAATCATGGGTCGAGATGGAATCGAAATCGCCAATCGAAAATCAGCAATCAAATAATGAAACGACGCCGCGCAAGTGTGGAGCGCGGTGATACGTGCCTGCTGCTCTGCCGGACTGAGCTACGCGCGCGCCTGGGCGCACACGGACGGAGTTGAACCGCCGACCTGCAGGTTCCTCTAGGTATGTAAGCGTCCCCGGTCGGGGCGCGGCGCCGTGTTGGAGTTCGTTGGTGAATGGATGTCAACCTAGCTCTCCCCTCGACCCACAACAGGTCGGAGGAGAGCCAGGCGGCAACGATGCGGCGAGGAGACACTTCTGCCTTCTCACTTCGCACTTCTGCCTTCCTGGTCGTCCCGCTGCGGGAGCGGGAGCGCGAGGATCTCCAGCAGGAGGTCCAGGCGCGACGGGCGCGCGAGGATCGGCACGAGGTTCGGCAGCGCATAGTAGTCGCCGCGGAACGTCACCGTCTCGACAGGCACCTGGGCCGCCTTGAGCTGGCGCTCGAGGTAGTCCGAGGCGTGCCCGACGCGGACGATCACGACCTCCGGCGTCACCCCTAGCTCCTGCCCGTAGGCCTGGAGTGTCGGCACGAAATACGGCGCGGTGTTCTCGCCCTCGTCGGTGACGATCACGACCTGCTCGACGCGCACACTGCGACGCCGGAGCAGTTCGAGGCCGACGCCGATTGACGTGGAGCCGCCCGCGCGGAGGTCCGCGAAGGCCCGCTCCCAGTCGTCCAGCGACGGTGCCTCGACCGCCTTCCGGCGGAAGAAGCCCGATCGCGGCACGACATCGACCGGCACGGTATCGAACGCGACGACGTGCAGCGCCGCCTCGGTCACGCGCGAGATGAGCGCCGCGAGCCGCTTGCCGACCTCGATCGCCTGCGTCATGGACGCCGACGTGTCGACGAGCAGCGCCGTCGGACGGCGGATCGTGCCGAGGACCGCAACCTGCGCGTCGGTGACGTCGGCCAGGGCCTCAGCCGTCTTGCGGGACACGCCCGCCGCCTCGGCTGCCACCTTCGCCTTGTAGGCCGACACGCGCCCGTCGGTCTTGGCGTCGGCGAGCTTCTGCTCGATGAGCGCCTGGACCGCCTCGTCGTCGAACGCGCCGCGCGCCTTCAGCCCCTTCAGGTGGTTGATCACCTCCTGCGGCGACATCTGCGCGACGAGCGCGCGGAGCACCTCGGGTGTGAGCTTTGCGAGAGCCCCAACGGCGACTGGATACGGGATGCGATGCTGGGCTACTAGCCGCGCCTGCTCGTCACCCGAACCGGCGTTCGCCAGCGCCTTCACCTGGAAGGCGACGGAGTCGGCGGGCGGGTCGTTCTTGAATAGGATGCGGTCGGCGCGCTCCGACGGGCGGATGTGGAGGCTTGCGTAGAGCGTCTTCATCGCGGTGCGCTGGCGCAGGGCCGCCCGGTCGAAGCGGGCGTCCGAGGCCTCGCGGTGGCGGAGGTAGCGCGCGACGGCCGTGCGGGCCGAGCGCGGCACCTTGCCGCGGTGGCGCTTCATGAAGTCCACGACGCGCGCCACCTGGTAGGGCGGCAGGTCTTGGAGCAGCATGAAGCCCGCCTCGCGGTGGTCGGAGCGGCCGCTGGTGAGCAGCATCGCGGTGAACACCTCTTTGTGGTCGCGGACCTGGCCCTCGCGGTGGTACCACACGGCGAGGTGGCCGTAGAAGACCGGGTCGCGGTCGAGGAGGTAGGCGTGGCGGTCTGCGACGAGGCCGAGTTGGCGGTGCGGCGTGGTCAGGAGGGCATTGAGCAGCTCCAGACGCAGGTCACGCTCCGCGCCCGTCATCGTGGACGAGCCCATCGGAGTAGTCAGGACGGTCATAGGTGTTGGAGTCTCACGTGTCAGGTGACAAATGACAAGCGTCGGTAGAAGCGGCGTGTTGCCACTTGTCACTTATTTCTTGCCACGCATCAGTCGAGAAAAGCGACGGTGCCGGTCTGGCCTTCGGCGGCCATGGCGACCTCGTGCCAGAGGTGGAGGCGCAGCGTCGCGTGGTCGGGGTGGCGCACCGTGCCCCGGGCGAAGACGCGCGGGTTGCGTCGCATCACCCGCCAACTGAGCTTGCGCAGTGCCGGCGACTCCAGGAGACGACGGCGATACTGCGCCTCGGTGAGGCCGTTCGGGAAGCGGGCGTGCCAGTAGACCGGCTGCCCGCCCGTGCGAACGATCTCTTTGACGAGGTGCGGCTTGCCCCCGCTGCGTCGCAGCGGCTCATAGCGATGGATCACCGCGCCTTCGAGGCGAAGCTTAGGACGCGGAAGGAAAAACCACTCCCCCTGGCGGACGAAGGCCCGGTTGCGACGGCGATAGCGGCGCTTCGGCTTGATGGCCTGGCGCTGCACCGCCCACGAGACCTCGGGAGGACGAAGTGCGTCCATCGCCTCGCGGATCGTGGTCACGTTGGTGCGCGGCGTCTCCGCTACGAACCAGTGACGCTCGTCGTGGCCGCAGAGGTACTTGTGCTTTTCGATTTGGTGGTTGGGATGCCGGATCGCCGCGTGCAGGAGCAGATGCCGCTGACGTGCATCGACGTTCACGACCTGGAAGTCGAGGTGGTCGAGGTGATCGGGGTCGGCGCGGAGGACGAAGGGCTCACCGGGGCCGCGCTCGTCCACGTCAAGGGAGAACCACGGCGCGTCGTCGCGGCGGGACCACGGACGGCGCTCGGGCGCTTCGACTCGGAAGGCCGCACCGATGCGCGCGAAGTGGCGCTCCAGGAGTTCGAGGTTGGGCATGGTTGGGTCGGATAAAGGGAGTGGGTCAGACGTCACCAGAAGGCGTCGTCGGGCGGCGCGGTGCGCGCGTGGAGCATGGGTTCCGGGTTGGAGTGGTGAGGGGCCGTGACTAGGTGAGCGGAGGGAGTGGGAGTCGAACCCACGCTGCCTGGCGGCAGGCGGTGTAGCAGACCGCTCCGGCGAACCGTCATCCGGCTCCCCTCCAGGGCAGTGATTCGGTAGTTCAGTGTGACAGTGATTCGGTAGTTGGTGTGGACAGCCGAGGACTCGAACCTCGAAGGCACAAGGCACCTGTTTTACAGACAGGCCCGGATACCAGTACCGGTCTAGCTGTCCAGCTATGGCTGTGTTCGTTGGTGCGGAGCGTGAGGGAGTCGAACCCCCAAGGCCTTGCGGCTCAGCGGTTTTCGAGACCACCTCCGTCGCCCATCGGATTGACGCTCCGGGTTGTGAGTATTTCGGTGATGCAGTGGGGCGGTGATTCAGCGGGTCGTCGTTTCGGGCGAAGGTCTTCTCACCGAAACACTAGCCTACTGAATCACTGAAGAACTGCGTTATCCCGGTTTAAGAGACTGCTGCTCTACCGATTGAGCTATGGATCAAGGGAATGACGACGTTGGCGGATGGCCCGACGACCTTGTTGGCCCGACAGGATTCGAACCTGTATCTCCGGAGTCAAAGTCCGACGCTCTGCCGATTGAGCTACGGGCCGCGGACCCGAGCGCGAGTCACGGCAACACGGCTTCACGTGCCACGGCACCACGCTTTCTGCACGCCTGGCAGGAGTCGAACCCGCGCCGCCGGTTTTGGAGACCAGCAGGATGCCCCGCATCGCAAGCGTTTCTTTGCTGAGGTGAGCCGTCAAGGCCGTCTATTGGATCGGAGCAATCCGATGCGCTTGCCTCGATGCTGGCGTTCAGCTGTAGGTGACCGATGGTCCTGTCTTCGGATATGGGGGCGAACCCGCTCCGACAGGGACACAATCTGCCATGCTACCCATACACCACGACCACAGAGACTATGGTGGGAGTTGAACCCACATCCCCTGGTTGGAAGCCAGGCATGCTGCCATTGCACCACATCGTCTGGTGAGCCTCGGCGGCTCAGACGGGTCGGCGAGACTCGAACTCGCAGCCTCCTGGTTCGTAGCCAGGCGCTCCTCCACTTGAGCTTCGACCCGTGGAATTCGCTTCGCTGCTCGTTCTTTCTTGAGGCAAGAGGATAGCCGGACCGGATGCCCCCATATCAGATGACAGGGCGAACCTACTCGCGCTAGGCTTCAGCCAGCCGCTCTACCGGTGAGCTACGGTCCGGGATGGGTACCCTGGGGCACCCGCTGACCAGGCGCCCGGCCACGGCGGGGAGACCTCCCCACCCGCCGCTGGTGGCCGGGCGCGTGCGCCGTGTCCCCCATGGCACGGCGCGCTGACGGCGACCCTCGCAGGTCGGCATCGTGGTCTGAAGCGCAGGACTCGAACCTGCAACCCCCGGCTCCCAAAACCGGTGCTCTATCCACTTGAGCTAGCTCCAGAGGGTGTCAACGGAAGCGTTGACGATGTACACCGGGAGGGAGTCGAACCCCCACTGACGTGGTTCTGAGCCACGGGCCTCTTCCAGTTGGGCTACCGGTGCAGGGTGGCACGCACGGGGTGCCTGTTTTCAGTGCGACAGTCGCGAGCTTGGACCGCGCAAGTCCAGACGGCGGTGCCTTGCGGCGCGTCGGCTATTGAGGGGCCCGACTTGCAGCGCTCTACTCGGGAGCGCTCCCTTCGTTGATGCGGGCGAGCCCGCGGGTGAGAGTATGTACGCCGTCCGCGCGTGGGCGCGGTGCTGCTCACTGGGCTTCCCGGAGGAAGCGGTATCCCCGACAGCCCTGTCTGTTGATGTGGGGGCGAAGTCTGTTGATGTGAGGGCGAACCTGCAATCTCCACATTGAGAGTGTTGCGGCTTGCCATTCGCCTACAGGGACATGGTTCGTACTACAGAGTTATCTATGATACAAAGTATCTAGAACGAAGCAGCGGCCAGCGCGCAAGTCGTCGGAGCGGCGGCTCCACGGACGAGCCGTGGGGCCACACACGTGGTGCATTACCGATTATGCTACGGACCCATGTGAGGGCCCGGCAGGATTCGAACCTGCAATCCCCCCTTTGGAATGACGTATGTACGCTCGAACCGTGGGGGGCGCGCTGGGGCTGCAAGGGACGTCCGCGCAAGTCGGGCACGCCGAGGGTACGTGGGAATCGAACCCACAACCTCACGCTTATCAGGCGTGCGCTCTAACCAATTGAGCTAGTGTGTATGCGTGCTACGTGTGGGCGCGAACGAGCGGTCCAGGTCGGATTCGAACCGACAACCGTCCGGCAGACAACCGGGTGCTCTGGCCGTTGAGCTACTAGACCGTTGCTTCCAGCGAGAGGGACCTCTCCTGTGAAGCGGCACGGCACCGCGCAAGTCCTCAGAGCGGCCTGTCGAGACAGGCGTAGGGAGTTGAACCCTACCACGCCGATTGTGGCATGGCATCACCGAGTGTGTACGCTCGGAGCATGGGGGCGCGGGGCCGCACGTTGTAGGACGGATACGCGCCTTACGGGGCGCACGTCCGTCGTTCGTGCAGCGAAGCGATCAATCTATCAAGGAACAAGTATGTGTATAAATTTACACATTTATAGTACACACGCCTTGCTCTTACGAGTTTAGGCACAGAGGGGCGCGTGGCGCTCTTGCCAAGCTGGCACGAGCAGTCATAGGGAGACGCTGGTAGCGCTGGGCTAGGGCAGGGAAGACGGCGGGAGGCTGAGGGTCGACGAGTCCATGCGGAGTCGTCTCCCTTGGCGCTAGGGGATTAAGACATCGGGGTTGGGTTGTGTGCGTGGCGAGCAGGAGGTGGAAGACCTGCAATGGGTCAGAAGGTGGGCTGATAGCACAGTATCCTTTGAATTGAGGCATAGGGGCATAAAAAAACCCACCTGAGCGTGTTGCCGAGGTGGGTGGACATGCAGGCACAACGTACCTAGGGACATGGTCCACCTCGGGCATAGGGCGTATCGACCCGGTTCGGCACAGGCAGAATGCCGCCCTGCAAGGACGACGGTGCTGCTGTTTCCCATCGCGCTCCGAGCGCTAGGGAGCCGAGTCGGCAGCTACTATGGAAAAAGCGGGATTGCACAGGTCTTTTTGGTCTATCGGCACCACAAGGGCGCGCGGCATCAGGAGTCACAACATAGGGAACCAACCCTACCGTGTCAACACCTACACCCAAAAATATGTCTGTTTATTTTTAGAGGCGCTACTGAGCCACGACGATCGACTGCGTCTGCGCACCTTGATCGGTGGTGAGGCGAATCAGATAGGTCCCTCCTGCTCGCACGGACGGAACCCAGTCGACCTGGTACCGTCCTTCTATGTGCGCTCCCTCCGCGAGAATCGCGACCCGGCGACCGAGCACGTCGTACACTTCGACTACCACGTCGTCAGCACGCGACACCTCGTAGCGAATTATCGCAGACGCAGCGACGGGGTTGGGGTATGGCGCCAAGAGCCTCGACGAGGATGGCGTCACGCTGGCTACCTCGACGCTCTGCGTGTAGGTCACCGTGCCGTCGAAGTCCACCTGACGGAGGCGGTACTGAAGCAACGGGGCTTCGAACGGCAGCAGTGTGTCCCTCCAGGCATAGGCCTGCGCCTGCGACGTCGTCCCAGCCCCCCGGACAAAGGCCACGTCTTCAAAGCGACCGTCGATCGAACGTTCCACGCCGAAGCCCGCGTTGATCGTCTCTGAGGCTGTTGCCCAACGCAACACGACGGCCTCACCGTCGCGGACCGCCTCAAAACTAGTCAGTTCGACGGGGATGGAGCCACCCGATTCCACGACTGCTGACGTCGCCGTTGGCGTACTGGCGAGCGTCGTGCGGAGGTTGTCGGCCTCCTGCTTCGTGCGGGTGATGCCATCCAAGGCCACCCGCCGGATCATGCGGAGCGTGCGCAGTTCGCCGTTGTCGTACGAGCGTAGATCTGCGGGGTCCGTCCACGGCACGTTGCCGCCCGTGGTCTGCCCGAAGAAGTAGACGTTGCCGCTGGAGGCATAGGCTTCCGTGTCGCCCGTGCACTGCTCTACTTCAGGTGTGGTGTTGTCCTCGTAGTAGGAATAGGGAAAGAGGTCCGGGATGTTGGTCTCCACGGCCAGGCCACTGACGATGCTACCCTGCGGCCCGAGGAGGTAGTCCCACTCGATGTACTCGTTCTGGTAGTATTCCCCCGCCAGCCGATCTGCGACGCCATCGACGGCGACACCATCGGGAAACTGGTTGCTGTAGTAGGTCATCCCCGCCATCATCGGGCTGTAGTCGATGAACATGGTGGTACCGGGCGTGCTATGCATCTGGTGTGCGATGCTGTAGACCAGATAGCGCTCGTAGAGCTCATAGGTCGCCAGGTTGAGGCCGCCGGAGTTGGAACCCTGCACCACCCGTAGCGCGCGGATCGGGCCGTCCTTCTGGATGCCCAGCGTTCCACGCCGCGTGCTCCCCGTGTAGATCGAGCGCGAGCAGTTCGGGTCGCGGCCCATGCGGTCCGGGCGCCCGCCGAACTTGACGCGGTCGAGTAGATCGGGGCCATAGCTAACCCGCTGTCCCTCGCTCGTGCTGGCGTCGGCTAGAAACAGTTCGCGTTGGATCCATCGATCTTCAAACGATGTCTTGTAGTACGCCGTCTCGACTGCGCTGTACTCCGGATTCGCCCCCAGGAAGTCGCCGAAGATGTCACGCAAGGCACCGTCCCCTTCGAAGTTATAGTCGTCGGGGAACGCCCCAGCAAGGAGGTCGAACTGGTAGTCGACGAGATCGATACCCCCGGATTGGTCCAGGGGCGATGTGGGCACGTAGAGGTAGGCGAAGCGGCCATTCACTTCCAGTTCAGTCACCTCGAGGGGTGAGAACGGTGGCGGTGACACGACAGGGTCGACCTGCTCGCCAAAGAAGCGGAGCATGAGGACCAGTTCGTCGTCGCTGTCGAACGTAGGGTCGGTATCAGCTGGGACGACCGGCGTGAACCCAGGCTGGGGGTAGTCCTGGGGCGCCGTATAGAGGAGTTGGGCTGGGCCCCCGAAGAGGTCGTCGGCGTCCGAGATATCGCTAGGGTAGGCCGCGCCGGGGTCCAGTAGATCACGCTCATCAATCTGGAGCGGACAGGGTTGCCAGGCCACATCCTGGTACGCATAGCATACGGGCGTACCCACCGCTGCACCGAGGAGGTCAGGCACGTCTGCGCCCGTGAGCACCAGCGGCCGGGGATCATTGCTGGCTTGCCCGACGACGAGTGGGGCGAGCAGGACGGCGCAGCAGCCGACAAGGAAAGTCCGGAGGTCCATGACATAGAGGGTTGTGTGCAAGGACAGCGCACTGTTTTAGCAGACGATGACTCATTTTGAGCATCACCGCCTGATTACGCAACAGTACCCTCAAGAATCAACTGAATTCGACCCGAATTACACGGTCGGTGCACGTATGTGGGCCGGTACGCCTCTGACAGGGCCTCCGCTTCCTTAACCGAGCGAAGCGTGTGCAAGATCGAGGCCGTGTCGCTCCGTGTTCGGAATCCCTGAGACGAGCCGCACCCCGTAGCTTGTGACGGTCTTCCGCTGCCTGCGATCTACTATGCTTCGCCTCCGTTGGGTCTTCGTACTCGTCACCTGTGTGCCTCTGGCTGCCACCGCGCAACCCGACGCGCTACTCCCCGTCCCGCTCAGCGCTACCTGGGCCGATTCGGGCACATTCTTGGTGACGCCAGATACGCCCCTCCTTGTCCCGGATGGCAACCCGGAGGCGCTGCGCATCGCGGGCTTGCTCGCCATCCTGCTCGGCTTTAGCGAAGCGACACAGCCTCGCGCGATGGAAGCCCGCACCTATGCCCGGACCACCTGGCCGAATCCACTGCCCGCCATCGTCTACGTCGACACAGCCCCGGACTCTCTCGGCGCGGAAGGCTACGTGCTCACCATAGACCCAGGGCGCATCACGCTCGCGGCGAATGCCCCGGCCGGGTGGTTCTATGCCTCGCAAACGCTCCGGCAGCTGCTTCCGCCTGCCGTTGAGTACGACGCGGCGTTCCCCGTGCCACTCGCCGTCCCGGCAGGGCGCGTGGTGGACCGTCCCCGCTTCGAATGGCGCGGCGTGATGCTCGACGTCGCCCGTCACTTCTTCGGCCCCGGCGACGTGCGGCGCGTGCTGGACTTGATGGCGCTACACAAGCTCAACCGGCTCCACCTACACCTCTCCGACGACCAAGGCTGGCGAATCGCGATTCCAGGCTGGCCGCGTCTCACCGATGTCGGCGGGAGCACCGAGGTCGGCGGCGGCCCGGGCGGCTTTTTCTCGCTGGAGGACTACGCCGCGCTCGTCCAATATGCCGCTGAGCGCTCCATCACGATCGTCCCGGAGATCGATCTGCCGGGCCACACGAATGCTGCGTTGGCCTCGTACGCCGAGCTTAACTGCGACGGCGTCGCCCCGCCGCTCTACACCGGCACGTCGGTCGGCTTCAGCACGGTCTGCGTTGAGCGCGAGGCCACATACCGCTTCGTCGAGGATGTCGTGCGGACGCTGGCCGAGACGACGCCGGGCGATTTCTTCCACATCGGCGGCGACGAGGTACGCGAGTTGTCTCCGGAGCAGTACGCTACGTTCATGGCCCGGGCGCAGGCCATTGTCGCGAGGCACGGCAAGCGGGTCATCGGCTGGGACGAGATTGCCGAGGTCGACCTGATTCCGCGGAGTATTGTGCAGGTGTGGCGCCCCGCGGTAGCGGAGACGCAGGCACAGATCCGCGACGCCGTGGAGGCTGGCGCGACCGTCATCCTCTCCCCGGCTGACCGCATCTACCTCGACATCAAGTACGATGCGTCGACGGTGCTCGGGCTGACGTGGGCGGGCCTGAACAGCGTGCGCGACGCCTACGACTGGGACCCAACGGCTTTGCTGCCCGGTGTACCAATCGCAGCCATCGAAGGCATCGAGGCCCCGCTCTGGAGCGAGACAATTGCGACGCGCGCGGACCTCGAGTTCATGGCGTTCCCCCGCCTCGCAGGCATCGCCGATCTCGCGTGGTCACCCGCAGAAGCACACGACTGGGACGCGTACCGCCAACGCCTCGGCGCTCAGGCCCCTCGGTGGACGGCGCTTGGCGTCAACTTCTACCGCAGCCCCGACGTCCCGTGGGTGTCGACCCCGAGCCGTGATTAGCGCTTACGCCGTCTGCCCTCGACGCTGCCGAGCGCAGCGAAGCCATCAGCCGGGGTGGGCATGGCTTGCCGCCCGCCACCCTCGGCACGACGGCTAAACCGTGCGGCTGGCGAAGCTAGACGTCATCGCGAACACGCCGGCTGCGCGTGGACGTTGACCACTACAGGCTAGCGCCGACGATGGCAAACCCGAGCGCGGCGACCGTTGCCGCGATGAGCGCGTAGGGCAGCTGCGTCCGGACGTGGGCGACGTGGTCTGTGGCGGCGGCGAGGCTGGAGACGATGGTCGTGTCCGAGATCGGCGAGGCGTGGTCGCCGAAGATGCCTCCGCTGAGTGCCGCCGCGAGGAAGGGCGCGGCAGGCAGCCCAAGCGTTGTAGCCACCGGCACAGCGATGGGTACCATGATCGCAAAGGTCCCCCAGCTCGTCCCCGTCGAGAAGGCGATGAATGCGCCGGTCAGGAAGACGACCGGGAGGAGCACGGGCGGAGCGAGCGTACCCGCGACGACTTGCGCGACGTAGGCACCCGTTCCGAGTTCACGTGCCACTGCACCGAGTGCGAGCGCGAGCAGTAGCACAAGCGCCATACCCAGCATACCCCCCGCGCCACGCAGCCCGATCTGCGTCAGCTTCTCGACGGTAAACGCGCGCTGAGCCAGCAGCAGCACCCACGCGACTGCCAGTCCAGCAAGGACAGCCCAGAGCACGCTCGTGGAGCCACTGCCAGCACGAACGTCGCCGCTGCCGGTGAGGAAGAGACCGAGCGGCATCATGACCACCATCACGCCGAGCGGGACCAGCATGTTTGATGGACGCGGCGGGATACGCGTCGTTGGGTCGGGCACAAGGGCGGACTCATCGAGCATCGGAGCCGCGTCATCGTCGGCGACCTGACCCGTGGCGGCCCGCGCCTCGGCCCGGCGCATGGGGCCAAGGCTCCAGCCGGTCACGGCGACGATGGCCGCCAATGCCACGGCAGCGAGCGCATAGAGGTTAAGCGGAATCGCAGCGATGAAGGTGCCGAGCGGGTCGTCCACCCCGACCTCCCCGAGGAGCGCGAGCACATACGCCCCCCAGGCGTTGAGCGGGATCAGGATGCAGACGCTCGCCGAGGTCGCGTCGATGAGGTAGGCAAGTTTCTCGCGCGAGAGGCGGTAGCGGTCGAAGAGCGGACGTCCGACGGCCCCGGCGACGAGCACGGTGATGTTCGACTCGATGAAGATCACGACGCCGATCACGAAGGCCAGCAGCCGGGCGCGTCGCCCCGTCGTCACGAGGCGCCGCCGTTCGAGCCAGTCGACGAAGCCGCGCACGCCGCCGCTAGCCTCCACGGTGGCGATGAGCGCGCCGATCACGAGCGTGAAGCCGAGCACCCGCGCGTTGCCCGCGTCGCCCACGACGGCCACCGCCGCCTCGATGGCTGCGCCCAGCCCGGCGAGCGGGTTCCAGCCGTTGAGGATCGTCCAGCCGAGCCAGACGCCCGCCGCGAGCGAGGCGTAGACCTGCCGCGTCCAGATCGCCAGCACGATGGCGAGGACGGGCGGCAGGAGCGAGATCCAGGTGGGGTCGGGCATGGGCGTGGGGTTGGCGGCAAGCGGCGTAGGATACGCCGTGCTGCATTTCGGATCGCATGGGCTGCCGGCGAGCGGCTCCGGCGTGCTGTTTGCGACTGGCCTGCAAGCAACCCGGAACAGCCTTTTCACGCCCTAGTTCTTTCCGCCCCAACCACCCACGCTGCCACAACGCCATGAGCGCCGACCTTGCCGTTGCCCCTGTCTCCAAGAAGAAGCGTCCGAACCCGGTCCTCCTCTCCGAGCGCGCCTCGACGGAGGTGAAGAAGATCATCGCCAACAAGCAGATCCCCGCCGGCTATGGGCTGCGCGTAGGGGTCCGCGGCGGCGGCTGCTCGGGCATGAGCTACATCCTCGGGTTCGACAAGCAGAAGGAGCACGACCTCCAGTTTGAGCAGGACGGCGTCGCCATCGTCATGGACAAGCGCCACGGGCTCTACCTCATGGGCACGACTGTCGACTACCACGACGGCCTCGATGCGCGCGGCTTCGTGTTTGAGAACCCGAACGCGACCCAGACCTGCGGCTGCGGCTCCAGCTTCGGCGCGTAGCGTCTCGCCGCTGCAACCACGTCGATGCTCGTCTACGTGTGCCTCCGCGATCACGCAATCGTTTGAGGACGCCGTCGAGGCGTTCGGCGATGTCCTCGTGCGCCAGGGATGGAGCCGCACCGTCGTTTGGGTGTTTCGCGACGCAGCCACGCGTCACCGCCGCCGCCTGCTCATCGCTGTGAATGCGACGCTTGGTGCCGAAGCAGATGCAGCCGTCCTGTTCGACGAGGGTGTCGAGCGAGGGCTGGGCATTCGGCTAGAAGCCATCGCACTGGCTGGCGGGGTTTCGTTCGCCATAGTCGACGTGCCGCGGGATGACGCTGAGGCGTCCGCCAGGATGATGGCCGGGCGTCTCCGGTTTGTGGTCCGGACGACCGCTATAAAGACCGCACTGACGCAGCGCCGCTGGTGGTTTTCCTGGGTTCGCCTGTTCGATGATCTGCGTGGTGACGCCGTGTCGGAGTTTCCGATTCGCCCTACCCGATAAGACAGGGGGCAGACTAGGAACAGCGCGCGGGAGGTCCGGTTGGACACGTCCGCCACAACAGGGCTCGTCCTAGGGACGGTGCTGCTCGGCTTGGCGTGCTTTTTGACAGCCAACGCAGGTATGGCCTCCACGCGATGCTCGACCCTAGAGTATCGTCGGCCCGGCCGGGCGCTTAAGCGCGGCCTGCCTGTTTCGGTGCCCTCATCGCTCTCTTCACTCTGCCCGCCCACTCCGCATGGAAGGCAACTTTTCGAACCGCGTGCGCGACGTAATCTCCTACAGCCGGGAGGAAGCCATCCGGCTGGGGCACGACTACATCGGCACGGAGCACCTGCTGCTCGGCATCATCCGCGAGGGCGAGGGCATCGCCGTCAAGATCCTCCGCAACCTCGGCTGCGACCTATTCAAGCTGAAGAAGGCCGTCGAGGACACGGTGCGCAACTCCGGCGGCACGCTAACCGTCGGCAATATCCCGTTGACGAAGCAGGCCGAGAAGGTGCTCAAGATCACCTACCTCGAAGCCAAGCTCTACAAGTCCGACGTGATCGGCACGGAGCACCTGCTGCTGTCGCTGCTGCGCGACGACGAGAACATCGCGGCGCAGATCCTCCAGCAGGGCTTCTCGGTCACCTACGACGCCGTGCGCGCCGAGCTCGACGCCATCGTCTCCGGCTCGTCATCCCCACGGAGCGGCCCCTCCCAGAAGGGCGGCTCCTCCTCCCGCTCCAGACGCGAACGCCAGAACATGCCTCAAGAGAAAAGCAAGACCCCCGTGCTCGACAACTTCGGTCGTGACCTGACGAGTCTCGCCGAGGAGGACAAGCTCGACCCCGTCGTGGGCCGCGAGCAGGAAATCGAGCGCGTCGCCCAAGTCCTGTCCCGCCGCAAGAAGAACAACCCCGTGCTCATCGGCGAGCCCGGCGTCGGCAAGACGGCCATCGCTGAGGGCCTCGCCATGCGCATCACGCAGCGCAAGGTGAGCCGCGTGCTCTAC
>JBCCLD010000013.1:0-25291 GCA_039027055.1 Bacteroidota bacterium
CAACCTGGCAACCCCGTCACGTCCAGAGGTGATCGCGCAGTAGACCCCTTGCGCTCACACTAACACATTCGGAGAAGCCACGTGACCCCTCACGTGAAGATCGCGGACATCACACCTCGATGGCGCCCTGGAGGTAGGGCTGCACGTAGCCTCCGATGAGCGTCCGCGGCACCCCGTCGCGCTCGATTAGTTCGCAGAAGAGTTCGCCGCCGCGCGCAGACGCCTGGTAGGCGTGCAGCGTCGTCTTGCCGAGGCGGTCGGCCCAGAGCGGCACGAGCGCGCAGTGGATCGAGCCGGTCACCGGGTCTTCGGTCATCGTGGTGCCCTCCTCCGGCGCGAGGTAGCGCGAGACGAAGTCGTAGTCCCGCCCCGGTGCCGTCGGGACGAAGCCGATGATGTCCGTGCCGCGCATGAGGTCGAGCAATACACCGTAGTCCGGTTGCAGCGTGCGGACCTGCGCCTCGTCCTCAAAAACCGCGTAGTAGTTGATGCCCGCGCGGAGGAACTCAGTCGGCTGCCCGCCCAACCCGGCGACGATGCGGTCCGTGAGCATCGCGGGCTCAGCGGCATAGGCGGGGAAGTCCATCACGAGGCGGTCGCCGTCCTGGGAGACGAGCAACTCGCCGCTCAGCGTGTGGAAGCGGAGCGGCGCGTGGTCCACGCCGAGGCGGTGAACCAGCACGAAGCCCGTGGCGAGCGTCGCGTGGCCGCAGAGCGGGATCTCGAAGCTCGGCGTGAACCAGCGCAGGCGGTAGCTGCCGTCGGGGTTCGCAGAGACGAAGGCCGTCTCGGCGAGGTTGTTCTCCGCCGCAATCGCCTGCAGCAGCGAATCCTCCGGCCACGACTCCAGCACACACACCGCCGCCGGATTGCCCGCGAACGGCCGATCCGCGAAAGCATCGACTTGGTAGAGAGGAATGCGCATGTGCGAACGTGACGGTTGAGGCGATTTGGCTGGCGATGGACACGGGCACGGACCCATTGACGATCTTGCCAACTCCGAGGTCGAACGTGATACCGCTTACGAAAAACCCCAGTGCTTTTTGTGGTCATCCCCGCGCACGCGGGGACCCACATAAGTGGCTGTTGACCAGCCGCAAAGCGCAAGGGCGACGGATCGAAGAGGAGGCACATCCGAGCATCCCGCCGCTTGTAAAGAGAGGGGCTATGCGCACTTGGGCCTGACCTGGTGGGTCCCCGTGGTCACGCTGACAGGGGTAGGTTTTCGCAAAACGATGTCATCCTGAGCGAGCGCAGCGAGTCGAAGGATCTATGGGCCAGCACCATAGCCCCACCTTGTCAGAGAGATACGAACAAGATCCTTCGACTCCATCCGCTGCGCGGATTGCGCTCAGGATGACAAAAAGAGGAGGATCTCTGTGAATACCTACCCTTACCAGCGTGGTCACGGGGATGACTGAGGTGGGAGTGTCGCAGCCATGTAGTTCTATTCCCGGTAGTTGTTATAAAATCAAGCCGCCTTCCTGCGCACCCGCTGGATCGCCTGGCGCCAGAGGATCTTCGGGATCGAGACCACGTCGCGCGGATTTCGTGCGACCGCGAACGCCTCCCGCCTCGCGGTGCGATAGATCTCCGGCGACGCCTTCGAGGGGTGCCCGGCGTCGAGCGACGGCTGCGGGTCGTATTCGATGGCGAGTTGCGTGACCTCGGCATGCGCCTGGCCGCACAGCTCCATGACGACGTCGAGCGCAAGGTCGATGCCCGCGGACACGCCCGCCGCCGTGATGATCTTGCCCGACCGGACGATGCGCTCGTCGCGACGTGCGTCCACGCCGAAGCCTTTCAGCACGCTCTGCGCAGCCCAGTGCGTCGTAGCAGGACGGCCCTTGAGGATGCCTGCTGCCGCGAGCACCAGTGCCCCCGTGCATACCGAGAGCGTCAGGGTACTCGTCTCGTGGGCGGAACGTACCCACTCAATCAGGGCGCGGTCCGCCATCGCCGTGGCAGTGTCGGCCGTGGATCCGGGGACGAGGAACAGGTCGGGAGCGGGCGTCTCGTCGAACGAGTGGGTGGCTCCGAGCACCAGGACGCCGCTGTCCGTCACCACTGGCCCGGGTGCGTTGCTGACGAACCGTAGCTCCGCGCCGGGGATGGTGCGCAGCACCTCGTACGGCCCGATCGCGTCCAGGGCCGTCATGCCGTCGTAGAGGACAATCGCAATCTGCATCGTTTTGGGGGAAGGAGGAAGGCGGGGTCGGATCAGGCCGCCAGGAACGTTGCCACGTGCGGGTAGACGACCTCCGCAAACTCGTCGTAGACCAGCAGCTTGGCGTGGGGAATCGCCGTGAAGCCCGCGCACGCCGGGAAGGTGTCCGCCATCGCCCGGCCTAGCTCGACGGGAAACGTAGGATCGGCGGCACCCCAGATGAGGCGGACGGGCAGGTCGAGCGTCGGGTGCAGGCCCGCGAAATCGTCAATACGGGCCCAGTCGAGGCCTTGGAGGTATTTCGCCAGCCCGCGCGCCTTCGTCGGCGAGGCGATGACGGGGTCAAGGACGTAGCGCTTGAAGTCGCCGTCGAGGAGCGTGGGGTCGGCGTAGCAGCCGCCGAAGCCCATCGCGGAGCGGCGGAAGGCGCGGGCGCGGAAGAGCGGGGCGAAGAGCCGGTGCGCACCGGGAACGTGCACCAGCCGGGCATAGAACGGGATCCAGGGCGGCCGGTGGCCGGGGACCTCGGTGTTGAAGAGCAGCAGGCGGTTGAGCCGCGTGCGGTCATGGTGGGCGAGGTGCCGCGCGATGGACGCGCCGGTGTCGTGAGCGACCACGGCGTAGCGGTCGAGGCCGAGCGCAGACGCCATCTCGGCGAGCGTCGCGGCCTGGCCCGGAAACGAGAAGTCGGTGCGGGCGCCCCAGCGGCTCTCGCCCGTGCCGGGCAGGTCGATCACGATGCACGTGTGGGCGTCCCGCAGCCGGTAGGTGAGCGCGCGGTACGTGACGCCCGTGAACGGCCAGCCGTGCACGAACACGACGGGCGGGCCGCTGCCGAAGCGGCGGTAGGCGACCTCGGCTCCCGACGTCACGGCGTAGCGCACGGGCTGGGCAAGGAAGAACGCCGTCGCCTCGGTGCGGAGCGGGTCCGTGCCCGCGTTGTAGCCAGGCGTCTGGGTCGAGGTCGTAGGTGCCATGAGCAGGCTCTCGGTGTTGTCTATCGCGCCAGGCGTACGCGGGGTGCATCGTCGTTTATCCGGCGCCGGTTTCGAGTCGGAACCGCCGGACCCACGCCTCGGGATCGCGCCTCGTTGCTACGCACCGGTCGGTGAGTTCGTCGGCAAGCACGTCACCGTAGGGCACGACGATGTAGCCGCTCTCCGCTTGCCCAACCGCCAGGCCAGAACGGCCCAGCGCCAGGTGCAGCCCCACGACGAGGCACAGGCACGCGTCGAGGCCGTCCTGGTCGCGCTTGCGCGGTCTTTCGAGCGCGCCGAGCCGGTGCAGCTCCTCGGCAAGCTCGGACAGCCCGACCTCGGACACGAAACGCGCGGCGACGGTGCAGACGTACTGCCAGTCCGCCAGCCGAAAGGTCTTCCTCCGCTCGGGGTTGTACTTCGGCAGCCGCCCGGTCGCGCGTCGTTCGTCGGGACGCGTCCACCGCAGCGCGATGAGCGCGAGCACGGGGTACGTCTCGAACACCTGTGCGGCGCGTCTCCCTGGACGCAGGCCGTCGAGCGGGGCCGCGCCGCCGAAGCGCGCGAGGAACGGCCACACCGGCGCGTCGTCCCCAAACATCTCGGCACGTCCTCGGTTGGCGGGCTGCACGCCTCCGAACCGGCGGCTCACCGGACCTGCGACGATGTTCTCGACCGGCCGCTGTCCCGTCTCGTTCGGCACGATGGTCGGCTGGTCAAGCAGGATCAGGGTGGCGTCCACGCCTTCTGCATCGCGCCATGCCTGGATGGCCTGCTCCGCCGCCGGGAAATCAGCCGGTCTCGGAGGCCCGAGTGCCCGCACGCGCCCGTCTGTCTGCACGACGGCTCCCACGAGCGCGCCCGCGTTGGTAGGCGTCCACGCGGAATCGAAGCCGACTACGAGCGTCTTCATCTCAGAGGCTCCGCTGACCGTAGGTGTCGATCATCACGTAGGGATACAGCTCCGGCAGCGCGCTCGCCGTGTCGAGCGCGGCGACCTCGTCGGGCGTGAGGTCGAGGTCGGCCGCGCCGAGGTTGTCGTCGAGCTGCGCCATCGTGCGGGCGCCGAGGATGACGCTCGCCACCCACGGCTTCGCGCGGAGCCAGGCGAGGGCCACCTGCGCGTAGCTCGCCCCGCGCGCCTCCGCGACCTCGCCCACGGCGTCGAGCGTGTCCCAGTTGCGCCCCACCGAGCGGCGCTCCCACGACTCGGCCTGCTCCTCGGTCGCCGTCGCGATGCGGCCCTCCGTCGGGCGCTCGCCGCGCTGGTACTTGCCCGAGAGGAACCCGCCGCCGAGCGGCCCCCACGGCACCAGGCCGATGCCCTCGGACGTGAACAGATCCTCGAACTCGTACTCGATGTCGCGCTGGACGAGGCTGTACTGGTACTGCCCCGCGACGAAGCGGTCCGTAAGCCGCGCGTCGCTGAGGCTGAGTGCCTTCATCACCTGCCAGGCCTTGAAGTTCGAGACGCCGAGGTAGCGCACGTCGCCCTGCCGGACGAGGTCGTCGAGCGCGCGCATGGTCTCGTCGAGCGGTGTGAAGGGGTCCCAGCAGTGGACGTAGAGCACGTCGATCACGTCGGCGTCGAGCCGGCGGAGGCTCGCGTGGACGCCGTGCATGATGTGGTGGCGCGAGAGGCCCTGGTCGTTCTTGCCGGGGCCCGTCGGGAAGCGCACCTTCGTCGCGAGGATGACCTCGTCGCGGCGGTCCTTGATGGCCTGCCCGGTGATCTCCTCGGAGCGGCCCTGCGCGTAGCCGTCCGCCGTGTCGATGAAGTTGCCGCCCGCGTCGAGGAAGCGGTGGATCATGCGCGTGGCGTCCTCGGGGCCGGTGCTGCGCGGCCCGGCCTCGCCGAAGATCATCGTGCCGAGGCACAGGTCAGAAACGAGCAGGCCGGTGTTGCCGAGGCGTCGAAATTGCATAGAGGCGGTATCGCTGGGGGAATGGATGGGGTTGTCGAACGACAAGCTACCGAACCCCCTCTCGCCAGCGACGATCTACACGCGCTGACGCTAGCGTTCCAAGAACGGAAGCATGTGCGGGATGACGATCTCGTGGGCATCTTCCTGGATATAGTGCCCGGCGTCGGCCACGCGCACCACCTCGGCGTGCGGGAAGTCGGGGAGCCAGAGGTCGTCCAAGATCTCCACGCCGAACGCGGTGTCCTTCATCGGCCAGGCGATCAGGACCGGCTTGTCGCGGAAGGCGGGGACGAGGCGGTCGTGCACGCCCGCGACGAAGTCGGCGACGCGGCCCGTGTCGTCGGCGGGGATCTCGCGGGGGAAGACGAGCACCGACGTCCGCGAGGCCCACGTCGGGTGCGGCGCGAGGTAGGCCGCGCGCTCGTTCGGGCCGAGGCGCTCCGTGTGAACGGTCCCCTCGCCGAAGAGGAACAGCTTGGTGAACGCGTTGAAGCCCTTCACCATCACCTCGCCCACGCCGGGCGCGCGGAAGAGCTTGAGCGGCAACGGCAGCGGCACCTTGCCCGGCGGGCGGTGGCAAAACGTGTTGAGGATCACGAGGCTGCGGACCCGCTCAGGGTGGCGTGCGGCCCACGTCAGGCCGATGGGGCCGCCCCAGTCCTGTACCACGACCGTCGCGTCGTGCAAGTCGAGCGCTTCGAGGAGGGCCTCGCAGCGGTCGGCGTGGCGCGGAACCTCGTAGAGCGCCGCCTCATCCGGCTTAGCCGAGCGCCCGAAGCCGAGGTGATCCATCACGATAGCGCGGTGCCCCGCCTCGGTGACGGCGGCGATGAAGCGGCGGTAGAGGTAGCCCCACGTCGGGTTGCCGTGGACCATCACGATGGGCCGTCCGTCGCGCGGCCCCTCGTCGATGTAGTGCAGGTGGCCGTCGGGGTGGTCGAACCAGCGCGGGGCGTAGGGCCACGTGCCGCCGAAGGTCGAGTCGAAATCAGACATGGGTTGGATGAGCTATACAGAACAAGTGTTCTGTTTTGATAGAAAAAAGGGACGACGATCGTCCCGAGAGAGGGGCACGACGGGGGTCACGACGGGGGTCACGCCGTGAGGTAGGCCAGCGTCTGGTCGGCGATGCGTTGCGCGTCGGCGTCGGTGAGGCCGAGTCGGCTCCGCACGCCGAGGCCCTGGAGCGTCGTCACGACGAAGTCGGCGAGGTCGTCCGCGTTGCGGTCGGCGCGGACCTCGCCGCGGGCCTGGGCCGCGTGGAGGCTGTGCGTGATCCCCGCGCGCAGATCCTCGATGAACGCCTCGGCGACGGCGCACGCCTCGGCGCCCACGTGCTCGCGCTCGACCAGCGTGTTGGTGACGAGGCAGCCGCGCCCGTCGGCGTCGGCGGGGAGCCGCCCGGCGAAGAGCGACCGGATCGCGCCCAGCCCTTCGTCCGTCCGCAGCGGTGCGCCGATGGTGCGGCGGAAGCGCGCGCGGTAGTTCTCCAGCGCCGCCTCGAAGAGCCCGTCCTTGCCGCCGAACGCGCGGTAGAGGCTGTGGCGGTTGAACCCGGTGTGCGTCAGCAACGCATCGACGGAGGTGCCTGCGTAGCCGTGCTGCCAGAAGAAGGCCGTCGCGGCGTCGAGGACGGCTTGGCGGTCGTACTGGGGCGTGCGCGGCATCTATCAAGAATGATTGTTCTTTTTTAAAGACGAGGCGACGTTGGCATCGGTTCCCCTCGTTGTCACGCGCGCCAGCCCGCGACCATCGCGACGCCGCTCTCCAGCATCACCGCGCCTGCCTCGCGGTTCGATACGGCGACGGCCATCGCGCCCAGGATGACCGAGAGCACGAGCCGCGCCTTCGTCTCGACCTCGTCCGCGCCGATTTCGCCGGCCTCGACGGCCCGTTCGAGCGTGACACGGAGCGCATCGGTGATCTGGTCGCGGTAGGTGCACGTCCGCGCCTCGGCGGTGGGGGGCGCGGACGGTCGCCCTCCGAGTTCGGTCATCGTCCGGACCATCAGGCAGCCTGGTGGGGTCTCGGCCGCGCGGGTCTTGTCCACGGCGCACTGCAGAAACTCCTCCACATCGGCGAGTCCAGCCGTCCCATCGCGGAGCGGGGCGAGCCCGGCCCACATGAGTTGGTTGTAGCGCTCGGCCGCCGCGTCGAAGATGTCGGGCTTGTTGCCGAAGGTGTTGTAGAGGCTCGACGAGGAGATGCCAGCGCGCTTGACCATGTCGGCCTGGCTGGTCGCGGCGTAGCCCTGCTCCCAGAAGAGGAACAGGAGCTTGGTGAGGACCGCGTCGCGGTCGAAGGTGGGCGGACGGCCTCGGGAGGCGGACATGGAGTGGCGTGGAGACGAATGGATGCATTTAGAGTACTTCGACTCAGTTTTTTTGTTTCGAGTGGGAACACTCAGTAATTGATCTCGTGGGAGGAGCCTCACAAATGAGTTTATCGACTCATAATTCATCACAGACCGGGGCCACGCCCCTGCCTCCATGCCCACGATCCGCGTCACCCTCCCCGCCAATGCCTGGTCCAAAGACGACAAAGCCCAGATCGCCCAGAAGCTCACCGAGGGCCTCAACGAGGTCGCCGCATCCTCCGGCAAGGGCGACCTGAAGGCGTACATCAACGTCCACATCACCGAAACGGCCGAGGGGGGCTACGCGATGGGCGGCACCGTCGTCGGATAGCCACGCCCATGCCGGGCAGCGCCTCCCCTACTCGGCTCCCTTCGTGTCCACTCTGCTGCCACCTCTCACGCGATGTCTCTTTTCGATTTCCTGTACCGCGTTGCTGCCGGTGCCCTCGCCGCGCTCGCGCTCCTCATAGCTGGGTGCAGTTCGGTCGCCTCGGTACCGCAGGCCGACAGCCCACGCTACGCCTCGGCCTTCGCCTACGACGCGCGCACCGTCGGCGGCCACGACCTCGACGCCTTGACGTCGTCTCCGCAGCGCGCGGTGGTGATGCTGCACGTCGACCGCCCGGCGAGCGAGGTGTTCGACTTCCTCCTCGCGGAGGTCGACCAGTACGACGACGACATCGTCGAGGTCGCGTTCGACAACACCGGTTCAGCGACGCCGGGGAGCCGCGGCGTCGGGAGCGCGCGGCTGTGCACGTTCGACAACGGCAAGGTGCTCGTGGAGCCGCTCCTCGTCTACGAGCCGCACCGCTTCTACGCCTACACAGTCGACGCCGAGCGCTCGACGTTCGGGGTGCCCATCCGCGACGTGCTCCTGTTCTACTCGTTCGAGGAGCCACTCGAGGGCGGCACGCTCGTCACGGTCCGAGCGCACTACACGCCCTCGTCGTTCCTGACGGGCCCCGTCGTGAAGCCCGTCTTCAACCGGGCGATCCGCCGCGCCTTCGCCACCGCTGCCGACCGCCTCGGCGGCGTTCTCGTCGACCCTGCCCGCTAACACCATGAACATCGACAAGACCATCCAGATCGACGCCCCCGCTGCCCGCGTGTGGGACATCCTCGGCCACCGCTTCCACGATGCCGGGCTCTGGGCCTCGGCCATCGCGCACTCCGCGCCACGGGAGGCCGGCCCTATTGCGGGCGACGCCCCGTTTGACCAGAACGGACGCGCCTGCGACACCACGCTCGGCCCCTTCCGCGAGACCCTCCAGCACTACGACGAGCAGGCCATGCGCTACGGCTACACCGCCGAGGGCGACACCATGCCCTTCTTCGTCAAGCGCCTCCAGAACAACTGGACGGTCCGCGCCGAAGGCCCGCGCCGCACGACCGTCGTGATGGAGATGGAGGCGCAGCTCCTGCCGGTGTTCGCGCAGCTCATGGGGCCGCTCATGAAGCGGCAGTTCGACAAGGTGCTCACCGAGACGACGGAGGAGCTGAAATACTACATCGAGCACGACCGGCCGCACCCGCGCAAGGTCGCGGCGATGCAGCACGCGTGACCCGTCGCCTGTGGAAACGCTGGCGCACCGGGTGGCGACCGGGCGGTCTGCATCGGCTCCCTACGGCTGCGGGTCCGGTTCGCTACCGCGTCGTGCGGGCGGACTCGTCCGATGGCGGTCTCGCCCCAGCGCTCATCGTCGGGCTGCACGGCTTCGGGTCGGACGAACGCCAGGTAGCGACGATGCTGGCGCTGGACCTCCCGGGGCCTCTCATCTACCTCGCCCCCCGAGCGTCCTACCGCGAGGGCACGGGCTACTCCTGGTTCAATGTCAGCCTGGTCTCCGGGGAGCCAGAACCCGTGCCCGCTTCGCTCGGCGCTGCCCTCCGCCGGGTAGCCGCATTCAGCGACGCCGCGGCGCATGCCTGGGGCGCAGATCGCCTTTGCACGGTGCTCGTCGGCTACAGCCAGGGTGGCACGCTCGCCTTGGCCGCATCTCAGCATGAAGCGCCTGCGCTCGAGACCCGTCCCTATGCAGCCATCGCCACCGTATCCGGAGGCGTCGGCACGCTCGCGCCGCCGCGTGTGCCGCTCTTTCTGGGCGTCGGCACTCTCGACCCACTTCACGACGCTGGCGCGCTCGCGCAGCGCGTCGCAACGTGGCCCAAGTCCGATGTCATGCTCTCCGAAGCTGCGGCTCCGCACGTCGTCACCGCCCGCCACCGGGCCGACCTCTCGGCCTGGCTTCAGCCACGCTTGGCCGATCGACCAAGAACCAGAACGCCCCGCCAGCACGAGGCCAGCGGGGCGGCGGTGTGCGTCCCCACAAGGAGATAGGCTGCAGACCTAGCGCACACGCGTCAGCCGCTGCGTTTCCACCCCACGCGGCGTCTGAAGCCGGACCACATAGACCCCGCTCGGCAGCGTGCTCGCGTCGAACTGCGCCGTGTGCGTGCCCGCCTCGTGCGTGCCTGTGGCAACCTCGGCGACGACGCGGCCGAGGAGGTCGTAGACCCGCAGGTCGACGTCACCGGCCTCGGGCAGCGTGAAGCGGAGCGTAGCCGACGCGGCCACCGGGTTGGGGTAGGCATCGAGTTCGAGCACCTCAGGGAGCGCGTCTTGCGCCGCATCAGCGGAAGCGACCACCGATGACGGAGCCGCGACCGGCGTGCCGTGGCGGACGACCGTCGTGCGGTTGTTGACCTTGATCTCACGCGCGGCGATCGCGCCGCGGAACGAGGCGTCGCCGCGCACCGACACCAGCGCTGACGGGGCGTTGATCGTGCCGATGAAGTTCGACCGCGCGCCAACGTTGAGCGTCGCTGTTTGGGTCGAGTTCAGCGTCACGTTGCCGGAGAGGAGCGGGTTGGCCCCGCCGAACGACACCACGCGCACCTCGGTGTCCGCGCCCTGGTTGTAGCGCGTCGCCACGTTGAGCGTCATCGGGCCGTTGGCGACGTCGAGGATGAGCGTCGCGTGGCGGTTGACGAGCAACTCGTCGAACGTGTAGGCGTTGCCGAGGAGGATCAGCGTCCCCTCGCCCTTGACGCGGACGCGCTGGTAGCTACCCGGCGTGAGCGTGCGCGTCTCGCCCGCCTGGACGGTCTCGTTCTGCGTGCCGGGCGTGAACGGCCCCACGCTCGGCAGCGCGAAGGGCGCGACGGCGGCGTTGCCCTGCGCCGTGCCCGCGACGGTGGCGCTCGTGGCGACGGTGAGCAGGCCGCCCGCCGTCACGTTGCCCTCGACCACGTTGCGCTTGTCGACAGTGACCGCGCCCGTGGCGGTGACGTCGGTGTCGTAGCTGCCGCTGTAGCCGTTCGCCTGCTTCTTGAGCGTGATCGCGCCGTTGGAGGCGAGGCCGCCCACCAGCGCGTCGGCCTTGCCGATGGTGACGGCGTCGGCGGCGACGAAGGAGGGCGTCGGGACGGCGCCGTCGGTGTCGTAGACGTAGGCCGTGCCCGAGGTCGGCGCACCGGTGTCGGTGAAGGGCGCTCCGACGGCGATACGGCCGCCGCTCAGCGAGACCGCGAAGCCGTGGAAGTCGGCCGTCTGGCCGTCGGACGCGCTGAGGCGGAAGGTCTCGTCCCACGTCCCGTCGAGGTCGTAGACGTAGGCGAGGCCCACCTCGGAGCGGATCGTGGACGACGGTGCCCCAACGACGATGCGGTCGCCTGCGACATCGACGGCGGTGCCGACCTGCTGGTAGGCGTGCGTCACGCTGCCGATGAGCTTAGCCGACTCGCTCCACGTCGACCCGGCGAGGTCGAACACGTAGGCCGCGCCGGCCTGGAGGGCAACCGTGTCGTCGTTGTAGGCGCCCACGACGGCGCGCGTGCCGTCGAGCGCGACGGACTGGCCGACCCGGTCACCGATGCTCTGGTCAGCGCCCTGGAGGATGTCCTCGGTCCAGCCGTTGCCGGTGTCGGTGAAGACGTAGGCCGCGCCGCCGTCGCCGGGCGTCGTGATGCCGATGGGCGCGCCCGCGATGACGCGGTTGCCGTCGACATCGACGGAGAAGCCGAGCGTGGCGGCCTGCTTGGGCACCGCAGCCGCGAGCTTGACGGTCTGGCTCCACACGCCGTTGGCGTAGTCGAAGACGTAGACGGCGCCGGCATCCGTGGCGCCGGTGTCGTCGCCGAGGGCGCTGACAGCGAGGCGGTCGCCGTCGAGCGCGAGGCTGTAGCCGAAGCCCTGCCCGGCGGAGGCGTCGCTCGGCGTGAGCGTCGCGGTGAGCGCCCAGGCCGTGCCGGTGCGCTCGTAGACGTAGACGACGCCCGCGTAGTTGTCCTTGAGGTAGCCGCCGAGGACAGCACGGTCCCCATCGAGCGCCACAGCAGCACCCGCGAGTTCGAAGCCGGTCGTCGTCGGCGGGAGGAGCGTCGCCGAGAGCGACCAGGCGCCGTTGGTGTAGTCGTAGACGAGCGCCGCGCCCGCTTCGGGGCCAGCGGTGTCGTCGTAGGGCCGCCCGACGAGGAGGCGGTCGCCGTCGAGCGCGAGGTCGTAGGCGAACTGGTCGCCCGCGGCGGAGGCTGGGCGGAGGAGGGTTTCGGTCTGGGCCGTGGCAGGGAGCGCCAGGAGGAGAGCGAGCGCGCAGAGGAGCGCGCGGGTCGTAGCAAGCATGCAGAGGGTGAGGCGAAGGTGGGGGAGGCCGGGCGATGGCGGGGCGTCCCGGGACGGACACGCTCAGCATAGCCGTCCCGCTCAGGCCGCGACATCGCCCCTGCGGCCCCTTTCGCTAGAACCTTCGTCTACTCCGCGTACCCCATTGCCGCGACGCCACCTTTGCCTCGGCAGGGCTACCTTCACTCATCCATCTCTGCCCCACGCGCGGAGTCGTTCCCTGCTAGCTCTGAGGATCCATGACCGTTCACTATCTGGAGATCGTGACCCCGGACGTCGAGGCCGTGTGTGCGCACTACGCTACGGTGCACGGCGTCGCCTTCGGCGAGCCAGTCGCCACCCTCGGCGGCGCTCGGACGGGCAGCCTGGCCGATGGCGGGTTGGTCGGTGTGCGCGCGCCCATGCATGACGCCGAGTCGCCGGTTGTCCGCCCGTACGTGTTGGTCGAGGACATCGAAGCCGCGGTTGCCTCTGCTGAAGACGCAGGTGGTGAGGTTGCTCTGCCGCCCATGCCGCTGCCGGGTCATGGCACCTGCGCCATCGTCATCCTCGGCGGCGTCGACTGCGGACTGTGGCAGGTGTAGGCCCAACTTCGCTTGCGGAGTTGAGGTATAGAGGTGTCGACGTATGAACGTGTGGATGAGGAGAGATACCTGCACACGTTCATACCCGCATACGTCCACACCCCAATCGGGAAGCGGTGGTTTTCGCACGGCAATCACCCACGGCGCTACTCCTCCAGGAAGCGGCGGATCTCGGCGAGGTAGGCGTCGGGCTGGTCCCAGAAGAGCGCGTGCCCGGCGTTCTCGATGAACCGGTAGACCCCTAGCGGGGCCAGCGCGGCGTGCTCGTAGGCGCTCGCGAACGGGATGTAGTCGCAGGTGCCTTGCAGCACGAGCAGCGGCACCGGGCTCTCGGCCAACTCGGACCGCCAGTCGTCCATATCGCCGTACCAGTTGCTCCAGCCGTGCGAGTAGAAGCCACCCCCGCCTTCCTCGGGCAGGACGTTGGCGGTGTCGCAGACCATCCCTCGCGTGATCTTCGACACCACCGTGTTGAGCACGCCGTCGGCCTCCTCGTCGGGCATCAGCGACACGTTGAGCGTCGTTGCCAGCGCCACCGTAGCGATGGCGCGCACGGGCCACGAACTGAGCCCCGCGTCGTGCGCAATGTCTTCGGGCGCGCGGAACGTGAGCGAGTCCGGGACGGGGTAGGCGGCCCCCGTCGCCCACTGGCCGTCCTCGTTGAAGAGCGCAGGCTCGATGCCGCCCGGCGAGGTGAGGATCGTGCGGTCTACGAGGTCGGGGTGGTGCGCGGCCATGTACGACGCCAGCATGCCGCCGTAGGACTGCCCGATGAGCACCACCGGCCCGCCGTCGAGGTGCTCCGTCACGATCGCGCGCAGGTCCTCGGTGTGGCCGAGGAAGGTGTAGTCCTTCGGCTTGGCGAGGCGGTCCGAGAGGCCCGAGCCAATCTGGTCGTAGAGGTACACGTCGTACCCCAACGCCGTGAGCGGCCGCAGCGCGTCGATGGCCGACGAGTGGATGTAGCCACCAGGCCCGCCGTGCAGATAGACGATGGGCGGCTTTGGCGTGGACGAGGCTGCAGCTGAGGCCGCGTCGGCGGCAAGGTGTGTGTAGGCGATGCGGTAGTCGCCGGGCATCGCCCAGTACTGCGTGTCCGCGCGAGGCGTGATCGCAGGCACTGTCGGCTCGACGGGGATAGCGACAAGGACGCCGAGCACAAGGACGGCGAGGCCGACCACGAGGGCCAGCGCTTTCACGGCGGTACGGATCACAGGACGGGGCGGTTGGGGCTCCGCTTGGCCTACGCCCCTGCTGCGGCAGGGTTACGACCGGTTCGTGCTACCCCAGATCGGTACCTAGCGTCCAGTGTCGGGCCGTGTGCTCTCCGCGTAGATCGCCACGCGGCGCAGCGCCTGGGAGGTCGCCTCGGCAAACACGCGGCGGATGCCGGTGTAGGACCAGCCGAGGAAGGCCTGTGCTTCAGGCGCACGGAGCCGCTTAGCGAGGTCGGCGAGCTTGGCATCTGACACGTGGCCGAGCGCGTTCGTGAACTCGTAGAGCACGTCCATGCGGACTTGCTTCCAGACCTCCTCGGACTCGTCGGCGAGCTGCGCCTGGAAGCCCTCCACCGCCGCGGCGTCGATCGACTGCGGCTTGGTCTCCGAGAACACCGCCCAAGACGCCTCCGAGTGCAGTCCCACCATGAACGACGAGAAACCCAGCGCATCGTCCACCCGCAGCAGCCGCGCGTCGCGGTCGGTGAACTTGAGGTCGTCCCACCGCTTGCGCTCCACCACGGAGTAGTAGTCGGCGAACACGTCGCTGAGGAGCGAGTCGGCGGCCCAGGCCTCGTATGCATCGAGCGTCGAGTCGGCGACGGACGCGGCGAGGGTGTGGGCGAGTTGGTCCACGTTGCGAGCGGGCGCGAAGGCGTCGGCGAAGACCTCAACGAGGAACTCCTGCTCGTCGGGGAGCAGCGGGTCCTCGTCCATCACCGCAGCCTCCGTCACCTCCCTCGTGACGACGTCCGACACGGTCTGGACGAGGCCAGCCAGGCCGGTCGCTACGAGGAGGACGCGGACCCGGTCGCGGCGCACCGCCTCGGGGCTGTCCGAGGCGGCCTCCGGCTGCCACGTCGAGGGCTGGACGCCCGACTGGTCGAGGATGAGCGCGTTGAAGCCTTCCTCACGGGCGGTGTCGACGCCGCGTCGGAGGGTGAGCAGCGCCTGCCCGGCCTCGCTGCGGAGCGCGTCGGTGTAGCGCTCGATGTCCGAGTCAGGACGGTCGCGGTAGAGGAACTGGTGCGTCCGTACGCTCATCCGTACCTCGTTGCGCGCCTGCTGCGCGCCCTCGCTGGCCACGTAGAGTTCGATGGCTTCGAGGGGGATCTCCTCCCCGTAGGCGTTGGTGAGGGCGGCAAAGAGCGTCATCGAGCGGTGGAAGCTGTTCACCAGGAGGTCGTGGTAGCGGATCTCCTGGATCATCGTCTCCATGAGGGGAAGCCGCGCCTCCAGGTGAGGGGGGTAGCCCTTGTCGTCCACGCGGCGGAGAAAGGCGAGGAGCGCGTCGGGGTCGGCCTCGACCTGACGCGCCAGGACCATCTCGACGAGCGGGTCGCGGAGCCACGCGCCGACCTGGGCGAGCGTGGCGTCGGTCTGCCGGTTGAGGTAGCGGAGCCGGAAGGCCTCGGCCTGCTCCGGCGTGAGCAGCGGCTCGATGCGGGCGCGGGCCTCAGCGCGGGCCTCGGTGGGCCACTTCGAGGTGGCATCGTCGAAGAGGGGGAGGTACTGCCGCGCGGAGGCCGTGTCGCCCCCGGCGAGGTTGAGCCGTGCGGTGATGAGCCCGACCACCGCGGCGCGGTCCTTTGCCGAGAGCACGGTGTCGGCCGGCACCAGCGGCACGACGACGGGGGGAAACGCAGGCTGGGCCGCCGCGGGGACGGCCCCGAGTAGGACCGCGAGCAGCAACGCGACAGGGGGCGGGGTCAAAGCAAGACGCATCACGGGGCGAGAGGTGGAGGGGCGGCAACATACAGCCCAGGCGCCCGAAATAACCAGCGGCGGCTTACCCGTTGCTATCCCAATCTCCGCCCCCTCGCGGAGATGCCCTGGCCATCCTTGCTAGAGCCGTGCCAGAGCCGTGCCCGCTCATAGCAGGGCCATGCCGAGTGCAACCAGGGCGGCGAGGATGACAGCGAAGTTGAGCCCAAACGCTACGATGGCGGCGAGGACGAGGGGCAGCCGCGAGAGCCGGAAGAGCGCCAGCGCGGCGATGGCCTTGCCACGCGCGTCGGTGGCGAGCAGGCGCAGCGCCCACAGCAGGCGCACGAAGCCGACCGCGCGCGCCTGACCGCGCTCGGCCCGCACCACCGCCGCCTGCGTGCGGCTCTCGGCGAGCATGCCACGCAGCACGTCGGGCAGCGTCAGGACGCCGCGCACCGTATCGACGGCCAGCCAGGTGACTCCGGCAGGCACGAGCAGCGGCGGCAGCAGCACGGCCGCCAGCCACCACGAGAGGCGTCCCGCGGCGGCGTACTGCCCTGCGACGAGCCACCACAGCACGACCGCGGCGGCAGCCGACACGACCGCGACCCCGAGCGTCCGCCGGAGCGTCCGCCGCACCAACCCACCCAGACGGTCGAGCCGCGGCAGGGCGGAGGTCGACGGGGGCGAAGGCGACGGGGGCGAAGGCGACGGGGGCGAAGGCGACGAGGACGCCGGGTCCGGAGTCGAGGGGACAGACGGGGACGCAGCAGTGGGCAGGTCGGACATGGGATACTCTGGGCAGCGGTAGGCGTAGCGGTAAGGTAGCTGCTCCGTGCCCGGCCTCCCGTTCTTCGATCGCGCCTGCCATGTCCACCGCCATGTCCACCGACGCCTCCCTCGACCTCCGCGCCGTGCTCTCGGACACTCGCACCGTCGCCGTGGTCGGGTGCTCGCCGCGCGCGACGCAGACGAGCCACCGCATCGCGCGCTACCTGCAGGAGGCGGGCTACCGCATCGTGCCGGTGAACCCGCACCACGAGACGCTGCTCGGCGAGCCGTGCTACCCCAACCTCACCGCGGTCCCGTCCGACGTCGTCGTTGATATCGTGAACGTGTTTCGGCGGCCGGTCTTCACCGAGGGCGTGGTGGCGGACGCCGTCGCCCGGCTCGAGGCGACGGGCCAGCGCCCGGTGGTCTGGACGCAGTTGGGCGTGCACAGCGCCGCCGCCGAGACGCTCGCGGCGGCGCATGGGCTGCCCTACCTCGCCAACCGCTGCATCATGGTGGACCACATGCACCTCGTCTGAGGTAGCCTTCCGTTCCATTCGACGTGCCTCATCGTCCGCAGGCGGATCCGATCGCGGCCCAAGCCGTCGTTGCTCTGGATAGGACCGGCCTCGCACAACCCGCGCCTTGCATCCTCGCGCTCTGTTGGCTAGACATACATGTACGGCGACGGGTATCGAGCGCGGGCTACGTTTCAGGTCCTTCGATTCAACCCACCCTTCTGTTTACTCCATCTCGCCCATGGCGCGCGTCCTCGTCCTTCTGCTGTTGCTGCCCCTCCTGCTGCTGCCTACCGCGGCGCGTGCCCAGGCTCCGTCGGCGCTAGACTACCGGCCCCTCATGCTGGCCGGGGATGACCTGGCTCCGCTCCTGGCCCGGGCTCCAGAGGCGGCCACGCCGGAGGCGCTACGTGCGTTCGCCTATGTGGACGGGGCGTGGACGCTCATCCCCGTGCAGACGCTCGAACGCCTCCGCACCGACCTCGCCTTCGCCTACCCGAGCGAGGTGCGCGAGCGCTCTGACCTCGACCCGGACACCATCGATGACCTCCTCCTCTACGCCGACCCGGCCCTGCTGATCGGGGCCGACCCCGACCCGCTCATCGACCAGGACGACCAGGTGCTGCTGCTCCCGGACACGTTCGGCCGCGCTGCGCCAGCCGGGAGCGCGCCGGACGGGCTGGGCGCCGCCGACTTGGTGCGCGTGCGCGTCGCCGATCCGATCTCAGGCCCAGACCGCGTGGCCTACCTCGCCCTCGCACCGAACGCCCCGCCCGTGCCCAGCGCCGCGGTGCGCTACGACTACCTCCCCGACGGCGATACCTACGACTACGCCGGCCCCAACCCCGAGCAGAGCATCGTGGCGACGCCCTACTACGAGCGCCGCTTCCGCGACCGCTGGATCGAAGAGCAGTTCCGCGTGCGCCTCGACCCCGCCGATTCGTACAGCCCCGACTTGCTCGACCGCCGCCGCATGGGCTTCGAACCGACCAACTGCGCCCGCACCGAGAACACGGCCTCGGAGAGCCGCGGCGCGCCCGTCGCCAACGTGTGTGGGCCCGTGGCCTGCCTCCGCTCGGTCGTCGGGTTCAACTCGGGGCCGCTGACGCAGCTCACCTACCTCTTCTTCCCGCGCTACACCGAGGCCCGCATCGACCTGCGCGTGCACCCGGTGCCCGGCGTCTCGTTCTGGCGCGACTGGGCCCCCATCACGCAAGGCGCCACCTACGTCTCGAACCTGTTCCCGGACGGTGTCGCTCTCGACGGGCAGCCCGACGCCGTGGACGGCTCCCTCGAATGGGACGCGCTGCTCTTCGCGCAAGGGTCGGTCGTCTCGTCATGGCAGGTGGACGCCAACGTGCCCGAGTGGAACCCTGAGGCCATCTGGCTGGACGAGGAGGCCCCCGACGCGCCGCCCTGCACGGGCGACGACGCCTACTATGGCGCGAGCGGCTCGTTCGTCCGCACGACGGTCGCCGTGTCGACGGACCCGCGCGACCAGGGCTACCGGCTGCTCGGCAGCACGTCGCGCACAGCCGTGGCGCCTCGGCTCACTGCCACGCAAGCCGCCGCGCTCGGCGAGGCCCTCGGCACCCCGTTGGACGTGACCGTCGATGCCAATCCCGTGAGCGCCGAGGACGACCTGCCCGCCTCCGCCGCGCTCGACCTGGCGCTCTTCCCCAACCCGACTACCGGCACGGCGGCGCTCAGCGTCACGCTCGACGCAGCCCGCTCGGTCACGGTGCGCGTCTTCGACGTGCTCGGCCGCGAGGTCGCCCGCTTGGACGCGGCGCTCGGGGCCGGTGCTCAGACGCTGGCGCTACCGACGGATCGCCTCGCGCCCGGCACCTACGCCGTCCGCCTCGATACCGGCGAGGCCGTGGCTACGAAGCGCCTCAGCGTGATGTAGGGCGTGGGCGTTCAGCCTCGGTTCGCCCACGCGCCGAGCGGTACCAACGCAGACCTAGGCGACGCTGACCTTGCCGACCAGGTGGGCCTGCCCCTGCGGGCATCAGGCCTCCACGTTCACGCCGCGCATAGCCGCGAGGGCGTCGAGGCCGTGGGCGCGGAGGAGGTCCTTGATCGTGTCCATCGGCACGCGGCCCTCGGCGGAGACGAGGAAGCGACCCGCGACGACGACCTGCAACTCGGCATAGTCGCCGCGCACCTCCTCGTAGGCCCGATGCCCCTCGAAGGCGGTCGTGCGCTCGTAGCCCTCGCCCGACTCGCGGTCGATGGTGACGCCGGCCCACCCGACGCCGAACATGTTCAGCTGCGGGAACGTGCCGAGGTCTACGATCTCTACGTCTACGTCGGTACCAGCCTCGTCTTCGAACGTGGCCTCGACGCGGGAGACGGACATGCCCATCGCGCCTTCGGTAGCCCCCTGCATGTCGGTGCGGGCGAGGCCGGCTGCGTCCTCGGGCACGAGCGCGCGCAGATCCCGGAAGTCGACCGGGGCTGAGGCCTGCTGGCCGCCATCGCCCAAGGCGTCTTGGATCTGGTCCATCGCCTCAGCGAGCGCCTCGTCGGGCGAGGTGGGAACGTCTGAGGCTGGGTCCTCGGCCGGTGCCTCGCCACCTCCACAGGCGGCGAGCGAGACTACGAGGGTGAGGAGCATTGCGAAGGGGCACAAGGCAGAGAAGCGCAACGCAGAGAGACGATACATGGAGACGGCCAGACGTGTTTGACGAGTAGACGATGCAACCTACGCTGCGGCACCCCTTTGTCTCTCACCCCAGGATGTGATTCTGCAGCACAGCCGCACTCCTCGCCCTACACTCCGACAGCTCCACGTGTCGGCTACAGCCCCAGCCGTTTATGGACGCGTTCGGGGAGATGGCTCAGCACGCTCATGATCGGCCGCCACCACGACGGCGTGTGGACGATGTCGCGGCCACGCGTCATGGCGGCGTAGATGCGGTCGGCCACGTCTTCGGGCTCGGCGAAGAGGACGCCCTGCTCCAGGTGCGCCGTCATCGGCGTCTTGACGGGGCCCGGCTTCACCGTCAGCACGGTCACGCCCGCTGGGGCGAGGCGCACGCGCAGCCCTTCGAGGAACCGCGTCACGGCCGCCTTGGCTGCGCCGTAGACGTAGTTCTCGCGCCGCCCGCGGTCGCCCGCCACCGACGACAGCACGGCGATCAGCCCGCGCCGCTCGCCCTCGAAGTAGGTCGCGAGCGGGGTCAGCAGCGCCAGCACGCTCGTCGCGTTGACCTCGAACGCTTCTCGCATGGCCTCGACGGAGCGCTCGGCCTCGGCCTGGTCGGGCAGCAGCCCGTGCGCCACCAGCACCGCGTCGATACGCCCGAGGTGGCTCACCGCCGCGTCGAGGAGCGACGGGTAGCGGGCGTAGTCGGTCGCGTCGAGGACGAACGGCGCGGCGAGCGCGGCGCCACGGGCACGAAGGTCGCCCGCCACCGCATCGAGCTTGGCCACATCGCGCCCGGTAAGCACGAACGACGCGCCCTCAGCGGCGAAGCGGCGGCACGTCTCGTGCGCGATGCGGGACGTGGCCCCCACGACGAGCAGACGGCGAACGGTGAGACGAGGCATGCGCGAGGTGTGAACGTGTGCGGGTGTGAACGTGTGCAGGTGCTAGCGCTCGGCTGCGGTGACGCGGCGCCAGAAGGACGACGAGAACCGCGGATCGACGTGCGCGGCGAACGCCTCCCAGTCCGGATACGACGCGCGGAACTGCGCGGGCGACATGACCGCGTCTTTCGCCGGGTAGAGCGCGCCGCCCGCCTCGATGGCGATGGCGTTGAGGCGACGCACGAGCGCCAGCGTCTCGGGGCCTCGGTGCGGGAGGTCGAGGGCGAGCGTGATGCCGGGGCGCGGAAACGAAAGCAACCCTGGCGAGGGCACGTCGCCGAACGTCTTGAGTACGGCCAGGAACGAGGCCGCCCCGGCTGCGCTGATCGCGGCGAGGAGCGCAGCCGTCACGGCCACGCCGTCCGCGAACGGGACGACGCACTGGTACTGCAAGAACCCGCGTCGCCCGTAGATCCGGTTCCAGTCGCCGACGGCGTCGAGCGGGTAGAAGAACGGCTCGTAGTGCGTGCGCGAGCGGGCCACATCGCGGCGCTGCGCGCGATAGTACACCGCGTTGAAGGCGCGCACCGTGAGCGCGTTGAGCGTACCCGAGGGCGCGTCGAACGGGGCTGCGAGCTTCTGCTTGAACCGCGAGGGCGCAGGCAGGCTTCCTGGCGCGTGGTGGCCTTGCATGAACAGCCCACGCCCCGCCGGCGAGAGCGCGTCGATCCAGGCGACGGTGTAGGGCGCGTCGGCCGCCGCCTCGGCGAGCGTCAGGAACTCGGGGAGTGAGCGGAAGCGCGTCCGCGTCACCGCGATCTGGTCGCTCGGGATCGGGATCGCCTGAAACTCGGCCCACGCGAGGAGGCCCGTCAGTCCCAGCCCGCCGATGGTCGCGCGGAAGAGGTCGGCGTGTTCCCTCTCAGGCGCGAGGACGAGGCGCTGCCCATCGGACCGCACCAGTTCCATCGCCGTGACGAAGCGGCCGAAGGTGCCCGCGACGTGGTGGTTCTTGCCGTGCACGTCGTTGGCAATGGCCCCGCCAAGCGAGACGAACTTCGTCCCCGGTGTGACCGGCAGAAACCATCCCGCTGGCACGAGCACGTCGAGCAGCTTGGCGAGCGTCACGCCCGCCTCGGCCCGCACGCGGCCCGTCGTCCGATCGAAGGCGATGAGCCGGTCGAGGCCGTCCGTGTCGAGCAGCACGCCGCCGTTGTTGAGGCAGGCGTCGCCGTAGGAGCGGCCTTGCCCGTAGGCCAGAACGGGCCGCTCGAACGCGCCGAGGTCGGGCAGCGCCTGCCGCCACGCCAGCCGCTCCACCGCTGCGGGCCGCGCGAGCGGGTAGCGGCCCCACGAGGCGTACCTCGTCGAGAACGTGTCGGTCTTCGAGAGCATGTCGGGCATCGGAACCGGGCTAGACCTGCAAGATCGCAGCGATGGCGACGAGCGCGGCGGCGGCTCCGAAGACGAGGTAGCTCGCCGGGTCCTTGACCGTGAACAGGATCGGGTCGTCGTCCATGTCGCCGCGGTGGGCGAGCAGCCAGATCCGCATCTGCCAGTAGATCAGGAGCGGGCTCAGCAGCCACAGCAGCGCAGGCGTCCGATAGAGCATCGTCACCTCGGGGCTGGTGAGGTAGAGCGCGAGGACGAGCACGGCGAGGTAGGCGCTCGTGGTGCCGAAGTTGCGCAGCATGCCGAGGTCCTCCACCTGGTAGCCGCGCTTGTTGGCCCGCGCCTCGACGTTGGTTTCGAGGAGGCGGAGCTCGGCGTAGCGCTTCACGAGCGCGAGCGCGAGGAAGAAGAAGAGCGAGAAGCTCAGCAGCCACTGCGAGATCGGGATGCCCGTCGCCGCGCCGCCCGCGAAGACGCGCAGCGCGTAGAGCCCGGCGAGCACGAGCACGTCCACGATAGGCAGCCGCTTGAGCGCGTAGGAATAGGCGACCGTCGTGAGGAGGTAGAGCCCGAGCACCGCCGCGAACGTGGCCGGGAGCTGCCACACGGCGAGCGCGAACCCGGCGGCTACGAGCGTCGGGGCGAGCACGTAGCCGACCTCCGGCGCGAGCGCGCCCGAGGCAAACGGCCGGTGGCGCTTCGTGGGGTGCAGCCGGTCGGCCTCGCGGTCGAGGAGGTCGTTGAGCACGTAGGTGCCGCTCGCGCACAGGCTCAGCGCGAGGAAGGCGAAACTCGCGTCGAGCCACACGCTTGCATCCATCAGCCGGTGCCCCATCAGCATCGGCAGGAAGACGAGGCCGTTCTTGACCCACTGGTGCAGCCGCACCGCACGCACCACCGCCCACCCCGTCGATGGGGTGGTGGCGGGTGCTGCGAGAGGCGACGAGTTGGGGGCCATGTCGATGCGGTAGGCGATACGGTAGCCGATGGGGCAGCCAGTGCCGGTGGGCAGCACGGCTGCAACCTACTCCGGCCCGGCCCTAGGCCGCAATCGACGCGGCGTTCCCAGCCCGGTCCTCGTCGTGCGGCATGACGTCTGGGTCACCCGTGTGCTCGGCACGCACGGCGGCCCGGCGGAACGCCCAGCCGCTGCCGAGCGCCATCGCGACGGCGAGCACGACGAGGATGGCGAACGACACGCGCAGGCTCGTCGCCTCGGCCACGAAGCCGAGCAGGGGCGGGCCGAGCATGAAGCCCATGTAGCCCACGCTCGTCACCGCCGCGATGCCGACGCCGCCCGCGAGACCCGGCACGCGCCCGGCCGCGCGGAAGAGCGACGGCACCACGCCGGCGAAGCCAAGCCCGACCAGCCCAAAGCCGACGACCGCCAGCGGCCACACCGGCGCCACGAGGCATAGCACGAGGCCGACCGCGCCGAGGAGCGTACCGACCCACACGAGCCGCCGGTCGCCAAAGCGCGCCGTGAGCGCGTCGGCTGCGAAGCGCGCCGTGGCCATACAGCCCATGAACACGCCGAAGCCCAGCGCAGCCAGGCTCGCGCTCGCGCCGTGCACGTCCTGGAGGAAGAGCGCGCTCCAGTCGCCCATCGCGCCCTCGACGATGAGCCCGCAGAACGACAGCGCCGCGAGGCCGGCGACCGGCCCGCGTGGGAGCGTGAACGTAGGCCTGCCTGAGGCGGTGACTGTCTGTGTGGCCGTGTCCGGTTCGCGCTGCCGCACGCGCCATCCCTGTGCGAGCGTCAGGCTAGCGCACACGACGCCCGCTGTGGCGAAGTGGGCGAAGAGGGAGACGCCGAGCGCCGCCATCGCCGCGCCGAGACCCGCGCCGAGCATCCCGCCCAGGCTGAACACACCGTGGCACGCGCCAAGGATCGGCCGGCCGCCGCGCGTCTCGACCTCTACCGCCCAGGCGTTCATCGACACGTCCACGACGCCACTCGCGAGACCGATGAGCACGAACGCGCCCGTGAGCAGCCCCAGGCTGTCGGCGAGCCCTGGCCCAGCCTGCGACACCCCTATCACGGCAAGCCCGAGCAGCGCGATGCGATGCGCCCCGTGCTTCGCCACGAGCCCACCCGTCGCCGACGCTGACAGGACGAGGCCGAGCGCCAAGCCCAGCAGCGCCCCTCCCAGCTGCGCCTCGTTCAGCCCCGTCTGCGCCTGGATCTCAGGGATGCGCGCCGCCCAGCTCCCGTAGAGCAGCCCGACGGTCCCGAACGGGAGCACGGCCGAGCGCAGGAGCGGCGTCGAGAGGAAGTAGGGCACCATGGACAGCAAACACAAGGGGCGTGCAAGATCCGACACAGACGGAAAGCGCGCTGGCGTCCGTCACATCTCGTACAGTCTCTCGCTAGCCAGAAGCACGTCGAGGTGCCCACCGACGCCTCGTGGCGCACCAGCACCCGGTCGAGTTGGTCCTCAGATCCACGCCGGCGCGCGAAACTTCGCGTCGAAGCGGCGGCCCTCGCTGCCGATCCACTCATCGCCCGGCTCGAAGAACGTGGTGCCGACCTCGGCGTGGCGCGCATCGGCGAGGACGACGGTACGGCGGTCGTCGAGCGAGAGCGGCGGGTCGGCGTAGACATAGAGGTCGGCATCCGCGTCCGGGCCGACTGCCCCGGTGGCGAGCGAGCCGCCCAGCGCCACGGCGCCGACGTTCGGAAACGCAGCGTAGCGGTCGGCGACCGCCTGGATGGCATCGAGTTGCATGGGCCTCTCAGGCGATCAGCGGGCGCTCGGCCTTGGCTTCCGGCACCGCGTCGCGCTCGGGTGCCCGCTGTCCCGACCGCCAGCCGTGGAAGCCGCAGAGCGGTCCAAGCAGCGCGTAGATGAAACCCGGCGCTCCGACCGTGAGCCCCCACCCCAGCACCGCCAGCAGAATCGACAGCAGCCCGACGAGCACGAACAGCCCATAGTGCCGTGCGAGCGTCGCAGCCTCGTGCTGCTCGTGGGCACTCAGCCCGAGCCCCTCGCGGCGGCGGTAGGCGTGGCCGTAGAGCAGCGTCACGCAGGCAAAGATGGCGACGAAGCCCGCGCTGTAGAGCACGAACAGCAGTTGGAGATCGGCCGCCGATTGCAAGCCGAACTGCGCGCCACCGGTGCCCATCACGAGGGCCGCCTGCATCTCGGCCATGAACTTGAGCGGATAGACGTAGAACAGCACCACGAAGAGCAGCGCCGTGTTGAGCACCACCGTGAGGCCGTCGTCGAGGCCATAGCGCCGGAAGAAGGCGTTGTGGACGCTCCAGATCAGCACGAGCGCAAGGAAACTCACCCCAAACGCGCCGAAGCCCTGGAGGTCGGCGACGAGTTCGGGGAACGTCTGCGGCACCTCCAGCGAGACGACCAGCAGCGTCGCCGAGAAGGCGAACACGGCATCGCTGAAGCCTTCGAGACGGCTCACGGGGCGGGTACGCTTCCAGGGCAGCATGGCACGACGAGCGGAGTGGTACAGTCTTCAAGGATAGCACGCCGCGGCCCATTAAGCTTCCTCGCGAAGCAC
>JBCCLD010000014.1:0-25276 GCA_039027055.1 Bacteroidota bacterium
ATTCGAACTGGTGCAGGGCGGCGGGACGAGCCAGGGCGACATCGCCGCCTTCTTCGGCACCTCGGCGATCACGGTCAGCCAGAAGTACCGCAAGATCGAGGAGGCGCTCGGCCTCGTGCTGCTCGACGCGCGCTACCTGTCGGCGGAGCGGCGGGCGTACCTCGAACAGGACCTCGGCTCGAACGTCGCGGGGCGGCCCCTGGAGGCTGGTGCGCGGTTCTGGCGTCCGATGTTCGGATTTCCCTTTTCGAGCGGGTTGGACGCACAAGACCGCATCTACGACGGCTGGGACCTGCTCGCTCAGCGCCGCCTCGACCAGGCGGGGAAGGCGTTTCGCAAGGCACTCGCCGCGAACCCCCTGCTCGCGGACGCGCACAACGGGCTGGCCACCATCGCTGAGGCGCGCGGAGACTGGGACGCGGCACTCGACCACCGCCGCCGCGCCTACGAACTCGCCCGCGCCGCGCTCGGCACCGAAGCCCCGCACGCCTACATGTGGTGGGGCGAACTCGAAACGCGGCCCTACATGCGCGCCCGCGAAGGCCTGGCCTGGGTCCTCTGGCAGACCGGAGCCTACGCCGAGGCCGCCGAGTCCTACGCCGCGCTCCTCGACCTCAACCCTGGCGACAACCAGGGTGCCCGGTACCTCGTCGGCCCGCTCTTTCTCCTCGCCGGCGACACCGAGCGGGCCAGGGACGCCTACCGCACCTACGCGAAAGCCTACCCCGACGACACGGGCGAGCCGCACCACGCGTTCAACTGGGGCCTCACGCTCTGGCTCGTCGGGGAGCACGAAGCAGCCCTGCGCCGCTGGTACGCCGCCTTCTTCGACAACGTCTACCTCGCGCCGCTGCTGCTCGGCCTCCCGCAACCGCCCACCGATCTCTGGTTCGGCATCAACTACGCCTGGCCCTCCTATGCCGACGACTATCCCGACGAGTACGGCCGCGTGTGGGACCGCGACCCGAGCGCGCTGGCTGCCCTACGAAGTCTATGGGGCGACGCCGCCGTCCAAGAGGCTGTCCAGCGCTGGGTCGAGATCGGCCAGGAGATGCAGCAGGTCAGCGAAGCCAGCCGCGCTGCAGGGCAGAGGCCCGGTGAGCGGTGGGGTACGCTGCTGGAAGAACGTTGGACCATCGAGCGCCAGCCGCTCAGCGAGGAAGCAGTCACGCGCGTGCTCGATGACTAGTGCTGCAACACAAGGAGTAGGTCGGGTCGATGGCGAGCGAAGCCAACACCGCAGCGGGCGGTGCAGGCGCGCCAGAGCCCGGCAGCATTGCTGCGTCGCAGCACTAGCCTACTCATTTCTTTGACCGCGATTCCATGTCCATGCGTACTCTCCTTCTTGCTTGTGCTCTCGTAGCGCTACCCGCGCTCGCCCAGCCGACGAACTCACCCGTACCGGAGGGCGCTGAGGTACAGCGTGTGGCGTCGGGGTTCCAGTTCGTCGAGGGGCCCGTGTGGAAGGACGGGGCGCTCCTCTTCAGCGACATCCCCGGCAACACGGTCTACGCCTACACTGACGCCGACGGAGCCACGCCCTACCTCCACCCGTCGGGCAACAGCAACGGCCTCGCGCTCGACGCGGAGGGGCGGCTGCTCCTCGCTCAGCACGGTCGCCGCCAACTCGCGCGCCTGGATGCCCCCCACGTGCAGACGACGCTCGCGGGCCGCTACGGCGACGAGCGCCTCAACAGTCCCAACGACCTCGCCGTGCACTCCGACGGCTCAGTCTTCTTCACCGACCCGCCCTACGGCGTCACGCCGACCGACCCGCAACTCGGCTTCTCCGGCGTCTACCACCTCGCGCCTGACGGTACGGTCACGCTCCTCGACGCGGCGCTCCACCGCCCCAACGGCATCGCGCTCTCGCTGGACGAGCGGACGCTCTACGTCACCAACTCCGAGACGCGCCAACTCTTTGCGTCTGACCTCGACGGCGATCTCGACACCGGCTACGCGCTCACCCGCATGCGCGAGCTCGCCACGCTCGGCGCGCCGACGTTTGCCGAGGCCGAGGGTTACACGGACGGGCTGAAGCTCGACACCGAGGGGCGGCTCTACGTCACCTCACCCATCGGCGTAAGCATCCTTGCTCCCGACGGCACGCTCATCGACGAGATCGCCGTACCCGAGCAGACCACCAACTGCGCCTGGGGCGATGACGACCGCCGTACCCTGTACGTCACCTCCGGGACCAGCCTCTACCGCATCCGCCTCAACGCGACCGGGGCACCGGTATTGGGCAAGCAGAACGGCAAATAGACCAATGGTCGTGTTTTTGCGATAAAGGCTTGCGGAGGGTGCGGTGTCTTTCTTATCGTTTATCGCAAATCAACGATAAAAGGGTATGGACACAACGACAGACGAGCAGCTTGCGGCCTGGGCCAAAGCCTTGGGGCATCCGGCGCGTGTCGCCATCGTGCGCGCCCTCGCTGCGCGCGGCACGTGCGTGTGCGGCGAGATCGTGGAGGTGCTGCCGCTCGCCCAGTCGACCGTCTCGCAGCACCTCAAGGTGCTCCGGGAAGCCGGGCTCGTGCAGGGCACCGTCGACGGCCCGCGCACCTGCTACTGCCTTCAGGGAGACTCGCTGCGTCGTGTCCAGTCTGCCTTCGGTGATCTCTTCGCGTCCCTTTGCTCCTGCTGCTGCTAGACCCATGTCTGTTACCGACCAGACCACAGCCCCAACTACTTCGGCCTGCTGCGCGCCAGCTAGCATACAACCCATCGCGTCCACCGAGACGCTCGCGCATGAGCTGCCCACGGATGCGGCCTCCGTGCGGGCCTCCGTGCGCGAGACGTACGCCGCCATCGCCACAGGGGAGGGCGACGGGTTGTGTGGCTGCAACCTCGACCAGGTCAATTTCATCGGCGAGGGCTATGGAGACACCGAGGGGTACGCGGCCATGGCCGACCTCAACCTCGGCTGCGGCGTCCCGACCGAGCTCGCCCAGATCGAGCCGGGTCACACGGTGCTCGACCTAGGAAGCGGGGCGGGCGTCGATGCGTTCGTGGCGCGCCGGATCGTGGGCGAGGACGGTGCCGTGCTCGGGGTGGACATGACCCCAGTGATGGTCGAGAAGGCGCGGGCCAACGCCGCGACGCTGGGCTACGACAACGTGGTGTTCCGCCTCGGCGAGATCGAGGCAATGCCGGTCGAAGCGGGAAGCGTCGATGTGGTGATCTCGAACTGCGTGCTCAACCTCGTCCCCGACAAGGCGCGAGCGTTTGCGGAGATGGCGCGCGTCGTCAAGCCCGGCGGGCACTTCTGCGTGTCGGACATAGTCACGCGCGGCGCGCTGCCGCCCTCTGTCCAACGCTCGGCGGAGCTGTGGGCCGGCTGCGTGGCCGGTGCGATGGAGGAGGGGGCCTACCTCGACGGCCTCCGAGCAGCAGGCTTCGAGGGCGTGGAGGTCCGCGCGGCACGCCGTCTCGACCTGCCCGACGATGCGCTCGCAGCATGGCTGTCCCCTGCTCAGATCTCGACCTACCGCGCGAGCGGAGGCGGCCTGTACAGCGTGACCGTGTTTGGCGTCAAGCCCGCGTCCGCCTGGTGATGCCGGCGTAGCCTACACCAGAACACCCTGCTCCCTTTGCTACGTCTCGTCCCGTCCCTCAATATCTTCTCGTGTCCCTTTCACCTTCCTACTGCTAGACCCATGAGCACGACCGACACCTGCTCCTGCTGCGAATGCACAAACTGTAGCTGCACGTGCTGCTGCGACTGTGAGTGCAGCTGCTGCCCGCCGTCTACGCCCAAAAGCTAGGCGACGGTCCCCAACCCAACGCGCCCCGGCTTCCTCTCTGGATGGAAGCCGGGGCGCTCGCGTAGAGCGCATCGCGCTGGCCTCGCCCCCCACCACAAGAGTTGACGCCCACGCCGATGCGCTGTGGATCCAAGCCGCCTAGAACTGCGCGGCTTCCGTTGAGTGTGCCATCGCGCCCGTGGAGGCCTTGCCGCCCGTGATGGCCGTGCGGACCTCGTCGAAGTAGCCCGTGCCGACCTCGCGCTGGTGCTTCGTGGCCGTGTAGCCGCGCTTCTCGCTCGCGAACTCGGCCTCCTGCAGCTGCGAGTAGGCAAACATGCCGTCGGTCTTGTAGCCGTGGGCGAGGTCGAACATGCTGTAGTTGAGCGTGTGGAAGCCCGCCAGCGTGATGAACTGGAAGGTGTAGCCCAGCTTGGCAAGTTCCTTCTGGTAGACCGCCAGTTCGGCGTCGCCCATGTGCTGCTTCCAGTTGAAGCTCGGCGAGCAGTTGTAGGCGAGCAACTGGTCCGGGTACTTCGCGTGGATCGCCTCGGCGAAGATGCGGGCCTGCTCCAGGTCGGGGTGGCTCGTCTCCATCCACACGAGGTCGGCGTAGGGCGCGTAGGCGAGGCCGCGGGCGATGCAGGCCTCCATGCCGTTCTTGACGTGGTAGAAGCCCTCCGGCGTGCGGCCCCGCTCGCGGTCGATGAACGGCGCGTCGTAGGGGTCGACGTCGCTCGTGAGCAGGGTCGCCGCGTCCGCGTCGGTGCGGGCGACGAGGAGCGTTGGCACGCCGAGCACGTCGGCGGCGAGGCGCGCGGCGTTGAGCTTCTGCACGAACTCGCTGGTCGGGACGAGCACCTTACCGCCGAGGTGGCCGCACTTCTTCTCAGCGGCGAGCTGGTCCTCGAAGTGGACGCCCGCCGCCCCGGCACGGATCATGCCCTTCATCAGCTCATAGGCGTTGAGCACGCCGCCGAAGCCGGCCTCGGCGTCGGCCATGATCGGCGCCATGTAGTACGTCGCGTCCTGGCCGCCCTCGGCACGCGCAATCTGGTCGGCGCGCAGCAGCGTGTTGTTGATCCGCTGGACGACCTTCGGGACCGAATCAGCAGGATAGAGGCTCTGGTCGGGGTACATCTCGCCCGCGAGGTTGGCGTCGGCCGCGACCTGCCAGCCGGAGAGGTAGATCGCCTTGAGGCCCGCCTTGACCTGCTGGAGCGCCTGCCCGCCCGTGAGCGCGCCGAGCGCCGCGACGAACTCGCCGTTGTCTTCGTGGCCCCCACGGTTCACGAGGTTCCAGAGCCGCTCCGCACCCATCTTGGCGAGCGTGTGCTCGATCGGGAACGAGTTCTGGAGACGCGCCACGTCGGTCGCGGTGTAGTCGCGGGTGACGTGCCTCCAGCGTGGGTTGGTTTCCCAGTCCTGCTGGATAGCGACGGCGGCCTGGTCGACGGGAGTCATGCGGAGTTCCATAGCATTAAGGGCTAGCCCGAAGGCGGGACGGGCGGGTTGGGGAATCGGAAGTTGGATGGGGACACACCCCCTGATCTCGCTTTGCTCGATCTGTCCCCCTCGCTGGCGAGGGGGGCAGCTTTCCGACCCTTTAGGGGGAGGAACGCAGGGGGTGACGCATCACACCATTACGGCGCGATCGGCGGCGACGCCGGCGAGGTCGGAGCGGGTGGTGAGGAAGTCGCGCATGGCGTCTTCGGTGAAGATGGCAGCCGCGTCACGGGCAGCCTGCTCATAGCGCGCGAGTTCGGCGGCTACGACAGCCTCGGGCTGGCCCGCCATCGCGTCGCCGATCTCCTCCTTGATCTCGGCCAGCTCCTGGTCGAAGATGCTCAGCACGAGCGCCTTCGTGACCTGCATGCCTTCGTTAAGGAAGAGGCCCTGGTGGAGCCATTGCCACGTCTGCGCCCGGCTGATCTCGAGGGTCGCTAGGTCTTCCATAAGGTTGTCCCAGGCCACGCAGCCGATGTCCTGGTTCCAGCCCTTCATGTAGGCGATGCCCACGCGGACGTTCGTGCGCAGCCCAGCCATCGTCTTGGGGCCGTCCGACTTCGGCAGCAGGTCGGGGCGCTCGGGCAGGTCGGGCATCACGCCGAGCTGGTTCGGCGCGCCGTCGAGCTTGGCGAGGAAGGGCCCCATCGCCGGGCCGATGAAGTAGGGGTGCGACACCCAGCAGCCGTCGTGGCCGATGGACGCTTCGAACTCCTTATCGGCGACCACCTTCGCGGTCTGGCGGGCGCGCAGTTCAGGGTCGCGGCCGGGCGTGAACGCAGCCATGCCGCCCATGCCGAACGCGCCGTGTTTGTGGCACACGCGGATGAGCTGCTTGGCGTAGTTGCTCATCCAGTCGCGGTTCATGCCGATGGTGGCGCGGTCGGCCATCACGCGGTCGCCGTGCGCACGCAGCGTCTTGATGTCCGAGAAGATCTTGTCCCAGCGCCCGCCGTTGAGGCCCGCCGCGTGCGTGCGGATCTCGTAGAGGATCTCCTCCATCTGGTAGGCGGCAGGCAGCGTCTCGATGAGGAACGTGGCGCGGACCGTCGAGCGCGGGAGGTCGAGGGCGTCCTCGATGCCGTCCATGAGGGTGTTCCACCAGCGCGCTTCGAGGTAGTGCTCGACTTTCGGGACGTAGAACTTGGGCGTGGTGCCCTTCGCCACGAACGTCTTCGCGGTGTGGTAGGCCACGAGCGCGAAGTCGAGGAGGCCGCCCGAGATCGGCGCGCCGTCGATGCGGAGGTTGGACTCGTCGAGGTGGAGGCCGCGCACGCGCGCCATCGGGAGCGCCATGTCGTCGGGGTCGAGTTGGTAGCGCTTGACGACCACGCCCATCGCGTCGGTCTTCTCGGCCGAGAGCGTGCCCTCGGCAATGCCGACCACGTTCTCGACGCCCTGCATGACGTTGTTCCAGGACGGCTTCATCGAGTCCTCGAAGTCGACCATCGCGCAGTCGGCGCGGTGGCCGTCCACCGTGCGCGAGAGCATGTTGATGACCATCTTCGCGTCCGACACGGGGCCGGTGATCTCGACACGGCGCATCTGGAGGTCCTCGGGCAGCGGAGCGACCTGCCAGTCGCCGCGCGCGTCCGGGTGCTCGGTGGGGTTGAGGAAGTCCGGGCGCGCGCCATTGTCAAACGCGTCCTGGCGGGCCTTGCGGGCCATGAGGAGGTTCTGGCGCTCGGGCTCAAGGGCGCGGTGGAGCCGCGCGAGTAGCGCGAGGGCGTCGGGCGTGAGCAGGCGGCGGGCCTGGGGAGTCCAGGCGAAGGTGTTGATCTCGACGCCGTCGGCGAGTTCGTTGGAGCGGTCGGTGAGGGGGGGCTGCATGGGCGTGGGAGGTAGGGGGCTAGCAGGAGGGCAGACGGCGGAGAAACAACCTAGAGCCTCATAAATCTGGAAGCAAGCGAAATTTCGCTGGCAGATTACTTTCATTTTTCAGGCGGATTTTCGCCCTATCTTTCGCTCACAGCGAACGATGTAACCGCTTCACCTTCGCTTCGCCGACATATTGACCGGAAGCCCTTCCGGTTCTTCCAGAGCCGCGCGCCCTCTGTCCCCCGAACCCGCCTCGATGTCCGAGAACGCCGACCAGCTCCGTCTCATCCTCGGCCTCAAGCTCAAGACCCTGCGCCAGGAGCAGGGCCGGCCGCTCAGAGACGTAGCTGAGGTAGCAGGTGTGTCCATCTCCTACCTCTCGGAGATCGAGAAGGGGAAGAAGTATCCCAAGCCGGCGAAGCTCATCGAGTTGGCTGCGGCGCTGGGCACTACCTACGACGACCTCGTCTCGTTGCGCGTCGAGGACGAACTGCAGGACATCAAGACGGCCATCGCCTCGCCGTTCCTGCGGGAGTTTCCGTTCGAGCTGTTCGGCGTGGAGCCGGAAGACGTCATCCGCCTCGTCGCGGGCAAGCCCGAGGAGGGCAGCGCGCTCGTGCGGACGTTTCTGGAGGTGATGCGGCACTACGACCTCCGCAACGAGCACTTCCTCTTTGCAGCGCTGCGCTCCTACCAGCAGATGCACCGCAACTCCTTCCCCGACATCGAGGCGCAGGCCGAGGCGTTCCGGACGGCGGCGGGCTTCGGCGTGGAAGACCGGCTGACCGACGAGGACGTGCGCAGCGCGCTCGCCAAGCAGTTCGGCATCACCGTTGACCTCGCCGCGATTCCCGAGCACCCCGACCTCGACCGGCTCCGCTCAATCTACCGGGCTCCGGCGGGCCGCCGCCGCAAGCGGCACCAGACCACAGGCGCGGTGCTGCACGTCAACCCGAAGCTGATGCCCTCGCAGCGGGCCTTTGTCTATGCCCGCGAGGTGGGCTACCACCACCTCAGCCTGATCGACCGCCCGACCACCTCCACGTGGATCCAGCCGGAGTCGTTTGACCAGGTGCTCAACCACTTCAAGGCGTCCTACTTCGCCGGAGCGCTCCTCATGCCGCGTGCCCGCGTCCGCCGCGACCTCGATGCGCTCTTCGCCGCGGAGCGCTGGGATCCGAAACAGATTTTGCGCGGCCTCGACGCCTACCGCGTCACGCCGGAGATGCTCTACTACCGGCTCTCGGAGGTCATCCCGACCGACTTCGGGCTCAACGAGATCTACTTCATGCGCTTCAACCACCGGCTGGGCACCGACGAGTATAAGCTCACGAAGGTGTTCAACATGTCGCGTGTGCCGGTGCCGCACGGCATCTCGGCGCTAGAGCACTACTGCCGCCGATGGGTGTCTATGGAGACGCTGCGGGCCCTAGAAGATGCGCAGCAGACCATCGGCAACCCGCCCCCCGTCGTGCGGGCGCAGCGGGTGCGCTTCGTCAACGATGCTGCCGAGTTTTTTGCCATCGCCGTGGCGCGGCCGCTCGCGCTCAAGCCCGGCGTCAACTCGGTCGTGTCGCTCGGCTTCCGTATGGACGCGGACTTCAAGCGTGTGGTGCGCTGGTGGGACGACCCCGACGTGCCCGTGTCTGAGGTGAATCTGACCTGCGAACGCTGCCCGCTCACCACCTGCGTCGTACGTGCTGCCGCGCCTACCGTCTTGCAGCACGATGCGCGCATCGAGCGGCAGCGGATCGCCCTGGCTGCGTTGATGGAAGGGGAGTAGGGGGAGGTAGGCGCCGAGAACGGGTCCGGGCGGGCGACGTCGTTTGGCGGGACCGCGGGAGGCGGTTTGCTCGAAAGCCGCACACTACATCTAGGACGGGCGACGTTCCCGGGACAGCGCGGCGCTTCGCGGCGGCCTCGGTGCTTCGCGCCGCCGCCGCCTGGCTCCGACGTCGGCGCGGCGCGCCAAAATGCCCCACGTGCGGTTTGCGAGCCGCAGGGGTGCGCCGTAGTTTCTCGCCCGGTTTTTCCGCCAGCCTGCGCCGTTGCGCGCCTGCCTAGTCGAACGGTTTCGCTACGCCCCACCCGTCTCCCGTACCTGAGCCCGCCGCTCTGCGCGCGGAGCCACGACGACGTACGTAGCCGAATCCCGTGCCCGTGCCCGCCTCGCCTTCGGAACCGATTGCCGCGCCCCCCGGGCGTGCCGCTGCTGAGCGGGAGCGCACCGAGCGTAGAGGTGCGGTGTCGCCTGCCATCCGACGGGCGCGCTGGTGGACCCTCGCCGCGAGCGTGTGTACGCTGACCAGCCTCATGGCGGCGGCGGCCTGGCAGGCGAGTACAGCAGCGGGGATGCGCTCCCCGTCGGTCTGGCGCTACGTGGCTGCGGCCGACACGGACTCGGTGGCGGTCCAGCCAGCCGACACGGCCAACCTGCCGCCCTTCGACCCCGCCGATGTGGAATCGCTGCGCGTGGCTGCCATCGGCGACACCACCACGCTCGACACCACCCGCGCGGCGACGTACTTCCCCAGACGGCAGCGGGACAGCCGTACCGCAGCGGTGGTCGAGCGGCGCGACCGTCCCTTCGACTTTGCCCCAGGCAGCTACTGGCGGCGCGAGGCCGAGCTAGACTCCGTCGACTTGCGCTACTCGGTGCGCGAGATCGTGCGCGACGAGGACGTGCGGGTGCCCGTGGAACTGGGCTTGGAGGAATTCCAGGCTACCCTCCGTGCATCGGTCGTCCGGGAGAACTTTCGGAGCCTCGCCCAGGAGCAACTCCGACGACGTGGCCGCGGCCGCGGCGGCCTCGGGCTGACCATTGCCGTGCCCGGTGGGCGAGGCGGGGCCTTCGAGACCATCTTCGGCAAGAACGAGGTCGCGCTCAACGTCACGGGCAACGCCAACATCAATCTCGGCTTCTCCTACCAAGAGAATGAGCAGCAGCAGGCCGCCACAGGCCAGGGCGGTCGGCTCAACCCCGACTTCGCCCAGGAACTCGCGCTCGGCATCGACGGCACCATCGGCGACAAGCTCAACATCGGCGTCAACTACGACACCCAGAACACGTTCGAGTTCGAGAACCAGGTCAAGCTGCTCTACGAGGGCTACGACGACGATATCATCCAGCGCATCGAAGCAGGCAACGTCTTTCTCCAGACGCCGAGCGACCTGATCCGAGGCGGGCAGCGCCTCTTCGGCATCCGCACCGACTTGCGCTTCGGCGGCCTCGGCGTGACGCTCGTGGCCAGCCAGCAGGACGCCGAGGGCGACGCGCTCGAGATCGAAGGCGGTAGCCAAACCACCAACTTCGACATCTCGCCGTTCGACTACGAAGACAACGCTCACTTCTTCCTCAGCTACTACTTCCGCAACCGGTGGGATCTTGCGCTCAGCCGCCCGCCCACCATCATCGCGGACGCCAATTTCGACCAGATCGTCGGCATTGACGTGTGGCTGAAGGACCGGACTGTGAACCAGACCAACCAGTTGACCGAGGGCCTCGCCCAGGCTGTCGCGCTCGTGGACCTGGGTGAGCCGGGACCGGGTCCTCAGTTCACCATCGATAACCTCCCCGACGGCGTCCTCGCTGGCGGCGACGCGTACTTGGCGGCGCTCGGAGCAACTGCGCCACTCCCCGACGAGACCATCGACCAGTATGAGGACGCCGACCTCGAACAGCTCCGCGACTCGTCCAACACCATCGACTTTGAGGGGCGCTTCGGGTTGGACATTGCGGACTATGCGGACACTCGCTTCCGCAAGCTCACCGAGGGCCGTGACTACGCGTTCGACCCGCAGCTGGGCTATCTCTCGCTGAACCGCAGCCTCAGCCCCGACGAGCAGATCGCGATCGCGTTCCAATACCGCCGCGCCGATGGTAGCATCGTGGAGGTGGGCGACTTCAACGAGGAGACCGGGGCTGACCTCAACGGGCGGCGCATCATCCTCAAACTGTTGCGTGGCGACAACCCGACGGCATTCGACGCCTCGTGGGCGCTCACCATGCGCAACATCTACCGCATCGGCGGCCGCTCGCTCCGCGCCGACGACCTCGAGCTCGACATTGTCTATGCACCCTCCGGCCAGCCTGCCCAGGAGACCCTACCTGGCGTAACGGTCGGGCAGCAGAGGACGCTCCTCACCACGCTCGGTCTGGACCGCCTCGACAACGACGGCAGCACCCCGCAGCCTAACGCGCAGTTCGACTTCGTCAATGGCCTCACGATCAACGCAGGCAACGGGCGTGTGGTGTTCCCCTACCTGGAGCCGTTCGGTGCGCGCCTCCGCGAAGTCTTCGAGGGCAATGGGACGCTCAACGGCGAGGACCTCGTCGTCCAGTTCACCGGCGAGGCCGACATTGTAGATGCCGCGTCCGCGACCAACGCCTACGTCTTCGACACGCTCTACACGTCGAAGCAGGAGACCGCGAGCCGCTTCCCCGGGCTGGACCGCTACGCCATCGTGGGGTCCTTCCGGTCGAGTGTGCAGGAGTCCTACAGCCTCGGCTTTGCGGTTGTCGAAGGCTCGGTGCGGGTCACCTCCGGTGGCGTCGCGCTCAACGAGGGCACCGACTACCAGGTGGACTACGCCACGGGCGAGGTGCTCATCATCAACCAGGCGTACCTCACCGCCGGGCAAAACATCTCCATCGACTACGAGCGCAACCAGTTCGCAGCCATTGGACGTAAAACCCTGCTCGGGCTGCGCGCCGACTACACCTTGGGCGAAGACCTCGACCTAGGAGCCACCTGGATGCGGCTCTCCGAGCGCCCCCTCATCGACAAGTACCGCATTGGGGAGGAGCCGATCGACAACACCATCTTTGGCTTCGACGGGCGCTTCGCGGCCGAGCCGCGCTGGCTGACGCGCTTCGCCGACGCGCTGCCGCTCGTCCAGACGAAAGCCCCCAGCTCGTTTGAGATCAAGGGCGAGTATGCGCGGTTCCAACCCGGGCACCCGGAGACGTTCGCCTTCGAGTCGTCGCGTGAAGAGCTGCAAAGCAGCGGGCGCGACTTCAACGCGGACGAGCTCCAGGGCATCTCGTTCATCGACGACTTCGAGGGGACGGAGAACTCGTTCTCGCTGACGCAGGCGGGGGCGTGGCGGCTCGCGGCTGGCCCCGTCGGCGCAGGCCCCGCTGCGAGCGTCACAAACCTGGGCAGCCTCGACGTCACCAGCCCGACGCTGGTGAGCAACTGGCGCGGGCTCACCTCGTGGTACACCCTCCAGCAGTTCCTCTACAGCGCCAACGGCCTCGTTAGCCGCCTCGGTGCTACCCCCGCCACGCGCCAGGTGCGGCTCCAAGAGATCTTCGCGGACCGGCAGGAGATTGCCGGCCAGCCAAACATCGCCACGCCGCTGGACCTCTACATCGACCCCGCGCGGCGCGGGCCGTACAACTACAACCTGGAACTCGGCTCCAGCTTCGAGGCGGCCCCCGAAGACGTGTGGGGGGGGATCGTGCAGCGCCTACCCGAGGGCTACAACGACTTCGACGGGCGCAACAACATCGAGTTCGTCGAATTTATCCTGGCCCCGTATGGCGGGCGAGACGGCACGGCCGAGGTGAGCGACGGTGCGGTGCTCTATGTGGACCTCGGCCAGCTTTCCGAGGACGTGCTCCCCGACGGGCGCTTCAACACCGAGGACGGCCTGGTGGAGACCGACGCCGAGGGCGCGAGCCTGAGCCCCTATGGGCGCCTTGCTACGGGTAGCGCCTCGGGTAGCGTGGACCTGGACGATGCAGCCCTGCAGACGGAGGACCTCGGCCTCGACGGCCTCCGCTCGGCGTCGGACCTCGACGGCGGGGTGCCCTACGCGCTCTCCGAGCAGACGTTCGAAAACTTCCAGCCGTTCCTCAACGCCCTCGGCGACGCCAACCCCTTGGACCGGGCGCTCGCTCAGGTCGACCCGTCCGGCGACGACTTTGTTTACTTCGAAGACGACACGTTCTACGGTGACCCTGCGTTCTTCGAGAGCGGCAACGCGACCGTCCAGGAGCGCTTCAGCCGTTTCTTCGCTGCCACCGAGCTGAACGCCTTCGAGAGCCAGCAGCAGCTCGGAGGCGGGCAGGGCAACTCGACCTTCCCGGACGACGAGGACATCGACCGCGACCTCGGCCTCGACCGCGCAGAGTCGTTCTACCGCTATGCCGTCCCGATCGGCCCCAACGTCATCAACGTGCCGTGTGAGTTCGAAGGGCAGCAAGACTGCAACCCGTACTTCATCAACCGCGTGGGCAACGAGGGCAACGAAGAGTGGACGCTCATCCGCATCCCGGTGCGCTCAGGGACCGGCCGGACAGCGGTGGGCAACATCGAAGACTTCTCGCGCATCGAGGCCCTTCGGGTGTGGACCGACGGCCACCAGGTACCCGCTACGCTGCGCTTCGCCACGTTCGACCTCGTGGGCAGCCAGTGGCTCAAGTCCGACCTCGTCGGGCTCGGCGACGAGCGGCAACCTATCCGTGCCGGGGGCGCGTCCGCGGGCCTGGAGCCGCAGCTCTTCGTGGCCACGGTCAACAACGAAGAGAACCGCAACCAGTACCTGATCCCGAACGGGGCGCTCATCAGCCGGACCCAGGACGCCCAGGGGCAGTTCATCCTCCAGCGCGAGCAGGCCATCGTGGTGCGGGCAGAAGACCTCGGCCCCGATGTCTCCCGCGGCATCTTCCGGTCCTACAGCAATCAGCTCGACCTCACGAAGTACACCAACCTTCGCGCGTTCGTGCACGGCGAAGGCTTCGACCGGTCGGAGGGTGACAGTCTGCGGGTGTTCCTCCGCCTCGGCACCAACGAGACTCAGGACTACTACGAGATCGAGCAGCCGGTCTACCCTTACGAACCCGAAGACGCGGGCGGTGCGCTCGACCCGGACAGCCTCTGGCAGACCAACGTGTTCGTGGACGGCGAATCGATCGACCGCAACTCGATCAACGTGGTGCTCTCGGCGCTGAACCAGCTCAAGGTGGAGCGGAACAACGCGCCCGACGCGGTGCCCTCGCAGCGCTACGCTGGGGGCGTGCCCCCGCCTGACACGCCCGACGGGGCCCGGATCTTCATCCGAGGCAACCCCTCGATTGAGAGCATCACGACGATCGTGCTCGGCATCCGCAACGTGAGCGGCAACACGCTCAACCCGGAGGTGTGGTTCAACGAGCTGCGCGTGGCGGGCTACGACGAAGAGCCCGGATGGAGCGCCTACGCAACGGCCTCGCTCCAACTCGCAGACCTGGCCACCGTGCGCGGACGCATCGAGCGCCAGACCGACGCCTTCGGTGACCTCTCCAGTGGCCTCGGCGACCGCAGCTTCACCGACCAGCAGGCCTACACGGTCAACACGACCTTCAACGCGCACAAGCTGCTCCCCGAACGCTTCGGTGTGCAGATGCCTGTGAACGTCTCCGTCCAGCAACGCACCTCGACCCCGCGCTTCTCGCCCCGCCGCGGTGGCGACATCCGCCTCGACGACCTCATCGAGCAGGCTCAGAACGACCCCAACCTGTCCGCCGCGCAGCAGGACTCGCTGGTGGCGCTCTACCAGGAGGAGTCGGAGACGGTGAGCTTCACCCGCACGATCTCAGTGCCGTTTTCGAAGCGCGGCTCGCGTTCCCCCTGGCTCCGCTACACCGTTGACGGCCTAGCGTTGTCGTACTCCAACACCCAGTCGGAGCGGCGCAGCCCCGCCGAGCAGTTCAACAACAGCAACAGCTGGTCGGCGTCGATGCGCTACAGCTTGCGCCCGCCGGGGGTGAAGACCATCCGTCCCTTCTGGTTGCTCGATGGTGCTCCGCTCCTGGGGCTGCTCGCCCGGCTCCAACTCAACCTCCTCCCGTCGTCGGTGTCGTTCAACGCAGACGCGAGCCGTACCGTCGCGGAAAACCAGCAGCGCGCCCCTATTGCGGTCAACGAGGAGGTCGCCGCCGTGCCCGAGCGCTACCGCAACGCCATCCGCGAAAACCACACGTTCACCCACCGGCGGTCGTTCGACCTCGCCTACAGCCCGTTCAACTTCCTCGCGCTCACCTATGGCTCCAACCTCAACCAAGTGCTGAGTGCCATCGGGGCGGACCGCACCAACGACACGTTCGTGATCGACTCGACCGGCGCACCCGTGGGCGAGTTTATCGGGCAGACGCCCGACGAGGCCGCGTTTGAGATCGACCCGACGTTTACCGCCGACTCGCTGACGGCCAATAGCTTCCGCGTCTTCACCACGGAGCGCCTGGACGTGATCCCGGTCTTCGGGGTCGTGGGCGACGTGTTCAGCGGGCAGCGCGACATCCAGACAGACACCTACACCCAGAATTTCGGCGCCACGCTCACGCCGCGCCTCCAAGGGGTACGCTGGATTCGACCCCAGTCGATCTCGTACTCGTCGGGCTTCCAGTGGACGTTCCAGCCACTCTCTGGACTTGAAGACACCGCGCCTGATCTCCGTCTCGCCTCGATCTCGAACACGCTCAACCTGCGCACGGGTCTGACGCTCAGCCCGCGCGACCTCCTGCGCGAGTTTGGGTTCTACCGCCGCCTCGAAGACGCTGAGGAGACCTACCAGAACGACCGCCGCCGCCGCCGGCCCGCCCGCGTGGCGGCGCGCGACCGGCTCGCGGAGGCCGAGGAGGAGGCCGAAGAGCAAGGCGTGGAACTGACCGAGGAGGAGCGGGCTGCGCTGGAGGTGCCCGAACGCGTGGGCCCGCCGTCGCCTGTGTCGATTGCGCGGCAGCTCTTCCTGGCCGTGACGGGCATCAGCGACCTCACCACCACCTACAACAGCGGGCGCACCACCCGCTCGGGCGCGGTCGACGGTAGTGCCTACAACCTCTTCGACGCCATCACGGGCGAGGGGCCGTCCCTGGCCTACCGCCTTGGCCTCGAAGAGCGCCCGCAGCGCACCATCTTCGACCCGGCCGTCGTCGGTAACCTCCAGGTAGACGACATCGTGGGACGCAACAACGACCTCCAGACGCGCACCAGCCTGGAACTGTCGCGCAACCTCCGTGTGGACCTCAACTGGAGTCTCGGCTGGGACCGCTCCACCACCTTCTCGTTCATTCCCACCGAGGCCGGCGATTCGGTGGATGAAGCCCCCCCCATCGAGAGCGGGGGCGGCTCCGCGACCGTGTGGGCGCTCGGCGGCTCCTACGAGCGCTTCCTGACCACGCACGTTGACCGCTACCAGGCCGACATCGATGCGGGCCGAGTCACAGAGGACGGGGTGGCCTTCACCAGCGCGCTGAGCAACAACGGCCTCGCTGAGGATTTCCGCAGCGCCTTCACGAGCAGCTTCGGCAGCTTCGGGCCGAACAACTTCTTTGCGCTGCCGCTACCCAACTGGACCGTCACCTACAACGGCCTCGGTAACTGGCCGCTCTTCCGCCTGCTGGCGACCCAGGTGACCGTGCGCCACGGCTATTCGGCGACGTATGACCTCGACTACCGCTCTGACGCGCTGGCCTTCGCCGAAGGCGGTAGTTTCGAAAACGAGACCATCAATGGCACCGCCTTCCAGGTTCCTGTCGATGCCCGCCAGTCGCAGAACGTCCGGCTCAACGAGCGCTTCCAGCCGCTCATCGGGTTCAATATGACGCTCCGCGGTGGCATCCAGGCCGACGTGAGCTTCACGCAGAGTAAAGCGCTCTCGCTGAGCGTGGCCGGCGCCAACGTCTCCGAGAGCACGACCGACGAGGTCTCGGTACGGCTCAGCTTCTCGAAGACGGGCCTCCGCATCCCGTTGCCGTTTGTGAACCGCCGCCGGATCAACAACAACGTACGGATGTCACTCACCTTCTCGACGGCCAACAACAGCGACCAACGACTCAACTTCCGGCAGGACTTCTTGGATACGATCTCGGGCGGGTCGCTGAGCCCCCAGACCCCAGAAGCGTCCACACGCATCACGCTGGAGCCGCGTATCTCCTATACCATCTCCAGTCAAGTCACCGCCGATGTATTCGTGCGCTACACGTCGCTAGAGAGCGAGGGCAGCCGCATCCCGAGCACCTCGACGCTCAATGGAGGCTTCAACTTCCGCGTGTCGTTCTCCGGAAACTAGCAGCGCTCTATACCGCCCAGGGGCCGCCGCTACGCTCTACCGGTGTGGCGCAGCGCGTTGTCCAGGGCTTGGCGGACGTTGCGCTGGAAGCCCTCGAACTTGGCTCGCTTGACAGGGGTGCCCTTGAAGCGCTTGCGGTAGGTTTCGAGGTCCAACTCGACCCATTCGCGCAGCTCAGTCTCGGTGACGCTGCCGTCGCGCGGGAGGAACCGAGGCTCCTGTGTCGGGCGCTTGAACTTGTTCCAGGGGCACACGTCCTGGCAGATATCGCAGCCGAAGAGCCACGATCCGAAGTCTTGCGCTACCTCCAGCGGAAACTCCGGGCCGCGGTGCTCAATCGTCCAGTAGGAGATGCACCGGCTTGCGTCGATCTGGTAGGGAGCGTCAAGAGCACCCGTGGGACACGCGTCGAGGCAGCGGGTACAGCGCCCGCAGTAGTCTGGAACTGGGCCGTCTGAGGGCAGGGGCACGTCCACGATCAACTCGCCGATGAAGAAGAACGAGCCGAGCGACCGGTTGATGAGGTTGGTGTGCTTGCCTTGCCAGCCCAGCCCGGCGCGTGCGGCCCACACCTTGTCGAGCACGGGGGCCGAGTCTACAAACGCGCGTCCGCTGATGCCGCCGCAGCGCTCGTCGAGCCAGTTGTAGAGGGCGTAGAGTTTCTCCTTGAGGACGACGTGGTAGTCCTCGCCCCAGGCGTATCGGCTGATCTTGCCGATGGCCCCGTCGTCGTCGGCATCCTGCGCGTTCAGCTCCGACGGAGGAGGGATAGGCTGGTAGTAGTTCGTCAGCAACGAGATCACCGAGCGGGCGCCGGGAACGAGCACGCGTGGATCGACGCGCTTCTCGAAGTGATTCTCCATCCACCGCATCGAGGCGTGGCGGCCTTGCGTGAGCCAGGCTTCGAGCTGCCGCGCTTCGTCGTCGAGCCGGGTGGCCTCGGCGATGCCGCAGGCGTCGAAGCCAAGCCGGGCCGCTTCGTCCTTCAGCGCCCGGGCGAGGCGAGTCTGGGCAGCGAGGTCGAAGCCGGGCATGGGGTCACAAGCGAAGGGCACCGCGGGCAAAACAGCACCGGCGGTGCGCCACGTGGGACGCACCGCCGGCTCGGCAGCCGTCGGCTCGGCGGCTACCCGTGGGATTCAGACGCGCGAGCGCCTTGGAAAGTTCAGCGCGGCCGGCTCACCGGTCGAGCGGGATGAACGTCGCGCACTCCGCCGGGATGGACTCGGCGCGGCGGGCGTTGCGGTCGCCTGGCAGCGGGTCCTCCTTCGCTCGGGAGTCCGGGGCCACGCCGCGCCCCTCCGTCGTGAGGCGCGCCGGGTCAATGCCGTTGGCGATGTAGTAGCGCTCAACGGCATCCGCGCGGTTGTTGGCGAGGTCGAGCGGGCGGCCCTCCTGGTCGTCCGCATAGCCTACGATGAGCACGCACAGGTCGGGGCAGCGGCGCAGCACGTCGAGGTTCTCGTCGAGGCGCATTCGTCCACCGGCGGTGAGCGCAAACGACTCATAGTCGTAGAACACCGTGTTCAGCTCGCTCACCTCGTCGCAGAACGGATCGGTCACGATGACCTGGAACGTACACGTCGCGCTGCCGGCCACGTTGGTCACGGTGAGGGTGGTCGTGTAGACGCCTGCGGCAGCATAGGTGTGCGAGGGGCTGGGCTGTGCCGACGTGTTGCCGTCGCCGAAGTCGTAGCTGTAGCTGAAGGGCTCCGTCCCGCGCACCTGAGCGAAGAACCGGACGGCCTCACCAAGGAAGACAGCCTCGCGGGGCAGCGTCGAGCAATCCGCGAGCACGGGCGCTTGCGTGGGCCGTGCAACCACGACGACGGGTTTGCTGGCCACGTCAGAGTTGATCGGGCCGGTGCCCGTGAAGCTGACCGTGTAGGTGCCGGGTTGGGCGTAGGCATGGCTCGTCCGCAGGCCACCTGCGTCCGTCGTGCCGTCCCCGAGATCAAACGTGAAGGCGAGCGGCGGCGTGGCGTCCTGGTTGTAGTCGCCTGTGAACGTCCCCATCTCGTTGACGAAGAGCGTGTCCGGACCAGCGATCGTCACATCCACCGGGATGACGGGCGACTTGAAGGTGTAGCGCAGCCCGAGGCCGATGTGACTGAGCACGTCGAAGTCAGCATCGTCGTCTCGGGAGGCGGCGGCGGGGCGGATGCGTCCCGGATTGAATCCAAAATTGGCACCGTCGAGTGCACCGTCTGGGAAGAAGAGCCGGACATCAAGGTCGGCGATCAGGGCGATGCGCGGCGTGAGCTTGACGTCCAGACCGGCGCCAACCAGGGGGGCCCAGCCCGTCTCCGCGTTGTCGTCGTCGCTAGTCGGCGAGCGAAGAGCTACGGACGCCCCGAGCGTCGTGAACGGCGAGATGCGCGCTTGGGGGAAGAGGGTGTAGCGCACGCGTAGCTGCAACTCGTGGACCTCGGCCGAGCTGTTGAAGTCGACGAGGGTAGCAGGGTTCACCGGCGAGGGCGCGGTGAGCATAGCCTCATAGCGCCCATAGTGGTAAGCTAGGCCTATGGCCAATTCTGGGCGGAATTGGTAGCCTATTTCGATCCCGCCACCCGGGCTGGCGCTGGGGAAGTACCCTTCGTACTCGATGTCTTGGTCGTCGCGCCGAAGCGTGTAGGTGCCAAAGAGCCGGCTCTCGGGGTTGTTGTCGAGGTCTCCCTGATAGAGCGAGAAGCCGACGCGCCCCTGCAGGTATAGGGAACTGCCTGGACGTTGCTGAGCGTGCGCTGGCGCGGCCAATCCAATCAGGACCGGGAGCATCACACTGAGCAGAAGCAGGAGCGAACGGGCTACCCGATCAGACGGGAGGCGAGACGAGGTCGTCTGAAGAAGACTCACGCGCATGGGCTTGGTCCGAGCGAGGAATAGGAGGGCAGATGCCGGAGTGTGCAACAATCGGTCCACAGTGCCTCGGTGAGGAGGCGTCGCTCAAGGGGCATTCTCTAAGCGCCCATCTACGCGTGACCTGCCGAGAGCCTGGTTAGGAACAGGCGAGGCCGGTCCCAGGAAGTAGGACCGGCCTCGCATCAGGGTTCTCGTGGTTGCGCTCAGCGCAGGGGCCGCCTAGTTGCCGAGGGCCGAACAGCCAACGGGCAGGGACTCGGCGCGGCGGGCGTTGCGGTCACCCGGGCCCGGATCCTCCTTCGAGTTGGAGTCCGGCGCTTCGCCGAGGCCACGCGTCTGGATACGGCTCTGGTCGATGCCGCTCTGGACGTAGTAGGCCGCGACGGCGGTCGCGCGCTGCTCGGACAGACTGAGCTTGTTGCCCTCGCGGTCGTCCGTGTAGCCGTTGACGATGACGCAGAGGTCAGGGCATCGCTCCAGCACCTCGATGTTCTCGTCGAGGCGACTCTGTGCTTCAGTGTTGAGCGCGCTTGCGTCGTAGTCGAAGAACACCGTGTTCAACTCGGACACGTCCTGGCAGAAGCGGTCAGCTACGTTCACAACGAACGTGCACTGGTCGGTGCCTGCCTCGTTGGTCGCCGTCAGCGTGACGGTGTAGGTGCCCGTCTGGTTGTAGGTATGGCTCGCATTGAGCGTGTTGGCCGAGCCACCATCGCCGAAGTCGTAGCGGAACGAGATCGGCGTCGTGCCGGTCACGGTGGCGCTGAAACGGACGGCCTCGCCGACACCCGCGGTGCCTGGCGTGGCTGTGCAGTTGGCCAGCACCGGGGGCTGCGCAGGCGGCACCGGCGGCGGCACGACCTCGACCATCATCGTCTGGACGTCCGTATTGGCTGGGCCTGCAGCGGTGAAGGTGACCGTATAGGTACCCGGAGCGCTGTAGGTGTGCGTGGCGATGAGTCCTGTGGACGTGCTACCGTCGCCCCAGTCCCAGCCAAACGAGAGAGGGCCCGTCGCATCCGGGTTGACGTCGGCCGAGAAAGTGCCGGTCTGGCCCGCCTCGAGCGTCGTGGGGCCGTCGATCATCGCCTCTACCTTCGTCACAGGCGACTTGAACGTGTAGCGGAGGCCGCCCCCGAGGAAGCCTAGCGCGTCGAAGTCGGCTTCGTCAGCCGCGATCTGGATCTGCCCGTTGGGGTCGGCTCCGTCGATGCCACCGTCCGGGAAGAAGAACCGTACGTCCCCTTCAAGCACCAACGCCAGTCGGCTGAAGAGTTGGATGTCGAGGCCGCCACCGACGAGGGGTCCGTAGGCGAAGTCCTCGAGTGGGTCGTCGACCGAGTTACCAGGTGTAGCGAAGGCAAAGGCACCACCGAGCGTCAAGAAGGGAGCGATGCGCCACCCGCCGAAGGGCGTCAGCCGCAAACGGAGCTGGATCTCCTGAACGACCTCGCTGTCCAGACCCGCGATCGGGACGTCATTGAAGTCGGTCAGTGTCTTCGGGTACAGACCGTAGAGGTAGGCGATACCGATGGAGCCGCCCGGGCTGAACTGGTAGCCTAATTCGCCTCCGAAGGCGAGGTCGCCGTCCTCGAAGTAGGTCCCAACCTCACTATCGGGGTTGTTGTCGATGTCGCCGCCGTAGGTGGACAAGCCCACGCGCGCTTGGAGGTAGAGGGTGTTGTCGGCGCGAACCTGGGCAAGGGCGGCTGAGGATAAGAGCAATGCCACTAGGCTCAACGAGAGAACGTGCCAAAGATGCTTCATAGAGAGACAGACGAGGGGGTGTGCGAAAAGCGAGAGGTGTGCACAGAGGAGGGCAGCGGGGGCACACACTCGCTCCAAGTATAGGCAGAACTAGGGAGATAAAAAAAGACCTCTCCCCGAAGAAAGGGGAGAGGTCTTGCTCTAGCAGAGCGTCAGAGGCGCAAGGGAGCGCCTAGCCATCAGACGGCAGCTCGCTGCAGTCCACCGGCGCGGATTCGGCGCGGCGGGCGTTGCGGTCACCCGGGCCCGGATCCTCCTTCGAGTTGGAGTCCGGTGCCTCGCCGAGGCCACGGGCCGCGATGCGGCTCTCGTCGATGCCGTTCTCCATGTAGTAGGCCTTGACCTCACCAGCACGGCGCTCGGAGAGGCGGAGCTTGTCGCTCTCGCGGTCGTCGGTGTAGGCACTGACGATGACGCAGAGGTCGGGGCAGCGCTCCAGCACCTCGATGTTCTCGTCGAGACGTCCCTGGGCGTCACCGGTGAGGCTGCTCGCGCCATAGTCGAAGTAGACCGTGTTGAGGTCACTCACCTCTGCGCAGAAGCGGTCGGCGACGTTGACGACGAACGTGCAGCTGTCGCTGCCTGCCTCGTTGGTCGCCGTCAGCGTGACCGTGTACTCGCCGACGGCGTCATACGTGTGGGTCGCCGTGAGGGTGCTGGCCGAGGAGCCATCGCCGAAGTCGTAGGCGAAGGTGATCGGCTGGGTGCCCGTCACGGTGGCGCTGAAGCGAACGGCTTCGCCGAGGTTGGCCGATGACGGCGTCGCCGTGCAGTTGGCGAGCGCGGGCGCTTCGACCGGCGGCGGCGGCGGTGCCGTCACGGTCACGAGCAGGGTCTCCACATCGGTGTTGGCCTTGCACGCGGCGGAGAAGGTGACTGTGTAGGTGCCCTCGTCCGCGTACATGTGAGTCGCGGTCAGGCCCGTTGAGGTCTGGCCATCACCCCAGTCCCACGTGTACTCGCAGGGGCCGGTCGCGTCGTCGTTGACGAACGCGGTGTAAGTACCGGATTCGCCAGTGAGGAGGCTGGTCGGGCCATCGATGGTGGCGTCCACCTTCGTGATGGCTGGCGCGAACGTCAGGCGAAGGCCACCCCCAGCATAGCCGAGGATGTCGAAGTCCATGTCGTCCGCTTCCGGGTCGAAGAAGACGCTGTTGTCGTTGTCTTCGCCCGGGTTGTTGTTGTCAACCACGTCATCCGGGAGGACGAAGAAGCCCTTGAGCTCGGTGAACAGCGACAGGCGCGAGCCGAGAACGAGATCCAGACCCAGACCCACGACAGGCCCCGCGCCCCAGTCGTCGGCCGTGTTGCTCATCGGGATCGAGGGGTCAGGGGTGGAGAGGGTGAAGCCCGCTCCGAAGAGCACGAACGGGCTCAGGCGCGCGCTCGAGAACGGGACATAGCGGAAGAGCACTTCGAGGTGCTGCACCTCCTCGCTATCGTTGGCGAAGATTGCAGGATCGGGTTCGTACTCCGCTAGGCCCGGGTACGAGCCGTAGTGGTAGAGGACGCCAAGAGCAAGCGCGGGCGAGAACTGGTAGCCAATCTCGCCGCCGAAGCCGAGGCCGAGCTGGTCGAAGTAGTCGCCGAATTCGCCATCGGCGACTCCGTCGATGTCGCCGCCGTAGGCGCCGACGCCGACACGGGCGGCGATGTAGAGCGAGTTGTCGGCGCGCACCTGGGCTTCAACCTGGGGCGCGAGCAGCAGCAGGGCCGCACAGCCGAGCAAAAGTGCCGTGTGTAGACGCAAGGTCATGGTGGTAGTCATGCGGTTCGTGGACGTGATGGTGGACGAGGGAAGGAGCCGTCTGAGACTCCACTCGGGAGAATAGACAAACGGGGGTCCTCCGACGTGCCAGCCCGTGCAGGAGTGCGACTCTAGAGAGAGGGAGCGACGCCCTGAGGGACGAGGGGTAGGGGGAGAAATCTCCGATCCCTAAGGTTCGGCATCAAGCACCCAGACAATCAAGCGGAGACTGGGAGAAGTGTGCGGATCGCAGAGGAATTTGGAGGAAAGCTCCTGGAAACCCGGCTGAGACAGGAGGCGGCGTGCGCCAGCCGGGTGAATCCGTAGCATCTGACAAGGCCCTGCAAGTGGGCCGTGAGACGCTGAGGCGAGGTGGCATCTAGGCCAGCCCGTTGACGTGCAGCTCGAGGCGGCTCTTCATGTGGGCCACCTTGTTGCGGTGGAAGATGCCCTTGGTGGCAAGGCGGTCGAGCTGGGCTTTGACCACGCGCAGCTTCTCCGCGGCAGCCGACGGGTCCTGCGTGGCTTCGAGATCCTTGATGAGCGTACGGATGCGTACTTTCTGGTACCGGTTGCGCGCGCGACGCTTGGCGTTCTGGCGGACGCGCTTCTCGGCAGACTTGTGCTGAGGCATGTAGGTAAAGCAGGTTCGTGATGACTTCGCAATGCGCGATGTTAAACGGGGTAATTTAGCCGTATCGCTGTGTAGAAACCAAGAAAGCAGCGTGTGGCCCCAGTCAATCTGACCGCGTCTTCTGGATCTGCCCATGCTTCGCCTTGTGCTCGACTTGGCGCGTCGTGTCGGACGCACCTGCACCGTCATCCTGATGGACGACGAAGCACTCCAGCCCCACCAGTACCGGGTGCGCCCCTCGGTGTTGATCGGAGGGGGGCTCGCGGCCGTGCTCCTGCTCAGCAGCGCATTCGCCGCTGTGGTCATCTTCACGCCCGCGCTCCGGGCGCCCCTCGTCGGGCCTGACGCCGAGGCCATGCGCGGGCGCATCCTCGAGCAGGACGCCCGGATCGCAGCCATGCGCGACTCGATCGCGGTGCAGTACCAGCAACTCGCTCAACTCGGGCGCCTCATCACGGGCGAGGCAGATACCTCCGAGGTGTCCACGTCCCCACCCACGCTGCCCGATCTAAGCCGGTTCGACGAGCCGGGCATCGTGGCGCAGGCGGCACCCACCGACGACTGGGCCGACCACGAGCAGCCTGCCATCCGCTATCGCTTCCTGGACGCGGGTGAGGAGCCCGTGTCGGCCGTGCGCGCGGCCGAGGCGCTCGCGAGCCTCCGCTTTCCCGTCCTGCCGCCGGTCGTGGGCTTCCTCGGGCGCGGCTACAACGCCCAGGGTGGCCACTTCGGAGCGGACTTCGTGGTCGAAGAGGGCACCACCGTACGCGCCGTCGGAGATGGCTACGTCACCTTCGCCGACTGGACGCACGAGGGCGGCTTCACGATTGCCGTGCAGCACGCCGACGGCTATCTTTCGGTCTACAAACACAACGAGCGCCTGCTCAAGCGCATCGGTGACCGGGTCCGCAGCCGCGAGGCCGTCGCCGTGAGCGGCAACACCGGCGAGATCACCACTGGCCCGCACCTCCACTTCGAACTGTGGCGCAACGGCCTCGCCCAGGATCCCCGGCAGTACCTCGTGACGAGCGGCGCATAACCTTGCTTCCAGTATGGACGGCAACGTTGCGCGCCTGCCTCGCCCGGCCGGTGCTTCCCCCCCCGCCAGGGTCGGGGGCTCGGCCGGGGCGGACTCTACCC
>JBCCLD010000015.1:0-25183 GCA_039027055.1 Bacteroidota bacterium
CCTGAACTCGTTTCAGGATCTCTGACGGCAACGGTGTTCCGATACTTCGCTGAGATGCTGAATCAAGTTCAGCATGACAAGGTCGCAAGTTCGCAGCTGGATTCGGTATGACCTGGCTGCCGTGTGGCCGTGTCGCCACGCGACGTCGCATCGCTAGCCGCTTCTCAGGAGGAGGGGACCTCAAAGATCCAAGACCCTCATGCCAGATACGAGAAAGCCCTGTGCATTGCCTACTTCTCTCCCCATTGTCATCCCGGACTTGATCCGGGATCTACACGACGCACCGAATGGATTCCCGCGTTCGTGGGAAAGACGCTGAGGTGAGTTTGCACGGCTGTTTCTCGGAATTGGTATCACTTCATCCTTTTGCCTTCCTACTTAACAATCAGACAACTTATATGTAATTGTGATTTAATGTGGATAGACCACGCCGAACGAGCCTCCATTGATATCCTGGTTGCCCCCTCCCCTTTCGACTTCTTCCACCTCTCTCCTCTCCTTCATGTTTAGGATACCCTTCCTCATTCTTGCGGCGCTTCTTTTCGCCCCGCTCACCCACGCCCAGTTGAAGGCGGACCTCGTCGGCCAGTTCGAGACGGGCATTTTCGACGAAGGCGCAGCTGAAATTGCTGCCTACGACGCACGCACGCAGCGCCTGTTTTTCGTTAATGCCGACGCGGACGAGGTCGTCGCGCTCGACCTCTCCGATCCGTCTAACCCGACGCAGCTTTTCACCATCGATGTGAGCGCCGACATTGTCAGTGTCGGCGGTGTCAACAGCATCGACGTGCGTGCGTACGGCGGCGAGACACTCATCGCAGTCGCCGTAGAAGCCGATCCATCGACGGACCCCGGTGTGGTCGCGTTCTATGACGGCCTCGGTCGCTTCGTTAACCAAGTCGAGGTCGGTGCACTGCCCGATGGCCTCGCGTTTGCGCCCGACGGCCAGGCGGTCATTGTCGCCAACGAAGGCGAGGCAGACGACGGCATTGACCCAGTCGGTTCGATCAGCATCATCACCGGCATGCAGGACGGCCCCGGCCTCACCGGTATCGTCTTCGACGTCACCACGCTCGACTTCACCGACTTCAGCGAAGGCGGTCCGCGCAACGGCGAACTCGCCGACGACTTTTACCTCGTCACGCCCGACGTCTCTGTGGCGCAGGAAATCGAGCCGGAATTTGTGACCATCGCGCCGAACAGCCAGGAAGCGTACGTCTCGCTCCAGGAAAACAACGCCATCGCGGTGGTGGACCTCCAGACGCAGACGATTACGTCGGTCTTCACGCTCGGGCTTCAAGACTACCGCACTGGCCCAGGCCTCGACGCTTCCAACCGCGACGACGCGATCAACATCCAGAACTGGCCGCTCCTTGCATTGCGCCACCCGGACGGCATGGCGATGCTGAACGCGTTCGGCCAGGACTACATCCTCACAGCCAACGAAGGCGACGGTCGTGGTTTCGACGAAGTCCGCGGCGGCGACCTCCCGCTCGACCCCGATTCCGACTTCTTCGCCGGCTTCGACACGGCAACGCTGCTGGACGACGAAAACCTCGGCCGGATTGAAGTCTCCGATGCCTTTAGCGACACCGACGGCGACGGCGACTTCGACCGCCTCGTGGCCTTCGGTGCGCGCTCGTTCTCCGCATTCACGCCCAACGGCGAACTCGTCTACGACTCGGGTGACGACATCGAGCGTGCCATCGCCGACTTGATCGCTTCTGGCGACCTGCCGATGGCGGCGTTCAACGCCAACAACGACGACAACGACTCTTTCGACAACCGTTCCGACGACGGCGGCCCTGAGCCGGAAGGCATCGTCACGGGGCGCGTGGACCGCACCGACTACATCTTCGTCGGGCTGGAGCGTGTCAGCGGCGTAGCGGTCTTCCGCGTGCAGGCCGACCGCACCAACCCCGTCGTGTTCGAGCAGTTGCTCATCAACCGCGACTTCAGCGCCGACGCCGAAGCACCCGGGCAGGATCTCGGCCCTGAAGGCCTCGTCTTCATCCCGGCCTCGGACAGCCCCGTTGGCCAGGCGCTGCTCGTCGTCTCGAACGAGGTAAGCGGTTCGGTCGGGATCTGGGCGCTCGGCCAGGGCGCTCCGGCGTTCACGCTGCAACTCCTCCATGCCTCTGACTTGGAGGGCAACGTCAACACCATCGAGGACGCGCCGCGCTTCTAGGCGGTCGTCAACGCGCTGCGGCCCGAATTCAGCAACACGCTCCTGATCTCGTCGGGCGACAACTACATCCCCGGTCCGTTCTTCTCGGCAGGCGCCGACCGCACTGTGGGTGCCGTCGTGGGCGAGGAAGGCCGCGGCTTCGCGGACATCGCGCTCATGAACGCGATCGGCTTCGACGCCTCAGCGATCGGTAACCACGAGTTCGACGAGGGCACGGACCGCTTCGAGGACATCATCGAGCCCGACTCCGACGGCTACGACGGAACACTCTTCCCCTACCTGAGCGCCAACCTCCACTTCTCGCCCAACGGCGATCTGGCCGACCTCGTCGTTCCAGGTGCGGAGCCTGCGCAGCCCAACAGCATCGCGCCGAGTGTGATCCTGGATGTCAATGGCACCCAGGTTGGTGTAGTCGGTGCGACGACGCCGCTGCTGCCGATCATCACGTCGTCCGAGAACGTGATCGTGAACCCCGAGGACCCGGACGATTTCGACGCGCTTGCGGCGATCGTTCAGGCCGAGGTCGACGCGCTCACGGCGACCGGCATCGATAAGATCATCGTCGTCTCGCACCTGCAGGAGTTCAACATTGACCAGGAACTCGTCAACCGCCTCCGCAACGTGGACATCGCCATCGCGGGCGGCTCGGATAGGCTCCTCGCTGACGAGACTGATATCCTGCGCGCTGGTGATGAGGCCGCGGGGCCGTACCCGACGCTGTTCCAGGACGCCGACGGCAAGGACGTGCCGGTCGTCTCGACCGACGGCCAGTACACCTAAGTGGGCCGCCTCGTGATCGAGTTCGACGCCTTCGGAAACGTCCTTCCTGAGACCGTCGATGCAGCGGTCAGCGGGGCGTTTGCCACCGACGACGCGGGCGTTTCGCGCCTCGGCGACCCGGAGCCCGACGATCAGGTCGTAGCGATCATCGACGCCGTCGACACGGTCCTTGATGCGAAGCTGTCCAACATCTTCGGCTCTACGGAGTTGTTCCTGGACGGCCTACGCGGCGAAGTCCGCACCGAGGAAACCAACCTCGGCAACCTGACCGCTGACGCCAACCTCGACTACGCCCGCTCGGTCGACGCGGGCGTGCAAGTGTCGTTCAAGAACGGCGGCGGCATCCGCGCGCCCATCGGTGAGATCGACTCCGAGACGGGCGAACGCCTCCCGCCACAGGAAATCCCCGGTCTTCGCGCCGAAGGCGAGATCGCGCAACTCGACATCGAAGGCGCGCTTTCGTTCAACAACGGCCTTTCGATCCTCGAACTGACCGCACAGGAGTTCGTCAACGCGCTCGAAAACGGCGTCAGTAGCGTCGAGTTTGTGGGCGGGCGCTTCCCGCAAGTCGCGGGCGTCCAGTTCAGCTTCGACCCGGCTGCTGAGGCTCAAAGCCGCGTTCGCACGGTCGCGCTCGTGGACGACGCAGGCATGGTCACAGATGTGATCACGCAGGACGGCGTCCTCCAGGGCGATGCGAGCCGCGTGGTCAAAATCGTCACGCTCGACTTCCTGGCAGGCGGCGGCGACGGCTATGAGGAGTTCGCCAACGCGCTCAGCCGCGTCGACCTTGAAGACGAGGAGGACTTCTCGGGCCTGGCAGGCTTCGCGCCGACCGGCTCGGAGCAGGACGCCCTCGCGGAGTTCCTCGCGGCCAAGTTCTCGGAGACACCGTTCGCCGTGGCCGACACGCCGGTCGAGGAGGACACGCGCATCCAGAACCTCGGCGCGCGTGACGAAGACATCCTCGACGGTGCCGCACCGCGCGGTGGCTCAGCAGCCTCGTCGGTCGAAGTGCCGGATGCCTTCGCGCTCGTGGGGGCTTACCCGAACCCGTTCTCGTCGGACACGCAGATCGCCTTCGACCTGCCGCAGCGCGCCGATGTGACCGTGCGGGTCTACGATATCCTCGGCCGCGAAGTCGTGTCGATGTCGCAGCAGGACCTCGCGCCAGGCTTCGGCCAGACGCTCCGCCTCGACGGACGTGGGCTGGCGTCGGGCCTGTACGTCTACCGCCTCCAGGCCAATCTCGGTATGGAATCGGCGGTGGCAACGGGCCGCGTCACCCTCGTGAAATAGCTCGGTTGGGACTTCCCTAGCGCTCCATCGCGCCAAACGCGCCGCCTTCCATCATGGAGGGCGGCGCGTTGCTCGTTGATCGGAATCAACGCGTGCGGACTTGCTCAGATCAGGAAGCAGCCGCAACGGAATCGCGTGCGCTCGCTCCGTTCCCTTCGTGCGAAACGCGGTGGTTCGCGGGAATGAGCATGCCGCGCGTGCGTCGGAGCGGTGCTTCGGGGACATAGTCCGGATACGCTGCATCGCGGTCTTTGATGACGCGCACCGGCTGCGGCCAGTGGATGTTGAAGGCGGGGTCGTCCCAGCGCACGCCACGTGCGGCGTCAGGCTGGTGAAACTCGCTCATCTGGTAGAATACCTCGCTGCGGTCTTTGAGCGTGAGGAAGCCGTGTGCGAACCCTTCCGGGATGTAGAGCGCATGCCCATTCTCAGCGGAGAGCACCGCGCCGAAATGCTGCCCGTAGGTGTCGGAGTCCGGGCGCAGGTCGAGGACCACGTCGTAGACGGCGCCGCGCGTGCAGCGGACGAGCTTCGCCTCGGCATGCGGGGCTGCCTGGTAGTGCATACCCCGGAGCGTCCCGGCCTGCTCGTTGAACGAGACGCTGCACTGCGCCACGGTTGGGGTCAGCCCGTGCGCCTCGAACTCACGGCGGCAGTACGTGCGCGCGAAGTGGCCACGTTCGTCGGCGTGGCGCTCAGGGCGCAGGAGAAATGCCCCCGGGAGCGTTGTCTCGTCGAAGATCATGGAGGAGCGAGGTTAGGTGGATCCCTATCCACTCCAACCTACACGCCAAGGCCCCTCGATCCTACTTCGCCCGAGCTATTCGACCACCTCGGTTTCCGGGATCGGCACGACGAAGCGTCCTCCCCATTCGCGGACGTCTGCCATCTGTCGCATGATCTCACGCTTGAGATTCCACGGCAAAATGAGCACGTAGTCAGGCTTCGTCATGCGGATATGATCGGGGGCATAAACGGGGATGCGACTGCCGGGCAGGTAGGTGCCCTGCTTGTGCGGATTGCGGTCCACGGTGTAGGCGAGCAGGTCGGGGCCGATGCCGCCGTAGTTGAGCAGCGTGTTGCCCTTGCCCGGCGCGCCGTAGCCCGCGACCGTCTTGCCGGCTTCGTTGGCCTCCACGAGGAAGCGGAGCAGGCTGCGCTTGGTCGCCTTGACGCGCTCCGCGAACGCGGCGTACGCACCGGTCTCGGACGTGTCGTCGAGGCCGAATGCGCGCTCTCGGTCTTTCAGTTCATAGATGCGGGCCGTGACGGGAAGCGCGTCGTTCTCCTGGTGCCGAGCGAAGATGCGCAGGCTCCCGCCGTGCGAGGCTAGCTCTTCCACGTCGAAGAGCACGAGTCCGAAGTGTGCGAAGACGCGCTCGACGGCAAGCAGCGAGAAGTAGCTGTAGTGCTCGTGGTAGATCGTGTCGAACTGGTTCTCTTCGATGAGCCGAAGGAGGTGCGGAAACTCAATCGTCGCCACGCCACTAGGCTTGAGAATGCGGCGAATCCCCTCCACGAAGCTGTTGAGGTGCGGCGTGTGCGCGAGCACGTTGTTCGCCGCGAGGAGGTCGCACTGCTTGCCCTCGGCAGCAAGTTCGGCGGCCGTGTCGCGCCCGAAGAACAGCTCCCGCGTCTCCACGCCCTTCTGGCGTGCCGCCGCAGCCACGCTCGACGACGGCTCGATGCCGAGCGCCGGGATGCCGCGCTCCACCACGTATTGCAGCAGGTAGCCGTCGTTCGAGGCGATCTCCATGACGAGGCTGTCTGCACCGAACCCAAACCGCTCGACCATGTCGCCAACGTAGCGCTCTGCGTGCGCGAGCCAGGAGGTCGAGTACGATGAGAAGTAGGCGTACTTCTCCGAGAAGATGGCCTCCGGCGGCACGTCGGTGTCGAGTTGGACGAGGAGGCACGCGTCGCAGACCATCGCGCGGAGCGGATACATCGTCTCCGGAGCCGTCAGGTCCTCCACGCGCACCACGTTCTGACACGGCGGATGGACGCCAAGATCAACGACGGGCGTGGTAAGCGGAGCCTCGCAGTGGCGACAGGTCGGCGTCGTGGGTCTCAAGTCAGAGGTCGAGGGTCGTACTTCGGGCGCGGCGATCATCGTGGGAGGGGGTGAGGGAAACCGAGAGGAGGTGAGATATCGGGCGTGGCTGGAGGCGTTCTGAGCACCGCCCATCGGCCTGAGCACCGCCCATCGGCGCTCGTGGTCAGGCGATAGGCGACGCGGCCGGGTCGGCCTGGATGCCTTGCTGACTCACGGCGCTGGACTCACGACCCTGGGCGGCGTACTCGTCCATGAACACACGCCAGTAGGTCCACGCCCACGGTCGCTCACGCAAGCGCTGTTCCATGTAGCGTCGTAGGGCTTCATCGTCCTCAAACGTCAGCGGCCCGTCTTGTACGAACTGCCATCGGCCGTGCTGAATACGCACCTCGGTGAAGACAATGGGCGCGCCCGTGCGCTCTGACAGCTTGCGGGCACCGATGGGCCAGCGTACGGGCACACCGAATAGCGTCGCGTTCGGCTCACGGTCGCCCACGGGGAACCAGACCGCCTCCTGGCACAGAAAGATCGGCCGGCCGTCGCTCAATACCGGTGCGAGTCGCTTGAAGGCCCCGCCAGGTGCGACGTGGTGGCTTCCGAACGCAGCGTGGTGCTCGCCGTGCGTGAAGTAGGGCCACTTATCCGAGGGAGCGACGCCTCCTGCCCCGCCGGCGAGTTCGAGCGGATCGGCGATGTAGACGATGCGGCCTTCGTGTCGCTTCACCCAGGCGCCTAGGTAGCGCATGCCTGCGTGCAAGGTCGTCAGTTGGATGCCAACCTGCGCCGCGTGGCTTCCGTGGACGTGTCGCTCTTCGCGGCGCGGATCCACGAAGAAATAGGTAGCGCGGAGTCTCTCGCGCAGGTCGCGGTACGAGAATCGGAGTAGACTTCCGAACGAGGACGAGGCACCGACGAGGGCGAGGTAGGCCCGAGCCCGCTGACCACCGAGCAGCGCCGCAGCCAATGCCACCGGTGCGAGGCATACAGCGGCTACCGCATCAATGGCCCGCAGTGGCACCACGCGAGCGAGCGGACGCAGACCATAGTAGGAAGCCAGGTGTATGGCGGTGCGAACAGGCGAGGCCATGGCAGCGGCGGACGGAGTCGGCTGGAGTCAGACCGTGAGTTGAATACAGACGAGGCTTGCACGAGTCACTTCGTGATGCGAAGAAACTCGTTGCTGGGCGTCGCTCTGGAGAAATTGATGCCGAAGTAGTTGTTCGGCCCCGGGACCAGCAGTCGGTAGAGCTGTTGAGGACGCACAGCGAACCGGAGCCACGCCGCGAAGGCTCGGCGCTTTTGCGGAGCACTGAGCGGGGATTGCTGGAGCGCCCGCAAGAAATTGAAGGCACGCCGGTAGGAGGCGATGTCCTTAGAGACCACCGCCCCGCCCTCGTAGACGAGGTACTCTTCACGAGACATGTGGTGCGTACTGCCTGGATGCATCCGCATCTCGAACAACGGTGCCGACAGGCGCACAAACGGTCCCCGAAGCGCTAGCTCCGCCATCAGCACGTCCTCGACACCGTGCAACAAGTAGCCGCTGGTTTGTTTAAGCGCGTCGGTGCGGATCAGGCCGTGCGTGACGTAGACGGCAGGGCCGCTGCCGAGGCTCGCCGCGTAGCGCACGACAGGGTCGGGAGCGCTGAGCGCGTCGGTATCGGAGAGGCGATAGGGCCAGATCCCGCCACCGGGAAGCGCGTAGCCACCTCGGGGAGCGTCGTAGGGCAAGCCGGCGCCTGTGTCGTCGATGAGTCGGACCGCAGGATGAACCAGCACGGCCTCGGGGGAGGCTTTCAGGGCCGTGACGGTTTCTTCAAGATAGGTGGGATGCAGCAGGTCATCGTAGGCCGCCCATCGGAAGTAGGGCGCGTCGAAGCGGCGGCAGGCGGCGAACGCCCGGTTATGGTTCTTCGACGCCCCCACGTTTTCGTCGTTGCGGACGTAGCGCACACGTTCGTCGCGGCGCATGGCTGCGAGCACCAGCTCTTCGGTCGCGTCCGTGGAAGCGTTGTCCACGACGACAAGCACAAAGTCCTCGAACGTCTGCGCGAGCAGGCTGCGCAGCGTCTGTTCGAGGTAGCGTTCCCCGTTGTATACGGGGAGGCCAATGGCAACGGTGGGGGTCATGTGGCTGTGGAGAGCAGGGCGTGAGCGCTAGGCCTCAGGCAGCGACCGCAGCGGCGGTCCAGCGCAAGTCCGCGTCGATGGCACCGGCTTCGAGCAAGAGCTCCAGCCGCTTTAGGCGTCGGAAAGCAGGACCTTCGAAGGCTTCTGGCGTGAGAGCGGCGGTACGAAACGCAGCGAAGAGTTGCTCGACTCCACGCCGGACGGTCCACGCGGGCTGGTAGCCGGGAAGGTGGCGCTGAATCTTGGAGAAGTCGACCTGATACGAGCGCGTGTCGGGGCTGGCACCCCCAGCGAACGCCACCGCGCAGTCGGGGACCACGTCGCCGACGATCTCGGCGACCTCGCGGATTTGGTAATTCTCCCCGTTGCGTCCGACGTTAAACGCTTCGTTGTGGATCGCAGACCGCGGCGCTGAGAGCACCGCCTCGACGGCCCGGCATACATCCTCGACGTGGACGAGCGGCCGCCAGGGCGTCCCGTCGCTCTTGAGGAGGATCTGCCCCGTCGTGACAGCCCACGCGGTCAAGTTGTTCACGACGAGGTCAAAACGCAACCGCGGGGAGACCCCGTACACGGTAGCGTTGCGCAAGAACACGGGGCTGAACGTTTCAGTGGCCAGCGGTGCCAGGCCGCGCTCGGCAAGCACCTTGGCTTCGCCGTAAGGCGTCTGGGGGTTGAACACCGCCGTCTCTGGCACGGCGTCCTCCCCGGCTGCCCCGTAGAGGCTACACGACGAGGCGAAGAGGAACCGCCCGACACCGGCGTCGCGCGCCAATGCGCCGAGCCGTACCGTAGCAGTGTGATTGATCTCGTAGGTGAGGGCCGGGTTGAGGTTGCCAAGGGGGTCGTTCGAGAGATTCGCCAGATGCACAACGGCCCCGAACCCCTCCAGGTCTGCCCGCGTCACGTCACGCAGGTCCTTTTGCACCGACGGGATTGCCACGACGTCGTCGGGCAAAAACGTGCTGGCAGCAAAGAGGTCGCTGTCGAGGCCGTGGACGTCGTACCCCTGTGCGAGGAGGCGAGGAACGAGGACGGAACCGATGTAGCCGCTGTGGCCGGTGACGAGAACGCGCATGGAGAGGTGGGCTAGATGCGTGTGAGGGCGGTCAAGAGGTCGCTTCGGTGTGCGGATGGGCAGGCTGCCAGGGCCACCGCTTCAGCCCGAAGTAGTTATCGAGGCCGGGCACGAAAAGGCGGCGCAGGGCATTGCCTCGTAGCGCGTAGCGAATCACGGCCTGCTGGGCGCGGCGCTGCTGCGCGCGCGTGAGGCTGGGTGCCGAGCGTGTAGCCCGGAGGTAGTTTCGGAAGGTCTGGACCGGCAGACGGGCACGGGCCGCGGACTCACCGGTCTCGCGCTTCGTCCACGCCGTCCTGTCAAGGTGCAGCGTGCTCGCAGCGTGGATACGGTAGAAAAACGTGGCAGCGGAGACCGTGCGAAATCGACCGAGCAGCGCAGCCTCGGCGAGCAGCAAGTTGTCGGAGCCGTGCGGCGTGTGGAGCGAAGTCCGTGCCAGTGCATCCCGCCGGAAGAGCCCATGAATCGGTGCGTTAACCCCGTTGCTCTCGAGCACGGCCTCAAACCGGGCCACCGGTGTTTGATCGAGGTCGCGCTCCAACTGGCGGTCGTCGTGAACCAGGGTACCGTTTGCCGTACGGTATGCCCCAAGAGGGGCGTCGTAGGGCAGCGGCTGGCCGTCCTCGTCGATCATCCGGCATTCTCCGTAGGCGAGCACCGCCCCTGGGTCATCATCGAGCGCGGCAACGGTAGCCTCGAAGTAGTTGGGGGACCGCACGTCGTCGTACGCCGCCCAGGCGAAATAGGGCGTGGCGGGGGCCAACTCGTAGACGCGGTTGAAGTTGGCAAGCGCGCCGATGTCGCGGGCGTTGCGGTGGTAGATCACGCGCGAGTCGCGCTCCGCAGCCGCTCGGCAGATCACCTCTGTCGCGTCCGTCGAGACATTGTCCGCGATCACCAGCACCACGTCCTTAAACGTCTGCCCCAGCACATCGTTGATGGCCGTTTCGAGAAAGGCCGCGCCGTTGTGGACGGGCAGCCCGATGGCCACCCTAGGGGGCGTGCGTAGCGATCCGGTCGGAGGGGTGGGACGCATGAGACGGGGAGCGTGCAGGTTGGCGGACTGTGCGAGCTCGTTGCATAGCCTACGCCGAAAGTGCCACCAGACCAATACCGTGGTCATTTGGAATCGCACAGAGCCCTCGGACACCAGGGGACCACGTACATCCCTACGGAACTGCTGAAGCGGCCCTGGCCGTTGCCGGAGGCAGGACGGCCACAGAACGTGACGGCGGACTTAAAAGGCGCCAGCCCGCTGACCTGGAGGGTGGCCGAGCGGGCTGGCTGGCCGGCGGCCGGGAGGGCCGTCCGGATTTCGTGGGCACGAGGCCCGATGGCTACAATCTAGCGAGCGAGGGTGACTTCCGCCTGCGCCCCATCGCCTGACGACGAGAGCACGCCCGCGTGGACGAGCTTCTCCCGCACCTGCGCCTCGATCCAGGCGTAGGTGCGAGCGATGCCCGCCTCCAGCGCGATCTGAGGCTCCCATTCGAGCGTCTGGCGCAGGAGGTCGTTGTCGGAGTTGCGGCCGCGGACGCCCATCGGGCCATCCACGTGCACATGCTCAATGTCGATGCCGGCAGCGTCGGCAGCGATGTCGGCGAGTTTGTTGATGGTGACCATGCGGTCCCGCCCCAGGTTGAGCGGCTCGGCATAGTCGCCCATCATGATGCGGTAGACGCCCTCGACGCAGTCGTCGACGTGCATGAAGGAGCGGGTCTGTTCGCCATCGCCCCAGATCTCGACCTGGGGAGCCCCGCCGGGCTGGCCTTCGCGGCCACCGAGGAGCTTTGCGTAGGCGACCTTGCGCATCATGGCGGCAGGCGCCTTCTCGCGGCCCCCTTCCCAGGTGCCGAGTTCGCCGTAGACATTGTGGAAGCGTACGGTGCGCGTCTCAATGCCGTACTGCTTGCGGTAGTGGTAGGCCAGTTGCTCGGTGATGAGCTTCTCCCAACCGTAGGCATCCTGCGGCTGCGCCGTGTAGGCGTCGTCCTCTTTGAGCGGCGTCACTTCGGCCTCCGTCTGGAGGTACTCTGGGTAGACGCACGCCGAGGACGTGTAGAGGTAGCGAGTCACGCCCGCCTGCTTGGCGGCCTCCATCGTGTGCGTGTTGATGAGGATATTGTTGTGCAGAATCTCGGCGTGGTACTTCGAGATGAAGCCCATGCCACCCATGTCGGCCGCGAGGGCGTAGACGTGCTGGATCGGCTTGCGCTCGCCGCCGATGGCCGCGGGGCGCACAGCTTCGAGGCAGTTGGCCCAGCGACGGAGGTCGAGAAGTTCAAACTCGTCGGCGGCGGACGCCTCGAATTCAGGGAGCTTAATGTCGACGCCGCGGACCCAATAGCCCTTGGCTTTCAGAAACTTGACCAGGTGATGGCCGATGAAGCCGCCAGCGCCGGTGACGAGGACGGGAATGGACTGCGACATAGGAGGGGACTGTGTCGAGTGAACGAGATCGCGGGCCGAAGAAATCGGCATGAGTTAGGATGAAAGAGCGTTGGGGCGGCCGCCCACGCGCTCGCGCGCGAACTGCTGCAAATAACCCGCCATAAACCGCGGGACGCATTTGGCGTAGCGTTTCCAGAGCCGCTTCGGCTCCTTGGCCAAGCGGTAGGCCCATTCCAGTCCCATTTTCTGGAGACGAGACGGGGCCTGGTCGAGCTTGCCGGCGTGGAAATCGAAGGCTGCACCGACAGCGACGAGCACCGCCGGAATGTGAATGGATTGCTTCGCACACCACGTTTCCTGCTTCGGGCACCCAAGACCGACGAATACGATCCGTGCCCCCGAGGCTGTGATTTCTTCCGCGTAGGCAGCGTCTTCCTCCGGAGTCAGCGCCCGATACGGCGGGGAGATGGCGCACGCGATCTGCAACCCCGGAGCTTTCGCGGGCAGCTGTTCGCACAGCGCATCTAGACGGTCCTGGGACGACCCATACAGGCCGATTGGGATGCCGGCTTCCGCAGCAGCTTGACAGAGGTATAGCATCAGATCTGGGCCATAGACGCGCTCCTGGATGTCGACGCCGAGTCCACGCAGGCCCCACACCGCAGCGATGCCGTCGGGGACGTTCAGGTCAGCCCCGTTGAGGACTGCCTGGAACTCCGGGTTCTCGGTCGCTTCAACGAGACCGTGTGCCCCGGAGGTACAGAGGTATCGTGCCTCGCCGGACGCAGCCCATCCGATCACAAGCTCGGTTGCTTGTTCGTGGGTGGTGCCGTCCACTCGTGTTCCGAGCACGTAGCGCGCGTGCACGCCGGGCGGAGCGGGTTTGGGAGCGATGGGCGGTGCCACCCGGTCGGTAGCAGAAGCGACTGTGGTCACGACGAGTAGAGGTGTGGAGGTTGAGCTCCCGTACTGCCAAGAGCCACGCCAAGCCTCTCCTCCATCGCTATGCTGCGGGATAAACACCGGCGCAGCGTTACAACGGTCTAGGCTAAATGCGGGCGGGACGGGTGCGGGAGCCCCGCTTCCGTTACGAGACAGGATCGTGGGGTCCAGTCTGGTCAGGAGCGGGCAACAATACCGCGCCGACTGTTACCAAACTGCGAAGCCCTGCTTGTTTTTCTCCACAGCCCATCCACACCTGTCTCCCAAACGCACCGAGGCCGCCGCATCAAAACCGTCGCGGCGGCCTCGCATCAGGTCGGCTCAGTCCCGGGTAGCCCAGTGGCGAGGAGAACGCCTAGAGCGCTTCCTGCATGGGGACGACCTGCACCTTCACGTCAGCCATATACTCGGGGTGGAGCCGCACTGTGGCGCCGTAGACGCCCGTCATGCGGATGTCCTCCTTCAGCGCAATCTTCTTGCGGTCGATCTCGACGCCTTGCTCCTGGAGCAATTCCTCGATCTGCTGCGTGGTGACGGTGCCGAAGATGCGATTCTCTTCGCCGGTGCGCATCGGGATGACGAGCGGCGGCATGGCCTCGAGCTTAGTCTTGAGCGCTTCTGCGTCGGTGCGGCGCCGCTCGACCTTGTGGGACTGCTGGCGGCGCTCCTCGGCGAAGCGCTTGAGCGCGCCCTCCGTGGCTACGACCGCCATCCCCTTGGGGATGAGATAGTTGCGGCCGTAGCCGTTCTTGACTTCGACGACATCGCCTCGGATGCCGAGCGTGTCGACGTCTTGTGTGAGAATGATTTTCATGAGACTGGGGGCTTCGGGCACAGCCGCATCGAGCCTCGCCGGTCTGCGCTGACGAGGCGATGCGCGATCTGCGCCGGACGATTACCGGACGTTTTCAGCGACGAAGGGCAGGAGCGCCACGTGACGAGCGCGCTTCACGGCGATGGTCAGCTGGCGCTGGAACTTCGCCGAGACGCCCGTGAGGCGACGCGGAAGCAGCTTGCCCTGCTCGTTGATGTAGCGCTCCAGCGTGTCGATGTCCTTGTAGTCGATGTATTCGATGCCAGCGGCGACGAAGGGGCAGCGCGTGCGGCGGCGGTTGGCGCCAGGCGCGGCGGTGCGGGTGATCGTCGGCTGGTCGGCAGCGGCGGCCTTCTGCTCGGGCGTCTGCTGGCTCTCGGTGGAGCCGCCCGCCGCAGGCGCAGCGCTCGCTTCGGTGGTTGTGGTTTCGGTCGTGGCTTCAGCCATGGGAATGGGAGTCCAGAGTGAGAGGTCGGTTACGCGGAGGCCTCGGCGGGCTGCTCGGCGGCCTTGGCGCGCTGCTGCTCGAAGTAGCGCTGCATCTTGGCGTCGTAGCGGAGCACGAGGTGGCGGAGGATGTCGTCGTTGATCTGGAGCGCGCGCTCCAGCTTGGCGATGAAGGTCCCGTCTCCGCGGAAGTTGGTCACGACGTAGTAGCCGTTGCGCTTCTTCTGGATCGGGTAGGCGAGCCGCTGGCTCCCCATCTCCTCGGTGTGGACGATCTCCGCATCGTTTTCGCGGAGGTCGTTCTGGACGCGCTCGACCATGTTCTTCGTTTGGTCGTCGCTTAGCACGGGGTTGATGACATACATCAACTCGTACATCGGTCGTGAGTCAGCCATGTAGTCCCTATGGAATACGTGAGTGGGGGCGTATGCCCGACATCGAAAAGCCCACGCCGAAGCGCAGGCCGTGCCGAGCAGGGAGAAGGGAAAAGTATGAAGGAAGAGGTGGGAAGTTTGAAGCCGAGGAGGGATTTGCTGAAAGCTCACCGCTTCGAAGCCTTGCCACAGGGCACCTCACCCCTCTTCCATGGCATCGAGACGAACGGTACGGTCCAGATCGCGCACAGCGTCGCGTTGCGAATACCGCTCATCCTCGCGAGCACGCCAGAGCGCGTCGGCGAGCAGGTCATCCACGGCCTCCTCGGAACGACCCTGTGCATAGCGACGGTCCTCCAGCGTGTCCAGAGGAGAGCGCTCCATGGTTTCCATGCCCAGCCCGAACCCCACTTTCAGCACGATGGCAACGACCATAATCAGGATGAACCCGTAGAGGCTTCCCTGCACAAACGTCACGCCCAGTCCTGCAAGAATGAGCATGAGGCCGAGCGCTGCGAGCAGCGTTCCGTAGGTAAACCAGCGGCGAGGCATGAGCGGACAACCGTATAACGTTGCGCTCAAGTATCGTCACCGGCGCTTAGAAGTCTAGTCCGATCGAGAAATAGATCGTATCGTCGCCGAAGCGCTGGCCGTCGTAGGGCCACGCCCAATCGACGCGGATCGGGTAACCGAGGAAGATGGTCCGGAGGCCGAAGCCGGTGCCCATCAAGAGGTCGTCGAATACGCGTTCCCCGTTGCCATCGGTGCGAAACGCGGAATACGAGTCGTTGACAATCGCCCCCACGTCCATAAACCCGACCCCCTGGATGTTATACAGCGGAAACACCGGGAGCGGACCGGGTAGGATGGCGGCGAAGAGCGGGAAGCGAAACTCGGCGTTGGCCAGCGCGAAGCGGTCGCCGGAGCCGCCGTCGGGGCCGTTTCCCTCGTTGAACCCATAGCCTCTCAGCGGCAGCACGGGCGTTCCGAACACGAAGTCGTCCTCGTCCTCGATGGGGATGCGGTTGAACTGGGGGTTGATCCAATTCTGAACGCCCGCGGCGTAGAAGCGCTGGGGGTTCGGCCCCACCGACATGCCGCCTGAGAGGCGGAACGCGAAGCCGTAGCCAAAGCCCAGCCCAACATACTGCCGCGCATCGGCGAGCACCGTGGCAAAGGTGACGGACAGCCCTGGGCTGCCCGCGAGGCTCACCGCATACCGCCGTCCCGACTGCGGGAAGAGGAACCCCGGCACCGTGGTGTCGTGCGTGAACGTGACGCTCGGGTAGAGGAACGTCCGCGTGCGGCTACGCGCACCGAGGTCGGTGAGATCGGTAAGCTGCACGCCCAACACCGACATGGACGCATCCACGCGGCGGAATTTCGAGAGCGGGTAGCTCGCGCCGAGCGTCGCGCCGTAGTTGCGATAGCGGAAGACACGGCGGGTGTTGAAGTCGGGGAGTTCGCGGGCGAGGTGGAAGCCCGTAAAGGCCCAATCGGTGCGGCGCGGGCGGTAGCGGTAGCTAAGCAGGTAGTCCGAGTTGCGGAGGTCCACGAGCAGGTTCGTGGCGAGCGCGAGTTGGTGGTTGCCTAGCACGTCGGAGAACAGCATCTGCGTGACGCTCTGCACACCGAAGACTGTGTCGTAGCCGACGTTGCCGTAGACGAGGTCGGGCGAGAAGCGCAGCTTGTAGCGACGCGGCACGTAGTTGCCCTCTTCGTCTGTGTTGTCTCGCGGAGCGAACTGCTCTTCGGCAATCACTTCGCGCTTCAGCGTGTTCGCCTCGTCAAAGGCCACCCCGAAGGTATAGGAGCGGAAATCGACGGGTCCTGCGGTCGAATCCGGCGCGATCACGTCGTCCGGGGGCTCGCGTCCTACGCTACGAGTTCCGGCATAGCCCTGTTCTGTGTAGCCCTGTTCTGTGTAGCCCTGTTCTGTGTAGCCCTGCTCCGTGTAGCCCTGCTCTGCATTCTCACTAGCAGGCACGAGATCGGCGTCGCTCTGGCCGAACACCAAGCCCGCGCTCGCGAACTGGACCGAGTCGGTTTGGGCCAGGGGCGGGGCTACTGGCACAGGACCGCCCTCGTGAGGGCGAGCATCGTAGGGGTGCCCATCAGCCGCATCGCGTAGCAACGGGTTGTCCTCGATGGTGGAGGCCGCGGCGATAGCAAGCGTGGGGGCCTGGCGCGCTGGCTGCATGCGCTGCGCCCAGACATTGGGGGCCAGCGAATCCCGCCCAATGGGCCGTTCAAAAGGCCGGGCGAGGAGGTAGAGCGATGGCACCCCTTCCTTGAGCGACATGACGACGGCCCGCGTGCCGTTTGTCGCTGCCGACACCTGCGTCACGCCCACCGCCAGGTCCGTAATAGGTCGCACCACGTTTGTGGTCCGGTTAAGCACGTGCAGGTTGTAGATGCCGTTGCGGTCCGAGATAAAGAGCACTTCCTCGGGGTTAGAGCCGAAGGTGGCGCTGGTCTCATCCCAGACAGAGTCGTTGGTCAGATGCTCTAGTTCTACGGCCCAGGAGCCGGTGAGCGTGTCGCGGGCGAGCAAGTACAGGTCGTACTGCCCGTACGCGTGATCGCGGATGTCGAAGAAAGCTGGGAGCGCCGCATGGAGGTGCGTGTGTGGCCCGCGCTCGGAGTGAAAGACGAGGCCGCTTCCGTCGGGCACCCAGGCCGGCTCGTGCTCCGTCCAGAGGTCGTTTGTCAGGTTCGTGAGGGCCTCGGACTCCAAGTCGAGGAGATAGAGATCCGACTGAGGCCCGCTCGTACCGGTGAACGCGAGCAGCCCCCCGTCAGGATGCCAGGCAACGTTGTGCACGGCGTCGATGCCGTCGAGCGAGATGTGCCGTGCGACGCCGGTGGTCACCTCGACGAGGGCGACCGTCTCGTTCGGGCCGCTCGATGCCGCCACAGCGACGCGCGTTCCATCAGGGCTCCACGAGAGACCTGGCGTGAGGATGCGCAGGCTTTCGAACTGCGGGTTCGTCTGCCCGTCGATGAGCTTGCGCGGACGAGCGCCCCGCCGTGCCTCGACCACGTAGACATCGAAGAGGCCGTCCTTCGCCGTGAGGAACGCAACACGGTCGCCCTGCGGCGAGATGGCGGGCGACGTATTGTAGTAGCCACCGTTGTCCGTGGTCACGAGTGCCCGGCCGATGGCGTCGAGATGCTCGCGGGCGGCGACTTCTGGGAAGTAGACTGCCCGCAGCGCGTCGTGCCAGCGGTCGGAGAGTTCGGCCACCCCGAGCCCCGTCGCGCGGCGGAACGCCCCCTCCACAGAGCGGCTCACACGAATACGCTGGAGGATCTCCGCAACCTTCTCGCGTCCGTACTGCTCAGCGATGTAGTCGAAGACCGACTGGCCGCCCCGGTAGGCGAAGTAGCCATTCAGGTACTGGATAGGCGGGAGGTAGTCTTCTAGGACCGCGTCGCGCACCCACATGTCGGAATTCGAATCCCAGCCTTGCGCTGCGTACTCGGCTAGCCCCTCGTTGAACCAGAGCGGAATGCGCAGCTGGATGTTGTTGCGCACGACGCTCTGAAGCGAGCCGCCGTAGAACATGTCGTTGATGACGGCATGCACGAGCTCGTGGTGAATCACACGACGGAAGTCGCGCCAGTCGCCGGTGAAGGGGATCGCGATGCGATTCTTGAACAGCTCCGTGACGCCGCCGATGCCTTCGGCGTAGACGGGCAGTTCAACCGCGTTGGTGACGGCGAAGTCTCGGTGGCTCTGGTAGACCAGCAGCGGCACACGCTGGGTGATCTCGTAGTCGAAGAGGTCAACGAGTTGGACGTAGGCCTCCTCAGCCGCCCGCGCGGTGAAGTCGGCGAGGTACGCCCCGCCGGGGTCGTAGTAGTAGACGTCGAAGTGGTCAGACTGGATGTACTTCCAGTCCTGCGCCTCGTACTGGATGCGGTTCTTCCCGAAGCCGAAGTACTGCGCATGGGCGTGGCCCGCAGCGACGCCCAGCCCCACGAGCAGGGCCGTCACAAGACGGAGCAGGGCAAAGTGAGTGGACATGCAAGCAAGCGGGAAGCGTGGGTGCACAATACGCGCCCTCCCTTCCGCGCGCAAGGTCGATTTCTCGCACAAGTCCCGGGGTTCACCTACGCCCAAACGCAAGATTTGACAAGCAGCTAGCCGTAACTGCTTCGACGGGCTGCCGTAGCGGGGTTCAACTTCAGCGAGCCGTCGCTTCCTCCATTACCATGACTGCTTCATTCCGCCTATTCGTCTGCGCCCTGGCCTTGATCGCCGCCCCCGCTCTCTCTGCGCAGGCCTTCGCCGAGCTACCCTCTGACGCTGATTCGCAAGCGTCGGCCTTTACTAACCTCGAACTCATTCGCGCGCTCCAGTCCGACGACCTCCCTAGCCAAGAGGTCGCGATGCAGACGGTGATCGCGCACCCAGACCTGTTTAACGTCAACGAAGCCAAGTTCGCGGTCGTCAGCCTCTACCGCGACAGCGACGACCCGAACGTCCGCATCCTTGCCCTGGCTACGCTGCACGCCATGCAGGAATCCTGGTCCATGAATTTCCTCCTGCGTAGCATTGACTGGGAGGAAGACGAGCGCATCCAGCGCCTCACGCGCTACGTTGCCTACGACTATCACTACGTCGATCACGACGCCCCGATGCCAGACGCGCTCGCTGCGGTGGTTCGCTAGCGCCCGTCCTGTTCACATACATAGACGCCCCCGGTCCTGTAGCGAGGCCGGGGGCGTCTGTGTGTATGCAGCCTGGTTCAGCCGTAGGTGTAGAACCCGCGTCCCGATTTGCGCCCCAGGTATCCTGCCGTGACCATCTTTCGCAGGAGGGGGCACGGGCGGTACTTCGAGTCGCCGAGTTCGCGGTGGAGCACTTCCATGATGAACAGGCACACGTCGAGGCCGATGAAGTCGGCGAGGGTGAGCGGGCCCATCGGGTGCGCCATGCCGAGCTTCATGACGGTGTCAATGGCCTCCGGCTCGGCGACGCCCTCCATCACGCAGTAGACGGCCTCGTTGATCATCGGCATGAGGACGCGGTTGGAGACGAATCCGGGGTAGTCGTTGACCGCGACTGGTGTCTTGCCGAGCGATTCGGCCAGGCCAAACACCGTGTCGAACGTCGCGTCGGACGTAGCGAGACCGCGCACGACCTCGACGAGCTTCATCACCGGCACCGGGTTGAAGAAGTGCATCCCGATGACCTGATTGGGCCGCTTCGTCGCCGCGGCGATCTGCGTGATCGAGATTGAGGACGTGTTCGAGGCGAGGATCGCGTGCGATGGCGCACTACCGTCGAGTTGGTCGAAGATCCTGGCCTTGATGTCCGGGTTTTCGGTCGCGGCCTCCACAACGAGGTCAGCGTCGCCCACGCCTTGGGCGAGCCCGGTCCCGGTGCCGATCCGGGCGAGCGTCTCCGCCTGTTGGTCGGGCGTGAGAAGGGCCTTCTTGACCTGCCGAGCGAGGTTCTTCTCGATGGTGGCGAGGCCGTGGCTGAGGCGGTCCTGGTCGAGGTCGAGGAGCGTGACGCGGCGGCCGTGCTGCGCGAAGACGTGGGCAATGCCGTTGCCCATCGTCCCCGCCCCAACGACGGCGACGTGTTCGATCTGCATGGAATGTCGGGAGGGAGAAAAGCCGTGAGAAAAAGCTCTCCAAGATACCGTGCCTTTCGTGACAGGTCGCCTATTCCTGAGAACACAAAGGGCCGCTGGCATCGCTACGCCAACAGCCCCTCTACGTACTGCTTGCGGGAGCTACTCGGCCGGGAGCGCGCCGATGTAGCGGGCCTTGTCGACCGCCATGCCGTCCATGTCGTAGACCTCGATGGGGTCGTTCTTCTTGTTGACGAGCACCACGCGCGGGCGGTGCATGAGCGCGGCGTCCTGGGTCATCTGCGCATACGACATCACAATCACTTCGTCGCCGGGCTGACAGAGGCGAGCCGCCGCGCCGTTGAGGCAGACGATGCGGCTGCCGGGGGTGCCGGGAATGGTGTAGGTCTCCAGCCGCGCGCCGTTGTTGTTGTTGACGATCTGCACCTTCTCGTAGGGCAGGATCTTCGCCGCTTCGAGTAACTCCGTATCAATGGTGATCGAGCCCTCGTAGTAGAGGTCGGCCTCGGTCACGGTGAGGCGGTGCAGCTTGCCCTTGAACATGGTCAGGAGCGGCGGCATCGTGAACGGCATGGACGACGTGGGAGCGTTCATCGCGGGGGCGGTTGCGAGCGGATGGTGGGTGGCAGGACGGTGACCTAGGTAATCATAGCGTAACCTAGAGTTCCGGTTTCCGGTGGCCCGGGAGGAGCCGCGGCGAGGGGAGCGCATGGGGTGAGGGCGTTGGCTAGGAGCGTGCGTCCGGAGGGACAGCGAGGAAGGTGTTGTCGATGAGCCGTGTGCTGCCGAAATACACGGCGACGGCAGCGAGCGCCTCTTGGTTGGGTTCGAGGATTGCTATAGGCTGTAAGGTGTCCGTATCGACAATCTCAGCATACTGCACGCGGGCGAGCGGGGAGGCATGCATATGGTCAAGCATAGATCGAACAAGGGCTTCGGCGTCCCGTTCCCCCGCTTCGACCGACTGCGTGACGGCGCGCAGCGCCTGCGAGAGTACCACGGCTTGGCCGCGTTGCTCTTCGCTGAGGTAACGATTCCGGGACGACAGCGCCAGCCCGTCAGGCTCACGCACCGTCTCTACCCCTACCAGTTCGATGCCCATGTTTAGTTCGCGCGCCATTCGGCGCAGGATCAGGAACTGCTGCGCGTCTTTTCGGCCAAATACCGCAACGTGCGGACGGCACGCGTTGAAGAGCTTTGTAACCACCGTCGTGACCCCCTGGAAGTGGCCCGGCCGGTGCGCGCCGCAAAGATGGGCATCGAGCCCATGAATCTCCACGGTCGTCCGCATGGGCAGGCCGAGCGGATACATCGACGCCACCGTGGGCCTGAACACGCAGTCGACACCGCGGCCGTCGTTGGTGCCAGCGAGTCTTGCCAAGTCGTCGCCCAGCGTGCGGGGGTACTGCTCGTAGTCCTCGCCCGGTCCGAACTGAGTCGGGTTGACGAAGATCGAGACGGTAACGTGGTTGCCCCGCCGGTGGGCTGCCTCCACGAGCGCGACGTGCCCCTCGTGCAGCGCGCCCATCGTGGGCACCAGAACGAGGCGGCGTCCCTGGCGTCGCGCACGGTCGGCGACGGCTTGCATGTCCTCGACGGAGCGAAGCAGTTCCATGGCGAGCCGTGCGTGGCGGGTGGTCGGCGAAGAAATCGGGAGTTGCCAACCTACGGCGGAAGCGCTTTGTCTCGGGCGGCTATACTCCCCCGACCCGATTCTCCTCCTCCCCTTCTCGATACTGAGCCCATGGACACCCGCATCGAAACCGACTCCCTTGGCGAGGTCCACGTCCCCGTCAACGCCCTCTACGCTGCGCAGACCCAGCGCGCTAAGGACAACTTCCCCATCTCGTCCCTGCGCTTCGGCCGACGCTTCATCGAAGCGCTAGGCCTCATCAAAGGGGCCGCCGCGAAGGCCAACAAGCAACTTGGCCTCGTGGACGACGCCCGCGCCGACGCCATCGCAGCCGCCGCCGAGCAGGTCCGCAGTGGCAGCCTCGACGACCAGTTCGTGCTCGACATCTTCCAGACCGGCTCGGGCACGTCGACGAACATGAACACCAACGAGGTGATCGCGACCGTCGCCACGCAGGCGCTCGGCGCCACGGTCCACCCCAACGACCACGTCAACTACGGGCAGTCGTCCAACGACGTGATCCCGACGGCGATGCACATTGCGGCACGCGTGGCTATGGAGCAGGAGTTGATCCCGGCGCTGGAGCGCTTTCAGGCCAGTCTCGAAGCCAAGGCCACCGAGTTCGACGACGTAATCAAGTCGGGCCGCACGCACCTGATGGACGCCACACCCGTGCGCCTCGGGCAGGAGTTCGGTGGCTATGCGAGCCAGATTGCCCATGCCATCCGCCGCCTCAGACACGCCTCCGACGACCTCGCCGAACTGGCGCTCGGAGGCACCGCGACGGGCACGGGCATCAACCGCCCCCCTGAGTTTCCCGCGCACGCCATCGGCTTCATCTCCGAAGCGGCGGGCCTACAGTTCCGCGAGGCCGAGAACCACTTCGAAGCGCAGGCGGCGAAGGACGCCTACGTGTTCGCGGCGGGCGCGCTCAACACGCTCGCCGTGGCAGTCATGAAAATCGTCAACGACATCCGACACCTCTCCTCAGGCCCCACGAGCGGCCTTTCGGAAATCCAACTCCCGGCGATTCAACCTGGCTCGTCGATTATGCCAGGCAAGGTCAACCCGGTGATGAGCGAGGCGCTCATGATGATCGCGGCGCGCGTGATGGGCAACACGGTCACGATCACCGTTGGCGGGCAGCACGGCAACTTCGAGTTGAATGTGATGATGCCGGTGATGGCGCATGCGATGCTGGAGAGCATCGAGATCCTCACCAACGGCCTCGACGCGTTCCGCACGAACTGCCTCGACGGCATCCAGGCAAACCGCACCCGCGCGCAGGAGCTGCTGGAGAAGAACCCGTCGATCGCCACGGCGCTCAACGCGACCATCGGCTACGACAAGGCGTCGAAGGTGGCGAAGAAGGCCGCCGCCGAGGGCCGCTCCGTCCGCGACGTGCTGCTGGAGATGGACCTCGTCCCTGCCGACGACCTCGACGCTGTGCTCGACGTGCGCTCAATGACGGAGCCGGGCATCCCTGGTCAGAACTAGGGTTCCATTCTGGGTCGGCTCGCAGCGAAATCGGCCTCCAAAACGAACGCGCTGCCCTCGCGATGAAGGCGGCGCGTTTTAGTTCGCAGTCGGCTCCTTACCCTTGCGGGTTAGACGCGGGCGGCGGTTGCTGCTGCGCGGGCTGTTGCTGCTGTGGCGGCGGTGCGTAGGTCGGCTGCTGGTAAGTCTGCTGCGGGGGCTGCTGGATCTGCTGCTTGGGCGGATCGACCTGCAGTTCCTTCGAGATCTCGTTGGTGGCGTCTTTGAACTCGCGGATGCCTTTGCCTAAGCCACGCGCGATTTCAGGAATCCGCTTCGCGCCGAAGACAAGTAGTACCACGAGCATGATGAGGGCAATCTCCCACGGGCCGAGCCCGATGGCGATGGGGATAGAGAGAGCGTACATGACTAGTCCAGCGGGTTTAGCGAGGGCGTTGCTGCAAAGGTACGGGGCCCCTGGGGGCGTTCGTTCCGCGAGCCTACGATCCGCGCCATTTTCGTACCAGGCGCACCTACGCCCGAAGCTGATACGCTTTGACGAGCTTGCCCAAGATGACAGCACTGGTACGGTCAACAATGTCGAAAACGAGATCGAACCCTTCCTGCTGGCCGCTGTAGGGATCGGGTACCTGATAGTCCTCGGGATCGGGGTCAAACTCGCGGAAGAGACGGACGCGGTAGCTGTTGGCCCCTTGGGGATCGAGGAAGAGCACGTCGTGCAGGTTGCTCCGGTCCATCGTGAAGATGTGGTCGTAGTAGCGCAAGTCGGAGCCTTGCGCCTGCCGCCCGCGCTGGTCGTCAAGGGAAAGGCCGCGCTCGCGCGCCGTGCTGCGCATGCGCGGGTCGGGCGGCTCGCCTACGTGCCACCGCCCCGTCCCGGCGGAGTCGATCTCGAAGCGGTCTGTCAGCCCGGCTTGGTCGACGTGGTGACGGAAGACCCCTTCTGCGAGCGGGCTGCGGCAGATGTTGCCTAGGCAGACGAAGAGCACGCGGACGGGCCGGTCGCCTCGGAGCGCGTCCTCAACGGGGACTAGCGGCTTGATGGTGATCGTAGACATCCAGGAGTCAGAGAAACGAGGGGGTGGCAGCTTCGGGCACGAGCGTGGGGAGCCCAGCGTAGCTTCTCCGAACGACGATCCGCTCGCTCTGATCCGCCCGTCCTCCGCTCCTTCCTCAGATCTGTGGCCCGCCCCTACTCTCTCTTCGATGCCCCGCCGCCTCCCGATCCCGCTCCGCCTGTGACAGTCAGCGTGGGCGCGCTCACAGCGCAGATCAAGGACGCGATCGAGGCGCGCTTTGGGCACGTGCGTGTGGAAGGCGAGATCGCCAACTGGAAGGCACATGGGTCGGGCCACTGCTACTTCTCGCTCCGCGACGCCGACCAGGCCGACGCGCAGTTGCGTGCCGTGCTCTGGCGCACCGCCGCACGCGGCCTCGCCTTTCGCCCCGGGGACGGCATGCGCGTGCGCACTGTCGGACGCATCGCGCTCTACGAGCCACGGGGCCAGTACCAACTCATCGTCGAGACGATGCAACCTGCCGGCGCCGGTGCGTGGCAGCAAGCGTTCGACGCGCTAAAAGCTGAATTGGCAGGCGAGGGCTTGCTCGACGCGGCTCGCAAGAAGCCCCTCCCGCGCATTCCAGAGCGCATCGGCCTCGTCACGTCCGGGTCGAGCGCGGCGCTGCAGGACTTGCTCACGGTGCTCGAATCGCGCCTGCCGAGCGTGCAGGTACTCCTCTGCCCCGTGAGAGTGCAAGGCGACGGTGCGGCGACCGAGATCGCCGAAGCCATCGACGCGTTCAACCTAGCCGCAGATGATCACGCGACGCCCGCTGAGCTGCGCGCCGATGTGCTCATCGTCGGGCGCGGCGGCGGGTCCGTCGAAGACCTGTGGGCGTTCAACGAAGAGGAGGTGGCCCGCGCCATCGCGCGCTCCGGCATCCC
>JBCCLD010000016.1:0-24542 GCA_039027055.1 Bacteroidota bacterium
CCAGCACGTAGGGTAGCTTCTCGTCGGTAACGGCAGCGTTGACCGAGTAGCCACGTGCTGAGACGATGGGCGCGGGCCAGATGCCCGTCTCGGTGTTGTACGGGATGCGTGCCATGCCGAAGTCGACCCCCGCCTCGGCGTAGCCGCCCCACGACCACGGGCCGTTGATGACGGCGGCAGCGCGGCCCTCCTTGAAGAGCGTCTCGGCGATGTTGTAGTCGCTTTCGCGCGGGATCACCTGGTGCTCGTCGCGCAGGTCGAGGACGAACTGGATGGCGTTGACCATCTCCGGCGTGTCGAGCGTGGGCGTGCCGCTCTCGTCGAGCATCCAGCCGCCGAAGCCGGAGAGGAACGGGACGAGGAAGAACGGCTCGGTGTAGTTCCAGGTGAGCGCGTACTGCTCGGGCCGCCCATCGCCGTCGGCGTCTACGGTGAGGTCAGGCGCCATCGCCACGAGGTCGTCCAGCGTGGCGGGCGGCTCGGGCATGAGCGTCTTGTTGTAGACGAACGTGAGGTGCGAGCCGAGTTGGTCCGCCACGAGGAGCAGGCTGTCGCCCCAGAAGAGCAGGCCGTCTTCCTCGAAGCGCTCGATGAAGGCCGGATCGACCTTGTCTTCCAGCGCCATCGCGGTCTCGGTGAGCGCGTAGAGCCCGACGTTGTCTGCTGGGCCGTAGATCATGTCCGGGCCTTTCCCACCGATGGCCCCAAAGACGTAGTGGTTGCGCAGCTCTTCGGTGTCCTTGTAGAGCACCTCGACGTTCACGTCCGGGTTCGCGGCCGAATAGCGCTCGGCGGCCTCTTCCAGCACGACGCGCTCCTCGGCGTCCTTGAGGTGCCAGATGCGGACCGTCGTGACGCCCTCGTCCGCTCCACTCTCACACGCGGGAAGCAAGAAGACGAGGGCAAGTAGGGGGAGAAGAAGTCGCATGGTGCGGACGAAGAACGAAGTCGCGCGCTGGGTCATCCCCGACCTGATCGGGGATCCATGCCATGGTGGATGCTTTCTCGAAGCACCGTATGGATCCCCGCATTCGCGGGGATGACGCATTGCTGGGAGTAAAGAACAGAGCCAGCTATCGACCCGTGAGACGCGGAAGACCGACCGTTGAAGTCCGACAACCTCTACCGGTAATCGTCATTTGACAGTCGGCGGTAGACCACCGCCGTCCGGGCGGGCACATCGAGCGCGAACGCGGGCGGGCCGCCGGTGTCGTCGAGGGTGATCGTGAGCGAGGGGATATCGGCGAGGTTGCCGCGTGAGGCAAAGATCGGTACGAGCGGGTGGATTTCCGCGTCGCCGAGGCCCGGCAGGGCGATTTTCTGGCGCGCGTCGCTGCGGTTGAAGGCGATCACGAGTTCCTGCGTGTCCGCGTCGCCGTCGACGGCGGTCGTGTGCAGCCGCTGGAACGCGAGCGTGTTGGCCGTGCTGTCGGCGTGGAGCACCGAGAAGCCGCCGTGGCGGAGCGCGTCGTGCCGGTGCCGGAGCGCGATGGCGCTCTGGTAGAACGCGAACAAGTCGTGGTCGAACGCGATGGGGTCGCATTCCCGCTCCAGGCCGCGCGGGTCGGTGCACTCGTCGGCGAAGGTGAGGTCGGGCCAGACCATCGGCTTGCGGTCGTCGGGGTCGTCCGCGCCCCACATGCCCGCCTCGGTGCCGTAGTAGAACATCGGCGCGCCGACGTAGGCGACCTGCATGACCGCGATCATGCGCTGGACGTCGCGCTCGGCTTCAGTGGGCGCGCGCACGGCGTAGTTCTCGCGGTGGCGTGGGCTTGGCTGCTGGTCGAAGTCGATGGGCAGATGCCCGTTGACGATGCCCGACGCCACGCGCTCGGTGTCGTGGCTGTCGATGAGGTTCTGCATCGCAAGCGCTCGCGCGTTCGAATACGGCAGGCGGCGCTCGACGAGTTGGGCCGCGAACGTCACCGGGCCGATGCGCCCGTCGATCAGCCAGTCCTCGACGGGCATGGCGAAGGCGTGGTAGTTCATCGCTGCGGAAAAGCCGCTCGCGCGCAGGAAAGCCACGGCGTCGTGCCACGTCTCGGCGACAGTGTAGGCCTCGGGGTTGATCTCGAACACCAAGTCGTTCCACTCGGCCCAGAAGCCCGTCGGTACCTCGTCGGCCACATCGAGCCGCCAGCCGTCGATGCCGTCGCTCGGATCGCCATCGCCGTTGGGGTCCATCCAGCGCCGCGTGATGTCGAAGACGTACTGCCGCGGCCCGGCGCTGAGCGTCACGGGTTCGCCGTCGGCATCGAGCGAGTCGCGGAGCACGGGCAGCGCGTCGTAGCCCCACCAGCCGTTGTAGTCGTACTCGTTCTCGGGCGTCTCGGGGTCGTCGAACGCGTTCACCTCGTACCAGTCCGCGAACGCCGACGCCTGCTGCTTCTCGACGAGGTCCTCGAAGCCGAAGAAGCGCGTGCCGGTGTGGTTGAAGACGCCATCAATCACGACGCGGATGTCGCGGGCGTGCGCCTCGCCGAGCATCTGCAGAAAGAGCGAGTCGGCGGCCGTCCAGGTCCACGTTGCGGGGTCGGCGGTCTCCCCTTCCATCAGCGCGAGGTCGCCTTCGGGATCGGGGCCGAAGTACGGGTCGATGTGGTGGAAGCTCGCGCCGTCGTACTTGTGCATGCTCGGCGCGTGGAACACCGGGTTGAAGTAGAGCGCGTTGACGCCGAGGCTGTCGAGGTAGTCGAGTTGGTCGATGACGCCCTGGAGGTCGCCCCCGTAGCGCCGCATAAAGACGGGCGGGTCGTAGAACGTCGAGATGGCGGCCTCCCAGTCGGCCTGGACGTACCAGTCGCCCGTCCACGGCGAGATCGCCCATGCGTCCTCCGTGGTCATGTCCTGCCCGAAGTCGAGCGAGGCGAACGTGGGGTCGTTGCTCGGGTCGCCGTTGCGGAAGCGCTCGGGGAAGAGTTGGTACCAGACGGCGTCGGCGGCCCAGGTCGGGACGGGAGCAGCCTCCTGGGCGCGCGCAGGCAGGGCGAGCATCGCGGCGAGGAGGAGGGCCGCCGCCAGGGAATAGGGGATGGGGAATGGGGAATAGGGGGGACGGCGCATGGGCTGTCGTGCTAGGTGCGTGGCTTCGTGGCCTTGAGCGAGCGGATGAGCGCGAGGAGCATCTTGCCAATCTCAGTGGTGTGACGCAAGAGAATCGTGACCTCTTCTTGCCGGATGTACTGGCGGCGAGCGGCGATGCGCATCTGCGTCTCGACCTCGTAGAGAGAGCCTCGGGCAATACTCAGAAAGTGGAGGTATTCCTTGCGAGAGGCTCGCCCCCACCCCTCCGCGATGTTGGACGGGATCGAGACGGCAGCCCGACGCACTTGGGAACGCAAGTCGAACCGCTCGTCAGTGGGAAAGGCACGGGCGAGGTCATAGACTTCGTCTACGAGATCCATCGCCCGTTGCCACACGATGAGGTCGGTGTAGTGCTCAATACGCTGCCCCACGATCCCTAGGCCCTATCCCCTATTCCCTCACGACGGTCACCCGCTGCACCTCCACCCCGTCGCCTGCAACGAGCCGCACCACATACGCCCCGCTTGCCAGCCCGGCGGCGTCGAAGGGGACGGCGTAGCGACCCGGCGTCTGCGGGGCATCCACGAGCGTGGCGACGCGGCGGCCGAGGAGGTCGTAGACCGTCAGCGTCACGTCGGCGGCCTGCGGGAGCGCGTATTCGAGCGTGGTCGAGGTCGCGAACGGGTTCGGGTAGGCGGCGTCCAGCGCGAGGGTGGCCGGGAGCGCGTCGTCGATCAGTTCGGCGTCGGTGGACACGAGGCCCGATTCGGGCTTCTCGACGAACTCGTTGGTGTAGATGCGGAGCTCACCGGGAAGCAGGCTGAACGTCTGCGGCCCGGCGCTCGCGAGGTTGAGGTCGCCCGAGTCGAAGTAGCTGAACCAGTCGCCGCCTTCGGCGAAGTTGGCGGTCACGTCGTCCGACACCACGCCAAAGTTGCCGACGATGACGACCTCGCTCGGCTGACCGGCAGGGGCACCACCGTACGAGAGCCGGATGTAGCGATCCGTCGTGCGGCCCACGCGGAGGTCCACCTCAGTGAGTTCGGAGGTGAAGATGGCGTTCTCGTTACGCAGCTTGAGGAGCGCCCCCCAAGTCTTGTAGAGGCGCACGCGCGCCGCGCGCTCCTCAGCGCTCGTCTGCGAAACGCTGCCCGAGAAGCCGTTGCGGTCGGGGGCCACGTCGGCGAAGTAGTCCCAGCGGATCGGCTTGTTGCCGGTGCGGCCCGGCGTGTTGGACGGGCAGTCGTCGTCGCGGAGGCACTCGCCGGGGCCGCCGCCGTAGCCGATCTCGGCGAACTGCCAGAGCATGCGCGGGCCGGGCACGGTGTAGAAGAACGCGCCCACGAGCTTCATGCGCTCCAGCGCGGTCTCGACGGTGCGCGTGTCGTAGTCGCCCGATGTGTTGCCGAAGGCGCGGTTGCGGTACATCAGCCACTGCTCGTCGTGGCTCTCCATGAACGTGATCTGGCCGTCGAGCGGGTAGCCGTTGTTCGGCGGGTAGGTCCGTTCGAGCGTGCTCTCGAAGTCGGTCGCGGTCGGGTAGCCCATCGCGCTCTGGCTGTAGGCGCGGTTCATGTTGTTCCAGAGCATCATGCCGGGGAAGCCGGCGTCGCGGCCGTGGTTGGCCAGCGCGCGGTCCTCGCGCGCGTCGGCGAAGTGCTCCAGGATGATGTAGGCCTCGTCGTCCACGGCCCAGATCTCGTCGGCCATGCGCGTGAGCAGGTCGATGCGGCCCTGGCTGAAGGCGCTCCAGGCTCCCACGTCGCCGCCATAGTCGCGCGTCGTGAAGCCCTTCGAGAGGTCGAAGCGGAAGCCATCGACGCGGTACTCTTCGAGCCACCACGCGTTGGCGCGGTCGAGCCAGCGTTGCACGCCGACGTAGGTGTGGTCGAGGTCGGTGAAGACGTTGAACGGGTGCTGCTCGGGGACATGCACGTACGGGTTGGCGTCGTTGGCGCCGAAGAGCGTCACGAGCGGCGAGGGCTGGTCGGCGTGGTTGTAGACGACGTCGAGGATGATGGCGAGGCCGCGCTGGTGCGCCGCGTCGATGAACGCTTTGAGCTGCTCGGGCGGGCCGTAGTACTTGTCGACGGCGAGGTGGAAGGTCGGCTGGTAGCCCCAGTTCTCGTTGCCGCCGAACTCGGAGATCGGCATCAGTTCGAGCGCGTTCACGCCGAGGTTGACGAAGTAGTCGAGCGTGTCGGCGAGCGTGTCGTAGTCGTGCGCGGTGATGAAGTCGCGGACGAGCATCTCGTAGATGACGAGGTCCTGCTGCGCGGGGCGCTCGTAGTCGTCGTCCTGCCAGTCGTAGGGCGTCGCGCCGGGAGTGAGCACGCCGACGGTGCCCTGCGCGCCGTCAGGGTACGCGGGCAGGTTGGGGTAGACCGACTCCGGGATGAAGGGGTCGTTGTTCGGGTCGAGGACGAGCGGGACGTAGGCGTCGGTGACGCGCTGCGTGCCGTCGATGAGGTACTGGAAGGCGTAGATCTCGCCAGGCGTGAGGTCCATCTCCAGCCACCAGTAGACCTCGTCGTCGCTGACGACGTCGCGGCGCATCAGGAAGGCGTCGTCGGGCTCGAAGCCGTTGAAGTCGCCGAGGACGTAGACGTAGCTCTTGTTGGGGGCGAGGAGCGAGAGGAAGACCTTGCCCGGCTCAGCATCGGAGTAGGTGATGCCGTCCTGAATGCCGACGGGGCGTGCCTGGTCCACCACAGTCGGCGGTGACACGCCGATGTCGAAGCTGACGGTGCGCCCCATCATGTCCTCGGCTTCGAGGGCGAAGCGGGAGCCGGGCGCAACGGCCGTGGGCAGCTCGAAGCGGAAGACGCCGCTCTCGGCGTCGTAGAAGTCGAGGCCGTTGGTGTAGGTCGTCGCGTTGACCTCGAAGTCGATGCGCGTGAACGCAGCGGTCCCGAAGAGGCCCGTGGATACCGCGACGATGTTGCCGTCGTTGTCGGCCTCGCGCGCGGCCTGGAGATACATCGGGTCCGCGACCTCGATCTGCGAATCCGCGTTCGGCCCGACGAACACCGGGTTGAGCGGATCGGTGATCCAGGTGAAGTTGCTGCCGTCTCCGTTGTTGTGGTAGTGGACCTTGTACTGGTACGTTCCGCCGACGTCTAGCGTCACGGTCTTGCGATACTCGTTCTCCTGCGGCACGTAGTCCATGGCGGACGCTGCTCCGATCTGGATGCGGCCGCTGCTGTTTGGCCCCCAGTCGTTGAACGAGCCGGGTAGGAACGCGCGCACCGGCGTGATGGCCGGCGGCGTCAGGTCCGGGATGAAGCGGAACGTGAGGTCGAGCGTCTGCGCTTGCGTCGGTGTCGTACCGACGAATGCGAAGACGAGAGCGAGGAGCCAGGCGAGACGACGCATCGGTCTGAGCAGTGTGTGACTGGAACTATGGATAAAAACACCGGTCCCCGTTCAAAGGGACCGGCGTGCAGGTCGGGGTATGGACGTGTGGACGTAGGAAGGTGTGGACGTAGAGGCCCGGTTCAACGAGCGCGTTCGTACGTCCACACCTTCACACGTGCATACCGCGAAGCGATCCGCTAGCGAACGACCGTGAGACGCTGGCTCACGAGGCCCTCCTGCGTGCGGAGCTGGTAGACGTAGACGCCCGCTGCGAGCCCCGACGCGTCGAAGCCGACGCGGTAGTTGCTCGCCGCCTGCACCTCGTCGACCAGCGTGGCGACTACGCGGCCCGTGACGTCGTAGACCGTGAGCGACACCGGCCCGGCCTGCGGAACGCTGTACTCGATCTGGGTGCTGCCGCGGAACGGGTTCGGGTACGCCGTAGCGAGCGCCATCGTCGTCGGCAGCGAGCCGCCCACGTCCTCGATCGCGACCGCCTGCGGGTCGGTGAAGCCCGTCTCGAAGAAGAGGGGGTTAGTGGCGATGAGGTCGTCCCGATTGGGGTCGGTTGGGTTCGCCTCCATCGGCATCTGCGACGCGGGGTCATCCGGATCAATCGGGCGGAAGCCGTCGAGCGCAAACTCGAAGCTGGCCGGCGGCACGCCGCCTTCTGGCAGGATGTAGCGATAGCGGCGACGGCCCGTGTCGAAGCCCCCGCGGCCCTCCACCACATAGCCGTCGGTGTCATTGCCGTAGGCGTAGCGGTAGCCGATGCCGTTGTAGGTCGGCGCCTGGACGTTGAAGACGCCCGTGAAGATGCCGTCGCCGTCGGGGTCGGTCATCTCGAAGCCTTCGGTGAGGAGGCCGTCGGTGGGCAGGCCGGGCGCGAAGCCCTGCGTGACACGCCACACGGCGTCCTCTAGCTGGATCGTGACCTTGTCCGTCGTCGGGTCAAACGGGTCGGTCGCGAACCCCCGTGCCGTCGTCATGTCCACCGAGAAGGTAACCGGGATGGGGTCGCCAGCGGGGATCACGTTCGGGCGGCGGATGCCGTTGAAGAACTGCGTGTCGAGCGTCTGCGCGGAGCCCGCGAAGTCGAAGATGCGGTTGCCCCCGCCGTTGTCGAGCGGCTCTTCCCAGCCGATGTTGGCCCACTCCGGATCGTCGAGTTCACCGTCCATGTCCTCGTCGACGTTGAAGACGACGTAGTACTTGTAGTTGATCTGGTCGGCCGGGGCGGCCGTGATCGGCACCGAGTTCCCGAAGTCGAGGGAGCCGGGGATCTGGAAGAGGCCGCAGTCGTCCTGGTTGTCGTCCGGGCAGTCCCAGCCGTTGAACGCGCCGCGCACCTGGATGGCGTCCCCGCGCGCGAGGGAGACGAGACCCACGTCGACGAGCGGCTGCACGTCCACGAGGAAGTCTACCGTCGCCTCGACTGTGTTGCCGGTGTTGGCGGGGGAGTCCCCGTAGAACTGCCAGTAGAGCGTCGTGTCGCTGGACGGTACCGTGAAGACACGGTCGCCGCCGCCGGAGATGTCTTCCCACCCGTCCGGTGTGTCCGTGTCGGAGAAGAAGAACTTGTAGGCCTGCTGCGTGCCTGCGGCCGAAGCCGGGTAGGTCACGAGGCCCGAATAGAGGCCTGCGCCGGGACCGCTCTCGGCCTCAGGGGTGAGCACGATGTTGGTCGCGCCCCAGTCCATGATGTTGGTCTCTTCGCCCTGGAAGCCCCCCACATCGGGGTTACCGCGCACGCCGACCTGGAGGCCCGCGTCGTCGATGTCGAGGCCCTTGGTGATGGCCTGCTCCGTGTCGATGAAGACGCGGAACCAGACGCCAACCTGGTCGGCACCGACGGTGAACGGGCGCCAGTCGTACGGCTGGTCGTCGCCCTTCTCGAAGAAGTGCAGGTCGAGCGACACGTCACCCGTGCCCGCTTCGATCTGGTGGTTACCGCCGTCTTCCCAGCCGCCGATGCCAGCCATCTCGGACTGGTCCGCGTAGAACTTGAAGTTCAGCGTCTCGTTGTCCGGGATCTGGAAGGAGGCCTCCCAGAAGTCGCCGCCCTGGTTGCCGGGCGTCAGGGTAGTGTTGTCGTTCCAGGCGATGATGCTGCCGTCGGGGAGCGCGCTCTGGTCGTCCGAGCAGCCGTCGAGGCAGCCACGCACCTGAATGTTGCGGTCGATATCGGTCTTGACCGTATCGGGCAGCGTGGCGGTGTTGAGCCGCAGCGTGACGTTGCGCTGCGCCAGGGCAGGCATCGTCACGGCGAACACGAACGCTGCCAACGCGAGCCAACGCGCAGTGGTAGCAAAAGTCCGTTGCATAACAGATGTGGATGGTTGGAGGAAGGATGCGTGCGGTCCAGCAGACGCCGGTCCGGCAGTCGCCGGGGTGCACGCGAAAGAGCCGCCGATGCGGCACTAGTAGGGCGCTCAGTCCGATGGATCAGAAGCCGAGCGCAAAGCTGATGCGGTTGACGCCGTCGAAGAATTCGAACGCCTCGTAGGCATAGTCGGCGGTGAGGTCGAGCGAGCCGAAGCCGTAGTTCAGGCCGCCGCCGAGGGTGAAGGAGCGCGGGCTGTCGTCAAGGAACAGCTCCTGGTAGCCACCGCGTACCTGCACGAGGCCCCCGAGCAGCGCCACCTCGCCGCCGAGATTGACGTACTGCCCCGCCGCGCTCGGGCTGACCGCGTCCACGGCGAGCGTCACGCGCGTCTCGGCGGTCTGGTAGACTTCGGTCGCGATGCCCACGCGCATGTTGAGCGGGAGGTCAAAGGCCTCCGTGGCGAGCGTCGAGCGGATGTTGTTGTTGTTGCCCTCCTGGTCGGGGGCGGTATCCACCGGCACGAGGAGCCCGTCGCCGCCGAGTTGCATCTTGGTGCCGAAGTTGGAGATCGACGCGCCCAGACGCAGGCCGTTGAACGGTGTCGTGAACATGGTCCCGATGTCGAAGGCGACGCCTGTGGCGGACACCTCGTAGATCGACTCGTGGAGCACCTTCACCGTAGCCCCGAGCAGGAAGCGGTCCGTGAGCGCGCGGGCGTAGGTGAGGCCCACCGCATACGACCCCGCCGTGAACGTTTCGCCCGAGAGCCCCTCCTGGTCGAATTCGGTCGTACGCGCCATCTCGGGCGTAGTCATGGCCGTGAACGACAACCCGACTGTACCGAAGCTAGTCGTCGCGGCCACGCTGGCGTGGTTGAAGTCGATGCTCTCCAGCCAGGAGGCATACTCGAAGGCCAGCCGGCCACCGTCGATGCGCGCGAGGCCCGCGGGGTTCCAGTAGACCGCCGAGAGGTCGTCGGCGATGGCCCCGAAGGCTCCGCCCATCGCCGTGGCACGCGGACCCACGGGGATGTTGAGGAACTCGGCCGAGGCGGTGCCAATCTTGTCCTGTGCCTCGGCGCGCGAGGCGAGCAGCGGAAGACTCACGAGGACGCCGAGCACGAGGGCCGCGAGGGCGCGGGGCGTCGAGGAGTGTTGGGGACGTAACGTCATGGGCCTGTCGGTTCGGGAGAGCCGGTCGGGAAACGCGATGGGGGAAGCCATCAATTGATGAGAGCGATCACTTAATGAGGGCGAAGGTGCCCGTCGTTTCGCCGATGCCCGGCGCGTCGACGTGGTAGAGGTAGACGCCGTAGGACGCGCTGAGGCGGTCCTCCGTGAGGAGGTCCCACTCGGCCACGCCGTCGAGGAGTTGCTCCGGCGTGAGGTCCTCGTTGGAGCCTTGGTTGTGCTCGATGATGCGGACGAGGCGGCCGCTCACCGTGAACACGCGGATCGTGGCGCGGGGCGGCAGGCGCGTGAAGCGAATCACCCGGTCGCCGCGCCCCGTCGGGAACGGGTTCTGCGGCTCGAACCGGTTCGTGACGATGTAGGGGTTGGGCACCACCATGATGTCGTCCAGCGAGGCCGTAGCGGCTTCGACGTCCAGGTCGGGGCCCTGCGCGACGAACTCGAACACATCATCTGAGAGGAAGGGCTTCGAGGTCACGAGCGTGCCCACGTCGCCCGCCTGCGGGTTGCGCGTGCCCGTGCCGCGCACGATGCTGAGCTTGAACTGCCACGTCGGCACGAGTTCGTCCGTGCCGTCACCTGGTATGTCCTGGAGCAAGACGATAATGTCACTATCGCCTTGGCCTCCGAGTGCCTCGAGATCGAGACTGAAGAGGTTCGTGGCTGCCGTGCCCTCTTCGAACTGGACTGCACCGTCGCCGGTGAGGTCCCAGAACGCATACGGCACCTCGACTTCTTCGATCTGGCCGTTGCTCCCGATCACTTGCTGGAACACGCGGAAGTTGGTCGGCTTCGCGGGCAGCGTGCGCGCGAACGGAATGCGTACGGGCAACGCGACGGACTGGCCGCTCCCTGGCTGCCCCACCACAACGCGGTAGTCGGCAGGAAAGCGGAGGCCGATTTGGTTGCCGGAGATGCCCACGTTGAAGCGGCGTGCTTCGAGGTCGTAGACCGCGTCGTCGCTCCACCCTGTCAGCGAATCGATGGGCGTCGTGAGGCCCACGTTCTCGAACGAGAGTTGGAAGCCCTCCGTGACGAGCACTTCATCGTCGTCGCCCAGCGCCTCGGAGTTCTGGATGAGGACCTCGCCGTCGGTGAGGTCTTCGAGCGTGAAGTCGAGCGTGGTCAGCGTGTCCTGCGTGGCATCAGAGCCGAGTAGCAGCGTATCGCGGAACGTGATGCGGTATCGGTTCCCGTCCTGGATGGCCGTCGGGTCGAGGATCGTGTAGTTAACGACTCCCGTCCCGAGTCCGCGCGTCTGCTCCAGCTGCGTGAGGTCCGCTTCAACGTAGCCCCCCGCGCCCTGCTCGGGCGTCACCACGGCCACGTTCGGCCCCGTCCGCCCGACTGAACCGTCGGAGCGAATGGCGATGGAGATGGGGCTCTCCGTGGGCGGGATCTCGAAGGCCTGCTGGCCTGGCGTTGTGGCGACGGTGAACGCGCCGAAGTCGTAGCTCACCACGGCGTAGTAGTACGTCACGCCGTTGATGACCTCGGTGTCGGTGAAGGTGTGGACGAGCCCGTCGGACGCCTCGCCCGGGTCGCGGGTGTCGGACCCGAGGAAGTACTTCGTCCCGGCGATGTCCACCGGGTGGAAGCCTTCGTTGCCGTTGATGAGGTCGTACTGCGCGATCGGCCGCAGGAATTGGAGGTTGCCGAAGCCATCGGTGATCGTCCGGGCGTCGAGGAAGCCGGGGTCGGTGGCCCGGTAGATGCGGTAGCCCTCGAAGTCATTCGGGTTGAGCCCCGGCGCGTCCAGGTCGGCGATGAACGTGTCGAAGGAGCGCTCGGCCTCGTCGTCCCAGTAGAGTGTCACCGCCCCATCGCGGGCCACGGCGCGGACGGTGGGCGTGGTGGGTGCCTGCGCAAAGCGATAGTCTGCTTCGTACGCCTCTTGCGCGTTCTGGCGCTTGGCCAGGTGGTCCTGGTAGCGCTGCTCCACGTTGGTCGCGGCGGCCTGGTAGTTCACGTCGCCGAAGATGACCGCGAACGAGACGCGCTCGGTCTGGCCAGCCCGGAGCGGGAAGAGGCCACTCGACACGAAGAGGTCGTTGTCGTTGGAGCCGCCCGGCGGTGGCTGCCCCGGCTGCAGGAGCGTGAACTTACCCGGGGTGAGGAAGCTCGTGAAGTAGCGGCTGTCCGGATCCGACTGGAACGAGACGCTGCCCGCCGGGCGGTAGCGGACGTTCGTGATGCCGATCTGGTCGCTCTCGGAGATGTCCGTCACGTCGATGTTCGGCTCACCCGGCAGGTCGGTGCCTGCCCCGGAGGAAGGCAACCCGTCGTTCTCGCCGACGTCGCCCGTGAGATCGGACCCGTCCAGGCCAACGTCGTCGAGCGTGGAACGCCAGTCGCCGTCGTTGTCGATGCCGTCGTCGCGGCGCTCGTCGATCATCTCGTCGATGTTCTCGTCGATGCCTTCGTCCACGGCCCCGTCGCCGTCGTTGTCGATACCGTCAGCGTAGGGCAGGCCGAGGTCCTCGGCCTTGACGTCGTAGAGGATGACGCCAGTCCCCGGCACCTCGAAGCGGAAGTACGGCGCATCGGACGCCGCCGCATCGATCATCGCCTGCGTCACGACCGGGCTGTCCGTCTCGAACAGGAAGTCGAACGGGGGCACGGATTCCAGACCGTCGCCGTCGTTGTCGATGCCGTCCCGGTAGGGCAGGCCGAGGTCTTCCGGCCCGACGCCGACGAGGTGCACCGGCGAGCCGTCGTAGGGCTCTGCGAGGGCAGGCCAGCGGTTCCAGCGGTCGCCCGCGGCCTCGTCGATCATCTCCTGGGTGACGACGGGGCTGTCCACCTCGCCGTCGCCGTCGTTGTCGATGTAGTCCGCGTAGCCGACGCCGACCTGCGTCCCGAACGCGGCGTACGAGGAGTCTTCGTCCACGACGCCGTTGCCGTTGTTGTCGATGCCGTCGAAGCGGAGGCGCTCGCCAGACCCTCCGGTCTGGTCGCCCTCGCCAGCGAGGAAGTCCGCCGTGATGATCGGGCTTCCGGGCTCGCCGATGGACACCCCGTAGCCGTTGATCTGCGCGACATCGTCGCCGGTGGTGCCATCGCCGTCGTTGTCGATACGGTCCACTGCGTTGCCGGGGCTTTCGAGGAAGAACGCGATACCGGCGGCCACTTCGGCGTTCGCAAACCCTTCGGTGGTGGACCGTCCGTCCGCGTCCGCCATGAACGCGGTGTCGAGGAGCAGGTCGAAGAAGGGCCGGTCGTCGTCCGCGTCCTGGGAGCCGCCAACGAAGTCAGCCAGCCAGAGCGTCACACCGACGGTCGAGAGGTCTTCGGTGCCGTCGTTTTTGACGGAGTGGAGGATGAAGATGGCGTCCTGGATGAGCACCTGGCTCCACGCCAACACGCGCGTCTCGACGACGAGGCCGAGGCCGCGCCGCGTCAAGTCCGTCGAATCGGGGAAGTACTGCACGCCGCGCCCAGGGTACTGGTCGTCCCCCATCACGTAGTAGATCTCCTGATCGGCGTTGAAGACATCGCGTCCGAAGAAGCCATTCCAGGACCCGGCCCAGCCCGGATCGGTCGGGTCTTCGAGGCGGTTCGGCCAGAACGACGGCCACGTCTCCGGGCGGTCGCTCCGCGGGATGCCCAGGTCCTCGCTTGCGGGGTTCGTGTACCCATCGACCGGGGCCCACGTCCAGGCCTGGTTCGGGTCGTCGAGGTTCTCGCGGTAGTTGGGGACGTTGACGATGTACTCCGGGTTGCTGTCGTCGTCGTCGTCGTCGGGCAGCTCCGCTCCTGTGAAGAGGCCCGTCAGCGCGATGTAGGTGCGCCGGGTGTTTTTGGGCCACTCGTACGGGATCTCGTCGGGGGCCTGAGCGCTCGTGCGACCGGTCTGACCAAAGTTGAAGATGGTCGTGCGCAGGCGGTTGCCGTCGATATCGGTGTTGCGGCGCTCGAACAGGTCAACGCGGGCGTCCGAGGGGACGTGGTTGCGGTCGATCTGCCCTTGGGCCCAAGCGGGCGCTGCGAGCAGGAGCGCAAGCGCTGCCAGGGCAGCAAGACGCAGGGTACGGAAGGAAGCAGTCACGGCTGGGGTCATCGAGGTCATCAGAGACGGAGCAGCAAGGGGCGGCATGCCGTAGCTAGGCGTGCCGTAGCTAGAAGCTGAGTTGGAGGCCGAGGTGGAAGCGACGCGGCTCGCTGTAGAAGTCCGGGCGGGTGAAGAAGCCCGCGTCGGTCGAGCCGATGGCCGGCCCGCGCAGCGTCACGTCGGGCTGGCCGGTGTCGCCGAAGACGTTGTTGGCGTTGCGCGTGTCGAGCAGGTTGAAGACCTGCAAGAAGATGCGTGGCGTGACCACCGGCAGCGGGAGGTCGTAGAAGGCGTAGAGGTCGGCGTTGAACGTCGTCGGGCGACGCTCCGAGTTGGTCGGGAACGTCGGGAGGATGCGGTCCTCACGCGGAGCCGGGGAGTACGGATAGCCCGCTCCGTAGCGCAGCAGCGTCGAGGCCCCCCACCCGTTGCCGCCGAAGTAGAGGCTGGCGTTGAACGTGTGGCGCTGGTCCCACCCCAGCGGGATGAGCTGCAGGCGCGGGGCGTCCGTGCCTTGGCGCGCGGCCGTGGCCTCCTCAGGGCTGGAGTTCGAGCCTTCCGCGATCTGGAAGGTGTAGTCCACGTCGAAGGAGAAGCCCTGGCTGAAGCGCTTCGAGAGCGCGACGGTGATGCCGCGGACGTTGGAGTAGTCGAGGTTGGTGAAGACGAGGTACTGCACCCCCGGCAGGACCGTCTCGATGGGCTCGCTGACCGAGACCCAGTCTCGCACGTCGCGGTAGAAGCCGGTCACGTCGAGCAGGTAGTCGTCGCCGAAGCCCTGCTGGAGGCCGATCTCATACATGACCGTCTTCTGCGGGTCGATGTTGGCGTTGCCGAACGGCCCGTAGGTGCCCGAAGTCGTGCCGACGCGGTAGCCCGGGTTGTTGAACAGGAACTCGAACGTCGGGACCTGGAGGAAGTGGCCGTAGGAGAAGTGGATCACGCCGTCGGCGGTGATCGGGTAGGCCACGCCAAGGCGCGGCGACACCTGGATTTTGGCCTCGGCGTCGTCGAACCAGTACGCCTCGCGCTCTTCGATGGTGAGGCGGTTGCCGTCGACCTCCTCGTCCGCCGAGATCACGCCGTCGCCGTTGAGGTCGCGGAAGCGGTTGGTGAGGCGGAACGGGTTAAAGATGTTCGGGTCGGCCTCGTCCGCGGGCGTCTGTCCGTTCGAGTCGAAGTAGTCGAAGCGGATGCCCGCGTTCACGATGAAGTTTTCGTACTCGATCTTGTCCTGGACGTAGGCGCTGAAGCTGAACGGGTTGACCCCGTCGAAGCGCTGGAAGTTGTTCGAGGTGGCGTCGGGGATGCGGAGGTCGTTGGGCTCGTCGAGCGTGGTCTCGTCCTCGGTGAGCCCGAAGCCCTCGAGGAAGAGGTCGTCGAAACGCACCTCGACGCCGCCCTTGACGAGGTGGTTTTTGAAGAGCTGCGTGGTGAGGTCGCTCTTGATCGTGTAGGAGGCTGTGGAGCGCTCGAAGCGGCCGAGGTCGTAGCCGCCGCGCAGGAAGCGGTTGCCGCCCTGGATCAGGAGTTCCCCGTTGAGCGAGTCGGGGGTCGTGACCGCGAAGGGCGTCCAGTAGCGCTCGTCGAGCGGGTCTTCGAAGGCGTAGCGCTCGAACTGCTTGAAGGCGGTCGCGAGGTTGACCGTGTAGAACAGCTTCGCCGAGACGGTGTGCTGGAACTGGAGGTTGACGTTGTAGCCGGTCTCGAAGAAGTCGGCGAGGCCCTCGGGGTTTTGGCGGTAGGAGAGGTAGTTGCCGCCGAGGTCATTGCCGGTTGCGTAGGAGCCGAGCGCGGTCAGGCTGAGGCTCATCCCGTTGTTGAAGCGCGACTTGAGCGTGGCCTGGCCGCTGAGCTTCTCGAACTGGTTCATCGACACGAGCGCGGAGTCGCCGGGCGTGCCGTCGGGGTTGAACACGCGCGCGCCGGAGAGCCAGCCGTCGTTTTTGAAGTAGCGCCCGAGCACGTAGAACCCGAGCCGGTCGCGCACGACGGGGCCGGTGAGCGAGCCCTGGAGCTGGTAGTACTGCGCCGGGTTGACCTCGAGGTACGAGTACGGATCGACGCCGAAGTAGCGGATGTCGTTGCGCGTCTCGTAGTCTTCCTCGTTGGCACCGCGAAGCAAGTCTTCGCCGCCGCTGCCGGTCACGGCGTAGGTGCCCGAGAACACGTCGATGTTGCCGCTGAACTCGTTGGCCGGGTCCTTCGTGACGACGTTGATGATGCCGCTCATCGCCTGGCCATACTCGGCGTTGAACGTGCCCGCGATGATCTGCAGCTCCTCGATGCCGTCGTTCTCGATCTGGACCGAGACGGAGCCGTCGTAGGCGTCGGAGACACGGACGCCGTCCACGAAGTAGGCGATTTCTTTGGAGCGCCCGCCGCGGATGTGGATGCCGCCGCCGGAGGTGGTCACGCCCGCCTGCGCGCTGAGGATGTCGCCGACTTCCTGCACTGGCAGGTTCTCGATCTGGTCGCTCGTGACGCGGAATTCGGACGAGGTGAGGTCACGCCGGACGAGGTCGCGGTCCGCCGTCACGACGACCTCCTGGCCCTCGAACGCCTCCTCGCGCAGTTCGAAGTTGATTCTCGTGGTGAGGTCCACGTTGACGCGCACGCCCGTGATCGACTTCTGCGCGAAGCCGATGTAGGACGCGACGAGCGTGTAGGACCCCGGCCGCACGCCGATGATGACGAACTCCCCGTCGAAGTCGGTCGACGCACCGGTGGTGGTGCCTTCGATGACGACGTTGACGCCGGGGAGCGGCTCACCGGTCGTGAAGTCGGTGACCACCCCGGCGATCTTGCCGGTGGTCTGCGCGAAGGCAAGCGGGGCCACGATCAGCAGCACGGCGACAGCCGCGCAGCACCGGAGCGAGAGGGCGTAGAAACGAGTCATGGGCAAGATCGGCAGGGTTGGCCGAAAGGGATCGAGCGGAGGGCGGCTAGGAGAAGAGCCGGACGCGGGCGACGGCGTCGTTGTGGATGCGGACGTCGTAGCGGCTGCGGAGGTCGTCGAGGTAGCGACCGAGCCAGCGCTGGGCGTATGCGGTGTCGAGCTGCTCGGCGATCTGCGGGCGAGCCTCGGCGAAGGTCATGGGGCGAGGCGGCTGGAGGTCGCCCCGGCGGAGGAGTACGTAGCTGCCAGCCACTTCGAGTGGCCCGACGAGTGCGCCAGGCGCGGCCTCAAACACGGGGTCGCCGAGGACGCCGAGGTCGCCACGCGAGAGCATCCCGAGATCGCCGCCTGCGAGGTCGGCGCCAGGGCGCTGCGAGTAGTCGCGGGCCAGCGCGACGAAGTCCTCGCCCGCGTCGATGCGCGCGCGGAGTTCCTGCGCCTCGCGGTTGGAGGCGACTAGGATCTCCTGCACGGGCACGCGCGCAGGCATCGTGTAGGAGGAGGCGTACTCGTCGAAGTAGGCGCGGAGCGAGTCGACGGGCGGCGTGGCGGTCTCGCGCATGCGGCGCTCGGTCTGGGCAAACACCCAGTCGCCGATGCGCTCCTCCACGACGGCGTCGAAGCGGTCGCCCTCGTCCAGGCTGGCCTCGGCCGCGCGGGCCGCGAGCTCCTCACGCACCACGAGCCCCTCGATGAACGTCTGGAGCGACCGGGCGTCGCGCACGGCCGAGAGCTGCCGCTCGGAGGCTTGCGCGGCGAGCCGCTCTACATCGGCGACGGTCCACGCCTGCGAGCCCGTTGTCGGCGAGTCGAACGTGACGAGGGGCGTTGCCTGCCAGGCGTTGGTACCACCAGAGAGTTCGCCCTCCTTTCCTGCGGCGAGTGCCGTGAGATCAGCGAGCGGCCCCGGGGCCACCTGGATGTCGAGCGCGTCACGTACGGCGCGGCTGTGGCGGTAGCGTGCCTCGATGCGGAGACGCTTGCGTTCGTAGCGCTCCAGGCTGGTCCGCTTCTCCGCGAACTGCGTCTCGGTCAGGAGCGGTACCGTGGCGCGGGCCTCGACACGGAGGATCGAGTAGCCGAGCGCGGTCTGCACGGGCTCGGAAATCTCCCCGACGGGCAGCGTGAAGGCAGCGTACTCGAAGGCCGCGTCCATCTCGTCGTGTCCGAACTCGCCGACGTAGCCGCCGGACTCGGCCAGCGCCGGGTCGGCGAAGACCTCGCGGGCGAGCGCGTCGAAGGTCTCCCCTGCGAGGAGGCGCGCGCGGAGCGCTTCGGCCGCTTCGAACGACGGCGCGTAGAGATGCCGCGCCTCGTAGGTCGTGTTGGACTGCACGAACACGCGGCGGAGGTCGGCCTCGCGGACCCGCAGCGTGTCGTAGAGCATCCGCGCGGTGTAGTGGTCGATGGACGCCTGCTTGCGGACGCGGGCTAGCTCGTCCTGGTATTCCGCCGACTGCCGGACGCCGGCGTCCCACGCCGCCTGGATCACGAGTTGGCGGTTGATGAGGCTGCCGAGCACCTCGCTGCGCATGCGCGGGTCGTCGTCGGGCAGCCCGGCCTGCATGGCAAAGGTGGCGTAGGCGTCCGAGAGGGCCTCCGTGGTGATCGCCACGTTCTCTACATGGGCGACGGCGTTCGCCTCCGGCGCCTCTGCGCACCCTGAGAGCGAGACGCTCCCGAGCAGCAGCCCGGCGGCGAGGCACAACGCAGAAGATCGAAGTAGGCGCATCAGGCAGTCGTCTCGCGTTCGATGAGACGGGGGGCAAACGACGTGTGGCTGGGTGGCAGGCTCGGCTGTTCGAGGCGGCGCAGCAGCTTTTCGACGGCGAGCTTGCCCATCTCGTACATCGGCTGACGCACCGTGGTGAGGCCTACGTAGGCGCTCGTGCGGATGTCGTCGAAGCCGCAGAGGGCGAGGTCGTTGGGGACGTTGAGGTCAGCCTCTCGGAGGGCCTTGAGCGCGCCGAGGGCCTGCACGTCGCTGGCGGCGAAGACCGCGTTGGGCGGGTTCGGCAGGGCGAGGAGTTCGTTCATGGCCACATAGCCCGCTTCGCGGGTGTAGCCGTGCATGGTCTGGTCGTCCGCGCTGGCTCGGATGAGCGTGGGGTCAAGGTCGAGGTCGGCCTCGGCGAGCGCCACCTCGTAGCCCTCGCGGCGGTCACGCGCTGGAACCGAGTGCGGGTTCGCCATGATCAGGCCTACCCGCTTGTGGCCCTGGTCGAGCAGGTGCTTGGTAGCGACGTAGCCGCCCCGGCAGTTGTCCACCGACACCGAGTCGAAGCCGACGTGGAACGCGTCCACGAGCACGCTCGGGACGTCGGCAGCGTCGAGGTGGCTCACCTGCACCTCGGACATGGGGGTCGAGCAAATGAGCACCCCGTCGGCGCGGCCTTTCTGGGCAGCCCTACCGATCTGGTCGCCCACAGCCTCCATCGAGCGGGAGGCGTAGACCAGGAGGTCGTACTCGCTCGACGCGAGCCGGTCCTGGATCCCCCGGATGACCTCCATAAAGAAATAGGACGTCATCATCGGCACGACCGCCGCGACCAACTGCGTGTTCTGGCGCGCGAGCGAGCGGGCAGAGACGTGCGGCTGGTAGCCCAGCTCATCGGCCACGGCGAAGACGCGCTCGCGGGTCTTCTGTGACACGCGCGGGTGGCGGTTGAGCACCCGCGATACGGTGGCGATGGAGACGCCTGCCCGGTCGGCAATGTCGTAGATCGTGACGCTCAACGGGCGACGGCGCGGTCTTCTAGGGAGGGAGCTGGGGTGCGCGTAAGCGCTTTCAATTTCTCCGCAATGATAGGGGGTTTTCCCCACTCCGTCAAGCCGAAGAGCGCACTCTCGCCAAACTCACATGCGCCGCGAAGCGCTTTTTCACGCACCTCTGTCCGGTTGTTGCCACGACGACTCTGCGTAAATCATCGCAACGTAAGCGCTTTCATGATTTTCCTCGAACCGTCTCATTTCGTCGAGTTTCACCGCTAGTCCTTGTATTTTCCGCCGCATCCCTGCCCATCCCCATCGCCCTCATGGCTGCACCTGCCCCCGCCCCTTCTACCCCATTGCTCTCCCGAGGCAAACGGCTCGCCTTCACTGCAGCGATGCTGTTGCTACCGCTCGCGTTCTTTGTGCTCGTAGAGGGCGGGCTGCGGCTCGCAAACTACGGCGAGAGCCGCCCCCTCTTCCTCCCTGCCAGCGCTGCCGACGACGCGAGCGCCGACGCCACCGACAGCGCCTATCTCGTCCAGAACCGGGAGGTGGCCCGGCGCTACTTCGCCAACCAGGCCAACGTCCCCAACAGTCCCGCCGACGTCTTCCTCGCCCAGAAGCCAGAGGACGGCCTCCGCGTGTTCGTGCAGGGCGGCTCCAGCGCGGCAGGCTACCCGTTCTACTACGGCGGCGCGTTCCCGCGCATGCTCGAACAGCGCCTCCAGCAGACGTTCCCGGACCGCACCGTGGAAGTCGTCAACACGGCGATGTCGGCCGTGAACTCGTATACACTCCTTGACCTCACCGACGAGATCCTCGCTCATGACCCGGACGCGGTGGTGGTCTACGCGGGGCACAACGAGTACTACGGCGCGCTCGGGGCCGCGTCGGCGGAGACGCTCGGGCGGACGCCATGGGTCGTACGGTCCTACCTCGCCCTGCAGAACTTCCGCCTCGTGCAGGCGATGCGCGGCGGGCTGACCGCTATCGCGAAGGCACGCGCGGGCGAGCCCACCGGCGAGCCGCCCTCGAACACGCTCATGGCGCGGATGGTCGGCGAGCAGCGCGTGCCGCTCGGCTCCGACGTCTATGAGGCCGGCCTCCGGCAATTCCGCTCCAACCTGTCGCGGCTACTGGCGACCTACGAGCGCGCGGGTGTGCCGGTCTTCATCGGCACGGTGGCCTCGAATGAACGCGACCACCGGCCCTTCCTCAACGCCTTCGAGGCGGACACCGACGAGGACGCCTGGGAGGCGCTCGTCACGGCGGGCGTGCAGGCGCTCCGCCGTGGTGACACGGCCGCGGCGCTCCAGCGGCTGGCAGGCGCCACGGCGATGGACACGCTTGCCGCCGACGGGTTCTACTTCCTCGGCCAGGCGCTCCTCGCCGACGGCCAGGCCGAGGCGGCCCGGACGGCTTTCTTCGCCGCACGCGAGCGGGACGCCCTCCGCTTCCGCGCGCCGGACGCGATCAACGCGATCATCACCGAGTTGGCGGCGGCACACGGCGCGACGCTCGTGGACAGCGAAGCCCGGGTCCGCGCCGCGTCGCCCGACGGCCTCATCGGCAGCGCGGCGATGATGGAGCACCTCCACCCCACCCTCGACGGTTACTTCCTCATCGCTGACGCCTTCTACACGGCGCTCCAAGACGCGATGCTCTTCGGCGACTGGAGCCAGGCCCTCCCGACGGCCCTGGCGCGCACGGAGCGGCTCTACACGCCCGTCGACTCGCTGGCCGGCGTCTTCCGCGTGGCGCAGCTCATGAGCGGCTGGCCGTTCCGCCCCGGCGAGGCCCCGCGCGTGGCTGTCCTCGACACGCTGCACGCCCGCTCCGTGCCCGAGCAGATCGCCGTAGACCTCTACCAGAACAAGACGTCGTGGCGCGGCGCGACCGACGCCCTGGCGACGCACTACGCCGAGCAAGGCCTAATCACCGAGGCACTGCGCACCCGCTTCGCCATCATCCAGGAACTACCGCACCTCCCCGGCCCGCTCGTGGACGCAGGCAACGTGCTGGTGGAGGCGGCGAAGGCCACGGGCGACGAGGTGCGCTACCAGCAGGCGGAGACGTTCTACGAGGCCGCGCTCGAACGCGCGCCCACCAACGCGGGCATCCTGGGGCTGCTCGGCGCGCTCAAGCTGCAGCGCGGCGCGCGGGCCGACGCCATCGCGCTGCTGGAGGAGGCCCGGGGCCTCGCGCCGGCGAACACGCAGGTGCTCTACAACCTCAGCGGGGCCTACGCGCTCGAAGGCCGCATGGACGACGCCCGCGCAACCGTCCAGGCGCTCCTCGCCATCGAGCCCAATCACGGCGGCGGACGCGCACTCCTAGCCAGCCTTCCCAGCGAGGCTTGACCATTGGGCTGCTCCAGATCGAAGGTGCCGGGCGAATACGGCGCAGAAGAAGTAGAACCACAGCCATGCTCCCGAGAAAAACTGGAGCGGGGGCGTGTCAGGATCCTCGACGAGGAAGGGCAGCCCGGTGAAGGAACTGACGACCACGTAGAGTCCTAGACACACAAAAGCTACTTTCTCTTCGGTGCTCAGGAGACGAAACAGCGCCTTCTGGATGTCTCGCTGTCCTCCAGGCGTGTTTAGATCGACCCCGACGCCCTTTGCCTGCTCGTTGATGGCGAGCAGAACCGGAAAGAACACGACAAAGAGGCCCACGTGGAGCACGAAGAAATCGTACGCCGGCGAGCTATCCAGGAGCGCGAGCACATGGACGACTAGACTCACCATGAAGCCGATAGCGCTCAGCCAGAAAACGACACGTAGCGCCGAGGGGCTCGTGAGGCGTCCCAGCACTATGAGTTGAGCGCTAAAGCGTGGGCGTTGTGGGCCGCGGCGGCCAGCTCGGCCATGAACGAGCCGTCGCCCGCGCGCTGCTCGATGGCGTTGCCGACCACGACGAAGCTCGCGCCTGCGGCCACGCGCCGCGCCACGTCCTCGGGCGACCGCAGCCCGCCGCCCACGACGAGCGGGATCGAGCAGGTCTTCGTGATGGCGTAGACCATCTCCTCCGAAACGGCGTGCTCGGCCCCGCTCCCGGCGTCCGTAAACAGCAGCTTCATACCCATCATCTCCGCAGCCAGGCCCGTAGCAGCCGCGATCTCGGGCTTGTGGCGCGGGATCGGCGGCGAGCCGCTCATGTAGGTCGCCGTGGTCATGCGCCCGCTCTCGATGAGCATGTAGCCCGTCGAGATCGTCTCCAGGCCGCAGCGCTTGAGCATCGGCGCGGCGTGCACGTGCTGGCCGATGAGGTACTCCGGGTTGCGCCCGCTCACCACCGACAGGTAGAGGATCGCGTCGAGGTTGGGTGCGATCTGGCTGAGCGAGCCGGGGAAGCCGATCACGGGCAGGTCCGAGGCGCTCGTGATCAGGTCCACGTAGCCTTCCAGCTCGCCCTGGTGCATGAGGCTGCCGCCGAGAAAGAGCGCGTCCACGCCCGCGTCTACGCAGCGCTCCGCGAACCCAGGCGCATCCTCAGGGGCCAGCTTGTCCGGGTCGATGAGGACGACGAAGCCCGCCCCTTGGGTGTCGCGCGCAGCGAGCAAACGGTCATACACCGTCGGGGTGTGGACCGTGGGGGCGTGAACCGAAGTGGAAGCGGGGGCCATCAATGGGGCGGCGATGCGAGAGCGACAAGGCGAGGAGTGGAGCGAGGCGGAGAAACTACGGACGCGCCCCTTCCGGTGCCGCCTCCAAAACCGTGCTATCCGCCCTAGACTCGGCGTGGGCCACGCTGTCCGCTGCTGTGCTGTCGGCAATCCCGTCCGTCGCCTGGGGGGCGAACGGGTTCACCACCGCCTTGCGGTCGGCCACCGCCGACGTGTCGCGCGCCGCCGGCACGTCGCCCATCGGCGGCAAGTTCACGAGCCGGACGAGCAGCCACGTCGTGCCTACGATGGCAACAAATAGGACGACGAGGAGCAGCTTGGAGTTCATGCAGAGGCGTGTGTGGATGAAGGTATGGACGTATGAAGGCGGCCGTTTCACCGGGGCGAGGTGCTCGCATGGAACACGTCCGTACGTTCATACCCGCATCCATTCAAACTTTTCCAATGCGCCCCAGGTGCGTGTCGCGGAAACCCGTCGGCAGCTTCAGCCCGAAGCCGAGCGCGCGGTCGAAGCCGATGTGCGCGCCCCAGATGAGCGCCACGCCAACGACCACGTCCATCGCTAGCACCCCGCCGACGATGCCGAGCGCGAGCGGGCCGAGGTAGGTGTGGAGCGCGTTGTAGGCCGCCGCGCCCGTGCGCTTGCCCGCGAGATAGCCGACTGCCGCGAGGTCCGGGGCGAAGAACAGCAACAGAAACAGGATCCAGCCCTGGTTGAGGCCGCTGTAGATCCAGGCGCAGGCGACGAGCACGAGCGCCCCTTCGAGGCGCAGCACCGTGCGTGCGGTGCCCGTGGTGAAGACAGGAGTCGGTTCAGACATGCGAGACGGGGCTGGTGAGTCCTGGAGCATACGCCCCCGCCTCGTTCTGTTTCAGGCCCCGCGCTGTCTCGTCACGCCACCTGCTCGGCCAGCGCCACGAGCGCCCCTTCGAGGTCCGCCCGCCGGATCGGCTTGGCGAGGTAGGCGTCCATGCCCGCTGCAAGGCACTGCTCGCGGTGGCCTTCCATCGCGTTGGCCGTCACCGCGAGGATCGTCGGCTGGGCATCGGCGGGCAGCAGCGCGCGGATCTGGCGCGTCGCGGCGAGGCCGTCGAGGACGGGCATCTGCACGTCCATCAGCACGACGTCGTAGGGCACGTTCTGGACGGCCCGGACGGCCTCCTGGCCGTCGGCGACCACGTCGGCGCGGATGCCGAGCTTGCCGAGCAGCTGCACGGCCACGCGCTGGTTGGTGGCGTTGTCCTCGGCGACGAGCACCCGCAACCCGGCGGCCCCGTGGTTGAGCGTCGAGGCAGCCTGCCGGGTCGCGGCGGCGGAAGCACGCGGGCGGTCCGCAACGCCCCCGAGGGCGATCGCA
>JBCCLD010000017.1:0-24122 GCA_039027055.1 Bacteroidota bacterium
CGGGGTCGTCCACGACGGTGTCGAAGAAGGAGATGGCGATGGGGCCGTTGACGCCCGCCTCGCCGCGGTGGATGTGGGCGCGCGTGGGCGGCTCGATGTTGCGCACGTCCAGCTGGAAGCAGGCGAGCTGCGGGCCCGCGAGTAGGACGACGCGTGCGATGCCGGAGCCGTCGGGATCACCCTCGCCGACCTCAGCCTCGCCGGAGAGCTGTGAAGTCAGCAGGCCCTCCCTGATAGCGGATTCATTGACGTTGAACCGCGAAGCAGCCAACTGGCCGCGGATGGCACCGGGGGGGAAGTCGGCGGTGTGGATGTTGACGTAGAAGGCGGCTGGGTCGTCGAGGATCTCCGCGATCACGGAGCGCTCGGCGGTCACGCAGCCGATGAGGTTGGGTGGCGCGGGCACGGGGTCGTCCACGACGGTGTCGAAGAAGGAGATGGCGATGGGGCCGTTGACGCCCGCCTCGCCGCGGTGGATGTGGGCGCGCGTGGGCGGCTCGATGTTGCGCAGCCTCAGCTGGAAACACGCCAGGTTTCGGTTCGGGAAGAAGAGTACGCGTGCGGTCCCAGAGCCGTCAGGATCGCCCTCGCCGACTTCTGCCTCACCGGTGAGATCGGCGACGAGGAATTGGTCTTGGAGTGGCTCGGTGTTCAACTCGGCGAGCGTACCGCCGAACAGCGCCGCTGAGAACGCTGCATCGTCGCCGGGTGCGAGGTCCTCGTCGTCGGCATAGGAGGACGAGTCACAACCGACCACGCCGACGATCAGGGCGAGCGCCAACAGGCGTGGGAGAGAAGAGAAGGACATGAGAGCGAGAAGCTGATGAAGAGGGTACGGAGGACTTCTCCGTTTCCTCATCAGACCCAACCCTTCCCCCAGTGACCAGTGTGGCTCAGAAAAATAGTCGAGGGTCAGAGCGTGACTCGTAGCTGCGCTGTCCAACGGCGGCCAGGAAGCCCACGCGCCAGTTCAGCGCCCCCGGAAGCTGGGGTTGTACGGCTCCAGTCAAAGACGTTGGCGCGGTCGAGGGCGTCTATCACACCCACATCAACGCGAAGCTGGGCGGGGCCGATGCGGCGGTCGACGTAGAGGCCTAGGTCGAGGCGGACCTCGGCGGGCAGTGCGGCCTCGTCCGGCTCTGCCAGGGCATCGAGGAAGTTGGCGTCCAGCAGCCCTTCGCCAAGCGCGTCGTCTATAGTGGTGGCACCGCCGAGAAGGTAGTCGTAGTAGGCCGTCCGGTAGCCCCACCTGCGCCCAAAGGCAGCTTGGACAAGCCCGCGAACGCCTGCGTCGGTCACAAGTCGTCCGAGGCCGAGGTCCCCGTCGAGCCGCAGCCGGTGCGGAGCCGACCAGGGCACGGCAACCCGCCGCCCGTCGAAGCGCCCGGGGACGGTGCGCCGGGCATCCTCGAAGGCGTAGGATGCACCCCAGCGCAGCCCATCGCGCTGGTGCTCGAAGCGGAGCCCGCCACCTAGCGTCCGACCGGCAGCCCCAGCAAGCGCTGCGTTCGGATCGGAAATTGGCAGCGCTTGGGGACCGAGGTTGGCTTGCAGGGTGGGTATGTCGAGAGCGAGCAGGCGGCTTTCCCAGCGCGCGAAGCCTTCGGCGCGGAGCGTCCAAGTCTCGCCAGGCATCACGAGTGCGTCGGCAGCGAGATGGAGTGCGCGCGGCGGTGCCGTGTCGGTCGTCGGCAGCCAGAAGAGCAGGTCGGGCGCGATGGCGGTAGGGCCGGGGTTGCGGAACGCGTAGCCGTTGACGAACTGCCGGTAGAGGCCTCCGGCGAGCCTCAACGCATAGGTGCCGAACGGAGCGGCCCCGTCGTAGCGGACAGAGGCGCGCGGCTCCGCGTAGAGTGTCTGGCGGTCTGGCACAAACGTGAGCCGCGTCCCGGCTTCGAGCGTTGTTCGCAGCCCGAGCGTCGTACGGGCGTCGAGGACGCCGGTGAACCACCATGCCGCCGCATCGAGGTCGAGCGGGGTGATGAAGTCGTGGTCGGCCTCAAAGATGGCGCGGGTGTGTTCCACACCCAGCACAGCGCGCACCTCTCGGCCTGGAGCCAAGCTTAGGCTCCCGTCTAGGTCAAGCGCCAGTTCGGTGAGGCGGTGGTTGGCTTGGCCGCCACGGGCGCCGTCGATCGCAGCGAACAGTGCGCTCTCCGTAGCCGGAAGGGATTGCGTTGTGAGCTCACTGCGAGCGAAGCGGTAGGCGTAGCCCGAGCGGTGGTGCGCAGCGCGGGCCTGGGCACCGATCACCGTCCGAGCGCCCACGAGCCGCGTCGCGCGGAGCTGAGCCGCCCCATTGCGCCAGTCGTAGCCGTCGCGAAAGCCGAGAAGGTCGCTCGTTCCCGTCGCCTCCGTACGCAGAACACTCCTGTCCGCGTCGACGTGGTTCCGGGCACCGTAGGCCGACACGTGCAGCGTCGTAAAGGCGTCGGGGCGAAGGCGTGCCGCAGCGTGGGCATCGGTGAACGTGATGGTCGGTCGAAACGACGCGGGGGCGAGGGCCTCGCGGTGAACCGCCTCGTCCAGCCACAGGCTCGTGAATACCGGGTCGGCCGTGCCCCAGTCACGCAGCAGCGTGCGCAGGCCGGCGTCTTCGCCTGCGCGACCGAGGCCCCACAGGCTCTGCCGCACCGCCGCCATCGCGTGACCACGTCCGAGCCCAGGTAGCGAAACCGGAGCGCCCAGCCGGAGGTCGGCGCTCACCGGGTCGACGGCGAGCGTAGCCGACGGGGCTGCATCGCCGAGGCGGTGCGCGAGGTCGAGCACGCCTGTGAGCTGGCTCCCGAGCGCGGGGCCGAACCCGGCCTTGTGCACGGTCATGCGGTCGAGGGCGAGTGGGCTGAACGCACCGAGGTGCCGGCCCAGCGCCACCGGGTCACGCACGGCCACGCCGTCGAGCCGGACGAGGTGTTCTGCTGCGCCGCCACCCTGTATGTGCAAATCGGCGATGGCTGGGACCGCCGCGACGCCGAGGAAGCTGCGCCCGCCCGCCATCACGTCCGGGGTGCCGGTCGCCGAGGGGGCTGTAGGAGTCGCCGTGACCGCTCGCTCGCCGAGGCCGAGCAGCGCTGAGGGGACCCGCTGCACGAGCCCGTCCACCACAACGGGTGCTGCTTCGGACAGTGCCCCGTCGAGCACGACCTCCATGCGGGCGGCCGTGCCCGGTTCGATGAAGACGGCCTGAGGCCCCGATGGCGCGTAGGCGACGTGGGTGGCGATGACTTCGTAGCGTCCCGGCAGTAGGTCGGCGAAAGCGAACACGCCGTCGGCATCGGCAGCGGTGGCGAGCGCAGCATCGGCGAGGAGGACGTGCGCGAAGGGCAAGGGAGCCCCTGTCTCCGCGTCGACGACGCGTCCTGCCAGGTGGCCAGGCGGCGGCGTCTGCTCGGGCGCTTCGATGAGGAGGTAGGCCCCCGACGAGGTCCGCACAAAGTCGAGGCCGGTCCCGTCGAGCACGCAGCGGAGTAGGGCCTCGGCGGTCGCATCGTGCTCGGCGCAGAAGATAGGTTGGTCCGATGCCAGCTCGGAGGGATAGACGAGGTCGATGCCAGTGAGGCGTACAACCTCGGCGAGCGCCGTCGACACGTCGGTGCCACGCACGGTGAGCGTGTAGCGCCTCGACTCCTGTGCAGCAGCGGCGGAGGCGAGTAGGGTCGCCGCAATCGCGAGTGCGACGAGGGTCTTCATCGCGCAATCGTGGTCAGGTAGAAGCCGCCCTGGCGCGGCTCGACGCGCAGCCCCGCCGCGAGCGCGAGGTCGTGCACGAGCGCCTCTGCAGGCCGCGGTCCAAAGTAGAGCGTCAGCGGGCGGTCGAGCGGAACGCCTGGGGCCGTGGTGATGGCGATACCGTAGCGTCGCTCCACCGTGCGGAGGACATCCACGAGCGGCTGCGCCTCGGCGACGAACCCGCCGTCTCGCCACGCAAGCGCACGGTCTAGCGCAACCGCCTCAGGAGTGGTCGGCGTAGGCAATCCACCAACGGCGCGAATTTCTGATGCTTCACCCGGAGCTAGGACTACGGAACGTCCGGTCTCGCCTTCAGCCTCGACGCGGACCGCCCCCTCCTCGAGTACGACCTGCGTAGAAGCGACCTGGTCGCGGGCGTGTGCTTTCACGTTGAAACGCGTGCCGAGAACGGACACGACTGCGTTGAACGTCGATACCTCGAAGGGCCGCTCGCCCGATTCCACCTCGAAGAAGGCTTCACCTTCGAGCGCCACCGCGCGCGTGCCGGCTTGGCGGAAGCCGAGCGTACGGAAGCCCGATGCGTAGGACAGCGTTGTCCCACCGCTGAGCGTCACCGTCGACCCGTCGGGCAAGGTCGTCGCGAGTTGCTCTCCCGGTGCTGCCGAGAGTGTCACGGGGCGCTGCGCCCACCACTGACCGAGCCATAGCACTGCGAGCAGCATGGCGGCGGCTCGTAGGCCCCAACGGACTCGGTGGCCTGAACGGCGCGAGTGGAGCGCTGGGCGATCAGCGCGGTTGCGGGCAGGCCGCGGGGACGTGGCGCGGGGCTCAACTGTGCGGCGCTCAAGCTCGGCGAGTGCGTCCTCCGTGGAAGGGATCCCGCTGAGGTCGGGCGCGGCATCGCCCAGCGCGTCCCAGAGGCGAGCGGCGCGGGCCGCTTCGTCGGGATCGTCGTAGGCAGCGCGGAGGTCCGGTGGCAAGTCAGGCTTCATGGCAATCGGACGGAGCGTGTGAGGATAAGTTCGGCGCATCGGGGAGCGGTGTGGGCAGCAGTTCGGAGGAGAGCTTGCTAGGAGCGAGTCGTGTCGGTGGCGGCGCTAGACAGCAGCGGTGTTGAAGTGAGGCTCGACGTAGCCTCAAGGGGCGGCATTGAGTGCGTCTAGGCGGGCCTGGAGGGTCGCGAGGCCGCGCACGATATGGTTGTTGACGGTGCGCGGCGCGCACCCCATCACGGCGGCGGCCTGCTCGTGGCTGAGGTGGTCGAAGCGGGTAAGCGCGATCGCTTCACGCTGACGCTGGGGGAGCTCGGCCAGCCATGCCCGCAGGCGCACCGCGAGCCGGTCGGCGTCGACGCGCTCCACGGGCGGCGTCGCCGTGACGGCGTCGCGCCGGATGGTGTCGTGCTTGGCGCTACGTCGGCGGTGGTCCCGGCGGCGGTTGAGCGCCTTGTTGCGGGTCATCCGGAAGAGCAACCCACGGACTGGCTGGGCGGGATCGAGGGTAGACCGCATCTCCCACAGCGCGACAAACACGTCCTGGACGAGGTCGTGGGCGGCGTCAGCGTCGCGGGTGAACGTGACCGCATAGCGAAGGAGCGGCACGCGCAGGGCGCGGAACAGCGCTGCGAACGCGATACGGTCCGAGGCGCGAAGGCGACGGCACCAATCGGCGAGGTGCGACTCATCAGGAGCAGGCACGGCAGAAGCGGACACGGGGGGCGCGGAGGTCACAGGTAGAGCAGAGGCAGGATAGACTGCCCAAACAGCCCCCAAACGTACAGGCATGACCAGTGCGTGCGCACATGGATCGTCCAAATCGTTCTCTCCTGAAAAATGCGAAAGGGAGCGCCCGCATGCGACAGGCGCTCCCAGCAGGGGCGATGAGGGGCCGAACAGGCAGCGTTACGGGTTGTCGCCGTAGCCATACCCGTCGTCATCGTTGTCGCCCCCGTCGTTGCCACCGCCCTCGGTTCCGGCTGAGCCGCCATCGCCCGTGCCCGCAGGCGCCTCTTCTGTCGCTCCGTTGACGACGAGGAAGGTGCCAGGCGCAGGCTGGCTCACCCCCTTCGTATCGCCCCGTGCCTCGTCGGCGAAGAACGTGTAGAGCGGCCAGCCCTTAAAGGTCAGCTGCTGCCGTCCAAACACATCGATCACGTCGAAATCGGCCGTGTCGTAGGTGCTGGGAACCGTACCGTTCTCGAAGTATACCGGCCAAATACCGTCGTTGCTGAAGTCCGGCGCGGTGAAGTTGTTCGTGTTGAACGCATCGCCGCTGAAGCGATAGAGGGTATTGCCTGCCGGGCCAGTGAGGTAGCGGCTCACGGCATCGCCGAGCGTGCCGTCTTCAAGGTAGTTGTTGCCGTCCGCTCCGACGAGCTGCTGGCGGGCGACGAGCACCCCGTAGTCGGGCTTCGCAGCGAACCACACCCCGCCGACGCCGTCGCCGAGCACACTCCGGGTAGACTCCACGCGGCCGTCGCCATTGGGGGCGAAGTTGTAGAGTGGCCAGCCCTTGTAGGTGACCTGAGGGAGCCCATCAGGGCGGGTGATTTGCTGAAAGTCGCTGTCGTTGAGACGTGGGTCGAGGATCAACTCTTCGACATGGAAGACGGGCCACGAGTCCAGGCAGGGGCCGAGGCAGGCCGGGGTGCCGTCAGGCTCGTTGGCGAAGACGTACAACGTGCGGCCTCGGTTGCCAATCAGCACGTCGCCAAGGTCCGCATCGGCGCGGACGACAATGCTGCGATCGATGACCTCATTGGTGAAGTCACAGCCGACGAGGCTGCTCAGCGAAAGCAGTGCCCCGAAGAAGAGCAGGGGGCGGATAGAAGTGATAGACATGGATCCAGGGGGTTGGGAGTGGAAACAGCGAGCGTCTGTGCGCCCGACGGTTTATCAGACCCAGCCCTTGGAGACATGACCAGTGGCGGCCATCATGGGCTAATCCTCAGGCTACCCGAGATGCCTCTCATCGGTCACGGATGCCATAAAAGTCGCGATACCAGTCCACGAAGCGAGCAAGGCCTTCCTCAAGCGGGGTAAAGCGGCGTGCTCCTAGAATCAAGTCGAGGTTGGTCGTGTCGGCCTCCGTTCGGACGAGATCTCCCGGAGGAAGGGGTGCCCGTATGGGTGTGGTTGTACAGCCCGTCGTGTGTTCTAACGTGGCGACCACACGATGAATCGGCGTGGGTTTGCCATGGCCCACGTTAATCAGCCGAGCGGGCGAGGTCGACCTCGCTGGTCGCGGAAGCAATCGGCAGACTACATCAACTACGTCGTCAATGTAGGTGAAGTCGCGCCATATGCGTCCCTGGTTAAACAAGGTGATGGGTGCATCATCAAACAGGGCTTTCGTGAAGATGAAATAGGCCATGTCGGGACGCCCCCACGGGCCATAGACCGTGAAAAATCGCAGGCCCGTGACGGCAAGGTCATGGAGATGCGCATAGGCGTGTGCCATCAGTTCGCCCGCTCTTTTCGTTGCGGCGTACAACGAGAGCGGGTGCGTGGCTTCCGCCGTTTCCGTAAACGGGGCCGTGGTGTCAGCGCCGTAGACCGAAGACGACGACGCGTATACCAGATGACGCGTGCCGACGCGCTGACACCCCTCTAGGATCTCCAAAAAGCCCATGAGGTTGCTTTCGCCAAACGTACGGGGTGCATCGAGGGATCTACGGACGCTGGCCTGCGCGGCTAGGTGAATGACGTAGGGGAAGCGCTCGCTATCAAATAGCGTCTGTACGGCTGCGGCGTCAGTGAGGTCACGTTGGTGAAACGTGAACAGCGGATGCTTGGACAGGCGCGCGAGCCGAGCAGGTTTGAGCCGGTCGGCGTGCGGGGGAGCCAGGTGATCGAGGCCCACGACAGTTGCTCCAGCTAGGAGCAGGTGCTCCGCCACATGAGAGCCTATGAAACCAGCAGCCCCGGTTACCAGGATAGGACCGGGATGCAGATCGAGTTCAGATGAGGGGGGCAGTCTAAACGACTGGGGAAGGCCTGATGAAGAGTGCGACAAGGAGGGCGAGAAGTGAGCGGACTATGGAAAAACGCCATACCGTCACCCGGCGTGCGATCCACGACCCTGTATGGTGCGGTGCACGGGCTTGGGAGGGGGCGGGGACGAGGGTATGCGCCTCTTGCTCGCAGCGCGAACGTTGTGAACGATTTGAGAATCGTGGGAGGTTGCGCTCCAGACGCAATGATCGGAAAACGAGGGTGCTATATTTAGACCTAGTCTAGATAAAAGAATCATCTCATGTCGCTTTCTCCATCTCCTCGAACTCTCCTCGGCACAGTCGGTCTTGCGGCACTGGTCGCCCTCGGTGCCCTCACGGGCTGTGGCGATGACCCGTTGCTTGCTCCCACATCGACCGAGACGACAGGCGGAAGCTACGGTGTGCTCGGCTTTGAGCCACCGGCCGCGACTGCCGACCAAGCTGCAGACATCGATGAGGATGCGCTCGACGGCGAAGACATGAACCAGTTGGAGCCTCGTAACCCACGCGAATTTTAAGCTCGCCCATAGGCTCCCCTCACTCGATTGCGCTCAGTCATTGAGGCTTGAGCGTCGCCACCTCCCCTGAATCGCCCACCCTCAGGTCCTGTGCGCTACACCACCTCTTGCGCTCCTCTCACGCTCGCCTTCCCGCTGGCACTCCTCCTCTTTCTGAGTGTGCCTATGCAAGCGGCCTTGCTTCCGGCACGCAGTGCTACCCCAGCAAGCGCCGAAGACGCCACGATCGCTGGCGTCGTCGTGGAAGAATCGACAGATGCTCCCGTCGTCGGCGCGACCGTCACGGTGGTGGATGCGGCCTTCCTGGGCACGGTGACCGATGCTGACGGCCGGTTCAGCTTCCGGGTCCCTCCGGGTGCCATCGAGATCGAAGTACGCTCCATCGGCTTTACGACGCTCCGCGTGGCGGTCACAGCGGGATCTTCAGAGGCGGACATGCTCCGCATCGAACTCGCCACCACGGCGGTCGAGATCGCGGGCATCGAGGTGCTGGCTGCGCGCGGGGAGTCGTTCGAGCGTCTGCCCGGCACAGCGACGCTCGTCAGCACCGCCGACGTGCAGCAAATCCAGCCTATTGGCACGCAGGAGTTGCTGGAATATGTCCCTGGCATCAACGCCGCGGCCGACGATGGCTTCGGCAACGCTCGCCTCTCGATTGGCATCCGCGGTCTCAACCCGCGTCGGTCGTCCCGAGTGCTCATCCTCGAAGACGGTATCCCGATCCAGCCAGCCGTCTATGTCTACCCCAACATGTACTACAATCCACCGGTCGAGCGCATCGACCGGGTGGAGGTCATCAAGGGGAGCAGCACCATCCGCTACGGTCCGCAGACGATGGGCGGCGTGATCAACTACATCACGAGCCGACCGCGTGACGCCTTCGGTGGAGAAGGACAGGTCATTGTCGGCGAGAACGGCTACGTCAGTGCCTTCGGCGAAGTCGGCGGGTTCGGCACCCGAGACTTCGTCCCGGAGATCCAGCTGCTCGCTAAACGCGGCGATGGCTTCCGTGACAACAACGCGTTCTACCAACTCAACGCGACGGCCAAGGCGTCCATCCGCACCGGCCCGCAGAGCACTCTCTTCTTGAAAGCCAACGGCAACATCGAGGACTACGGTGCGACCTACACGGGGCTGACCGAGTTCACCTTCGACGACGATCCCACGTTCAACCCGAAGGACGACGACACCTTCCTGGTCCGTCGAGTGGCCCTCGACGCGATCTACAACCGCGTGCTCAGCCCACGGCTGGCCTCGCTCACCCGCGCCTACGCAAACGTGTTCGACCGCCGCTGGTGGCGCGAGAACGATGTATTTATCAACGCCTCCGACCTCGACGCCTACAACCAGGACCCGACGAGTGTCCCCTTCATCAGTCCCTTCGCGATCACCGATGCTTCCGACGTCGTGCGCGTGGGCAACGGGCGCGACAACTTCGGCATCCTGCGCACCTTCTATGCGGCGGGCGTAGAGCACGCCTACACGTGGCAGCACCGCTTCTTCGGAGTGGGCTCCGAGCTAGAAGCGGGCGTGCGGCTCCACGTAGAGCGCTTCGAAGACGACCGGGTCCTCGGCGACAGCCCCGACTCCCGGGACGGCATCTACACCCAGCCCGACGAAGACGACCCGGATACCGAGGTGATTGCCACCAACCCCGCGGCCGGCGTGGTGGCCAAGGCGCAGAACTACGAGACGACCGCCCTGGCCGTCTTTGCCCAGGAGCGCATCACGCTCGGGCCGCTCGAACTCACCCCCGGCGTCCGCCTGGAGGTCTTCGAGCAGGAGCGCGTAGATCGGCTCCAGGGCAGTGTCTTGGACGATAAGACGACGCTCGTGGTGCTACCCGGATTGGGCTTCAACTACGCCATCGGCCCGGCCAATGTGTTCGGTGGTGTGCACCGCGGATTCACGCCGCCGTCGAGTGGTGCGCTCACGGTGGTTGATTTCGGCGGGACGGCCGACGAGGGCGGCCTCGACGTCGAAGCGGAGAAGAGCTGGAACCTCGAACTGGGTATTCGGGCGGCGACGCCGCTCGTGGCCGCTGAGGTGGCTGGCTTCTTCCTTCACATCGACGACCTGGTGGCCGCGGGGCGGGGCACCGCCTTTCGCAACTTGGGTAGTGCTCGCACCTACGGTGCTGAGGTCGCCGGGACGGTCAGGGGCTCGGTGCTCGGTCCCTATCCCACCCTCCACCTCGCCTACACGCTGCTCAGCACGGAGGTCATCGACGGGCTGATCCCGTCAGCGGTCGTGAACAACGTCCCGGCGGTCGACATCGCAGGCAACGAACTGCCCTACGCGCCGCGCCACACCGTGGTCGTCGGCCTGTCGCAGACCGTGCGCGGCATCACGGCCCGCGCCGACGTGCGCTACGTCAGCGAGGTCTTCACCGACTTCGAGAACCTCCCCTTCACGACCGGCCGGGGCGACACCGGGCCCGTCTCCGACTACGTCGTGCTTAACGCGAGCGTTCGCGTCCCCGTCGGAGACCGCCTCGTGGCGCAGCTCACGGGCAAGAACCTGCTCGACGAAGTCTATGTCGGCTCGCGGTTGCACTCGAACCCGCGCCAGGTGACCGCCAACGCCAGTTCTGGCATCCTGACCGGTCCGCGCCGCCAACTCAACCTCAGCCTCAACTACCGTTTCTAGCCCGTTGACGAGGCGAGAGTGGCCGGTGGCAAAGTCCGCCTGCCTGCTCCGCGGTCATCGCAACGTGGCCACCCGTCGCCCGATGCTGCAACGCGCTGCTCCGCTACCCCAGCGTCCTCGGACGCACCGACCCCACCCACGATCAACACAACCACACGCACCTTCATGCGCTACTTCACTTCCTTCCCAACCCTGGTGCTGCTCCTCGCGGCGCTCGTCCTCGTCGGCTGCGACAGCGATAGCTCCGACGACCCGATCGTCGGCGGTGACGACTTGATCCAAGTCCCGGCCACGTACAACTTCAACAGCACCTTCGAGGGGCAAGAAAACGAGAGCTCCGTCGACATCGGCGGTATGGTCGTTCGCCAACTGCTCCTCCAGGACCTCAAGTCGACGATCGACAACCTCGCCAAGGCGGGCGCCACGCCGATCACCGTCGCGGAGCTCAACGAGATCTACGACTACGACGACGACGGCCGCGCCATCCTCTCGGGCGTCCCCGACGGCCTCACACGGGGCGCTACGACCTACGAGGAGATCTCGACGGGCAAAAACCTCCGCGGCCGCAAGGGCGCGGACGCCACGCTCCTCTACAGCGCCGGCCTCGTTGGCGCGACGGACGTGACCGTCAACGACGTCATGCAGGCCTACTTCCAGATCATCGCGGACAACTCCAACGACCCGGCCAAGCTCGGGACGCCCGCCGTCTACACGACCGACGAGGGCGTCGACCTGACGCAGATGATCAACAAGATCCTCATCGGCGCGATCCTCTTCGACCAGCTCTCGAACAAGTACCTCGCCGACATCCTCGACCGGGACAACACCGACCCGCGGGATGAGGGCAAGCCCGACACCGAGCAGGAGCACCGCTTCGACGAGGCGTACGGGTACTTCGGCGCCGCGCGGAACTACCGCACCTACACCGACGACATGCTTTCCGGTAGCGTGGGTGACTTTGCCCAGGACAGCAACGGCGACGGCACGCTCGACTACACCACGGAGTACAACTTCGGCATCGCCCGCAACGCAGGGAAGCGCGACAAGGGCGGCACCGGCGTTGATTTCTCCGAGGAGATCTTCGAGGCGTTCCTTCGTGGCCGCACGGCGGTCGTGAACGGCGACCTCACGGAGCTAGCTGCCGCTCGCGAGGACGCCTCGGAGGGCTTCGAGAAAGTCATCGCCGCGACGGCGGTCCACTACATCAACGACACGCTCACGGAGATGGAAGGCCTCACCCAGGCCGAAGTCGACGGCAAGAACGACGTCAACCTCAACAAATTCTGGGGCGAGATGAAGGGCTTCACCTATGCCCTCCAGTTCTCCTACCGAGGCGACGGCGGGTTCACCGGTGGTGCGCTCAGCATCATCAACCTGAGCGACCTGCAGCAGATCCACGCGCTCATGGGCACCGTGCCAGTCTATGCCCTCCCGGGCTCGGCCGAAGCCAACGCCTACGTGGCACAGCTCAATCAGGCCAAGGACATCTTCCAGGCCGCCTATGGCTTCTCGCAGACCAACATGGACCAGTGGTAGGCCTTGCAGATCAGGCCTCCCGCTGATTCAGCTCCGCCGATCCCTTCATCGGCCGTGCACGTCCCGCTGTCCTCGCGACGGCGGGACGTGCCTGCTTGGGAAGGATCAGGTCGCCGTCCGGAACTCCTGGCATGGGTGGCCCTCGTGGTCGTATGCGTCGCGACACGACTCGCTTCGATGGTGACCTACATCGAAGACCCCGACAGTCTGCGCTTTGCGCTAAGCGTGGCAGACGGCTTCGACCTAGCGGCGCTCCAACCGCACTTCCCAGGCTATCCGGTGTTCTGGGGGGTAGTGAACCCGTGGTACCTCCTCACGAGACGATTCGCTGTAGCCTTTGCGCTGACGGGAGTGCTGGCCACGGTGGCTCTCGTTGGAGCAGGACTCGCGCTGCTCCGTACCCCCCTGCGTTCCGCTCGTGGCGCAGCCTGGGCGCTCGCTGTTCTCCTTTGTCCGCTCGTCTGGCTCATGAGCACGCGCTACATGCCCGACCTGCTCGGACTTGCCGTGGCGCTTGCCACTGTGGCCTGTGCCCTCCATGCCCTTGACGCTCGTCGCGGCGACTATGCCGTTGCAGCAGGGCTACTCGCGGGCACGCTAGCAGGGCTACGGCTCTCCTATCTCCCGTTCGTACTCTCTCCACTTCTAGCGCTCGGCCTCCGACCTAAGCAGTCGCTTCCCCTTGTTGCGGGTGGACTCACAGCAGCAGCCGTCTGGCTGGTCCCGCTCATTGCGGACACGGGGTGGACGGCGCTCATCGCGGCAGCCCAGCAGCAGACCGTGGGCCACTTTACCGAATTTGGTGGGACCGTTCTCGCTGAGGATGCAGCGCTCGACCAGCGTCTCGTCCGCGCTGTCCAATCAGTCTGGGCCGATGGCTTGGGCGGGTGGTGGGTAGGGCGGCACCCGCTGACGGGCCTAGCAAGCGGTGGGCTGATGCTCGCGCTGCTGGTGGGTGGACGCGTCGTAGCCGCCACTGCCCGTGCGCACGACGTAGCGCGACGCACGGTCAACTGGCTTGTGCTCTGCGCGGCGACATACGGCGTCTGGATGGTGCTCTACCAAAACGTGATCTACAAAAGCCGACACGCACTCCCGCTCATTGCCCTCGCGCTGCTTGTGATCGCTGTTGGGGCGGCAGCGTTATGGACGCGCAAGGGAGCGGCCCAACTCGCCCGACGTGTGGCGGTCGTAGTGGGCTTCGCTGCTGTCGCCCTAGTCACAGCCACGCTAGCCCTGCAGCACCGCCAGCCGACGGCCATTGCGCAGGCCGCCGAGCACGTGCGGACACAGGTGTCGGAGCACCCCGATCTGCACCTTGTCACCACGCCCCTTGTGCGGTTCACCCTCGCCGCACAGGGCATCGACGCGACGTATCTCGATCCAGGGGACGACCGAGACCGAGAACAGATGGACAGCCTCCAGGCCGTACCAGTCCTCAGCATCGGAGCGCCACTCGGCGACGCCGACCGCGGGGACCGCGCCCTTGCTCGCGCAGACACCTTCTACCACAACCCCTACGTCAATCGGATGTGGGCTGTGCTCCCTGTGTTCGCCTATGCCCCTATTCCTACGACCGACTCGATTTCCCAGAGCGATGATTAACTCCGTGCACATCCTGGGAGGTGGGTTGGCCGGGCTGGCTACGGCCTACTACGCTACCCGACAGGGCCTCACGCCGACCCTCTTCGAAGCTGCTTCGGCGCTGGGCGGCAACGCGCGGACCCTGCGCTTTAACGACGTGCTCGTGGACACCGGTGCCCACCGTCTGCACGACACCCACCCGTCCGCGACAGCGGCCTGGCGAGACCTTCTTGGTGACGCGCTTCGACGTGTGGAAGCGCCGAGCGAGATCCGCTACCGAGGACGCGGCCTTGCTTTTCCGCTGCGCCCGCTCAACGCGGCACGGCGGCTCGGGCCAGCCACGTTGCTGCGCGTGGCGACGGAGGCCGTGCCGCGCCTCGTGCGTCCACGTCGGACGCCGGCGTCGTTCCGTGACCTCGCGCTCGATCGCTACGGGCCTACGCTCGCCGAGGCGTTCCTGCTCGGGTACTCCGAAAAGCTCTGGGGCGTCTCGACCGACTGCCTCGATCCGCAAGTGGCGGGGAGGCGGCTGCGTGGGCTCACCCTCGGCACGTTCCTGCGCGAGTTCGTGGGTGCGCGCGCTGCCACGGCCCACCTCGATGGGGCCTTCTTCTACCCTGAGCACGGCTTCGGAATGTTGGCCGACGCCCTCGCAGTGGCGGTCTCCGAAGCTGTAGGACCTCAGCACCTGCACGTAGATACGCGGGTCACCCGTGTTGCTCACGACGCCGCAACCGATAGCGGAGACGCACGACGGCGTATCCGAGTCGTCACCGTGAATGGCGAGGCTCCATACCCAGTAGATCAGGTCGTGAGCTCGCTACCGCTGCCCGCCTTGCTGCGCGTGCTCGATCCGGCACCTCCCGCACGCATCCTCGACGCCGCGTCCGCGCTGACCTACCGGCACGTCCGTCTCGCCATCCTGCGTCTCGATGTACCTCGCTTCTCGTCGCATGCGTCGCTGTACTTTCCGGAGCCGTCGTTGCCGTTTACGCGGCTCTACGAGCCGAAGAATCGAAGTGCTGCTATGGCCCCGCCCAACCGCACCGCACTCGTCGTTGAGGTGCCGTGTAGCGACGACGACGCCTGGTGGACGCTCGGCGACGACGCTTTCGTCGAGGCCCTACAACCCCATTTGGATCGTGCGCTAGGCGACCGCATTCAGCCACTCCTCAGCGTACACAGCCTACGGTTACCGCACGCCTATCCAGTCTTAGAGGTCGGGCATCGCACGGTCGTAGAGTCGTTGCTTGGGTACGTCGACCGCTTCGATAACCTGGCGCTTGCGGGCCGCGCAGGCACGTTTCGCTATCTACACACGCACGACCTGTTTGCTGAAGCGGAGGCGTGGGCGCTGGCAACCCGTGCTGACGGCGAAGCCGCACCGGTCTGCTGATGCATGACCGGTCTGCTGATGCATGATCAACGAGGCTTTTGCGTTCTCGTCGCTCGGGTGTGAACGCCGCATCCGGAGTTCCCCTCGCCCGCACGGCGACGGACGGCACCCAGCCGACCGCCACGCGTGTTGTCGCATCCTGCGCACTCCTCGCCGGGTGCATCCATCGAACGGTGGTTCCGTAGCGCGACTTCGCTAGCGCTAAAAAACTAGCAGTTGCGCTTAGGAGGACGGCTACGGTTGAACTGCGCCGGTGTCTCTGCGCGGTTTTCCACCTCCATTTGCCTCTCGTTCATGCTCCGTAGCTACTTCACCGTCGCGTGGCGCGCGCTCCGCCGCCAGCCCGGCTACGCCTTCATCAACATCTTTGGCCTGGCCATCGGCATCGCGTGCTTCGTGCTCATCGTCCGCTACGTGCAGGACGAATTGGCCTTCGACCGCCACCATGACAACGCTGATCGGATCTACCGCGTCGTCGAGATCATCGAAGGGGCGGAGGAGTCGGCGAGCCAACCGCTGCCGGTCGGCGAGACGATCCGGACTGACCACGACGCCCAGGTGGAGGCGTCGGTACGGTTCTTCAACCTTCAGCAGCCGACGGTCACCATCGAATACCGCCCGGCTCTGGAAGGAGAGGCTGACGGCCTCGTCGGGGCCGACAGCGCCGCGCATGTCGAAGCCGGACTGATTCGCCACAACGAGCCTCGCTTTTTCTTCGCCGACTCGTCGCTCTTCGACGTGTTCGACGTGGACCTGCTTGCAGGCGATCCTGGCCGCGCGCTCACCGAGCCGAACACGCTCCTGCTCACGCCGGCCACCGCGCAGAAGTATTTCGGCGAGGCCGACCCCATCGGCCAGTCGCTCTTCTTCGAGGGCCAGGGGGAATTCGAGGTCACGGGCATCGTCGCGCCGCAGCCGGACCAGTCGCACCTCCAGTACGACCTCCTCGGTTCCTTCGTCACCCTCACCCAGTGGATGCCGGGCAACCTGACAGACAACTACTACTGGAACCCTGCGTGGACCTACGTGCTGCTTCGCGAGGGCGTTGAGCCCGAGGCGCTCGAAGCGCAGTTCCCCGCCTACGTCGCGCGCTACTTCCCGGACTTCATCGCGGACGACGTGACGCTCTACCTGCAGCCGCTCACGGACATCCACCTCCGCTCCGCGCTCGACTTCGAGATGGCGCCCAACAGCGACATTGCCTACGTCTACATCTTCTCGGCCATCGCGGCGTTCGTGCTCCTGATCGCATGTATCAACTTCATGAACCTCGCCACGGCGCGCAGCGCGCAGCGCGCGAAGGAGGTCGGCATGCGCAAGGTGCTTGGGGCCGAGCGCGGGCAACTCGTGCGGCAATTTCTCGGCGAGTCGATCCTGACGACGCTGGCGGCGCTGGTGCTCGCCGTGCCGCTGATTCTGCTCATGCTGCCGCTGTTGAACGGCCTCGCGGGCAAGTCGCTGAGTGTCAACCCGCTCGAGCATCCGACGGTGCCGCTGAGCCTGCTCGTGGTGGTGCTTGCGGTTGGGGTGCTCTCCGGACTCTACCCGGCGCTCTTCCTCTCAGGCTTCCGCCCAGCCAAGGTGCTCAAGGGCGACCTCCGCATCGGCAACCTGCGGGCGTCGGCGTTCTTGCGGAAAGGCCTCGTCGTCGCGCAGTTCGCGCTCTCGATTGCGCTCTTGGTCGGCACGTTTGTGGCGTTTCAGCAGCTCGGCTACCTCCAGACGAAGAACCTTGGCTTCGACGAGGAACGCGTCGTTCTCGTGCCGATCCAGCGCTCGTCTATCATCCCGCAGTACGAGGCCTATCGGAGTGCGCTGCAGCAACACCCTGGCGTGCTCTCCGTGACGGCCACGGAAGACGTGCCAGGCAGCAAGTACCAAACCAACTCGTACGCGATCGAAGGCCAGGAGGACCGTGTCCAGTTCCCGCGCCTGCTGGTGCACGACGAAGTGGTGGAGACGCTGGCCCTCGACCTGGTCGCAGGACGAGGGTTCTCGCAGGACTTCGGGACCGACTCCTCGGCCGTGATGATCAACGAGGCGATGGTGCGCCACCTCGGCTGGGGCAGCCCGCAGGACGCGCTCGGGCGCACGTTCGACGACCGCACCGTGATCGGCGTGACGGCCGACTTCCACTACACCTCGCTCCGCACGCCCGTCGGACCGTTCGTGCTCGACCGGTTCCACCCGAACAACTTCGGGTTCTTCGGGCGCTACCTCGCCGTCCGGCTCGCCCCCGGCAGCCCGGCGGCCGCCCTCGACCACATCGCGGCGCAGTGGGCGGCGTTCGTGCCCGAGAAGCCATTCGCCTACACCTTCCTCGACCAGAACCTGGCGCAGCTCTACCGCGCGGAGCGGGCGCTCGGGCGCGTGGCGGCGGGCTTCGCGCTCTTCGGCATCCTCGTGGCGTGCCTCGGCCTGCTCGGCATGGCGAGCTTCACCGCCGAGCAGCGCACCAAGGAAATCGGCGTGCGCAAGGTGCTCGGCGCGAGCGTGGGCACCCTGATCCTGCTGCTCTCGCGCGAGTCCGTGCAACTCGTGCTCGTCGCGATGGTGGTGGCGTGGCCGCTCGCTTATCTCGGCCTCACCCGTTGGCTTGACTCGTTCGCCTACCAGACGAGCCTCGGCCCGCTCCCGTTCGTGGCGGCCGGGCTGATCGTGCTCGGCGTAGCGTTCGGGACGGTGAGCCTCCAAGCCCGCCGCGCTGCGACGACGGACCCCGTGGCGGCGATCCGACGCGGCGACTAGAGTGAGTTGATCAGTAGTTCAGTACGTCAGTGATTCAGAAAGGGCCTTGTCCAGAGCGAAAAGCTCGTTTGCACCGGTAATGGCTGTACCGAAGCGCATCGCAAAACGCTCTAGGGCGTCACTCAGCATCGCGCGCGCAGCGAAAGCCGACGTGAAACAGGCTTGTCTCGGGAGTTGCGTGGCTGCGTGCGGAGACGCGGTAGCCATGGCAGTAGCTGGTATGGCATAAGAAAGAGCCCCCTCGCTGCGCCTTTTCACTCGCCGCCGTAGGTGTGAAGGGCCTGTTTCGGGCGGCATAGGGACGGTACCAGTCCGCAGTCCATTCCCATACATTGCCGCCGAGATCGCTCAACCCGAGCGGGGTCGCGCCGAAGTGACCAACCGGGGACGTTCCGGCGAAGCCGTCGGCTGCCGTGTCATGGCTGGGGAAGACGCCATTCCAAGTATTCGCACGATACCGTTCTCGCGTAGGTGCGTCCTGAACAGGCTCAGCGGGCGCGCTTCCCCAGGCATAGCGGTCACGCCGGTCGATGGCTCCCCGAGCAGCGTGCTCCCACTCGACTTCAGTCGGAAGGCGCTTGCCAGCCCAAGCACAGTACGCCTCTGCGTCGTGCCACGACACCTGCGTTACTGGGTGGTTGTGGAGTGCTTCGCCACCAGCGGTGCCGCGCGGGAGGCGCCACATCGCACCCGGGACTAACTGCCAGCGTCCGTCCGGGCCAAGCACGCCGGCATCACCGAAGGCTTCCGCTTGAGTCTGAAAGCCCGTCGCTTTCACGAATGAGCCGAAGGCAGCTACGGTCACAGGCGTCTCGTCCAGGAAAAATGCAGCCACACTCGCCTCGAAGACGGGTTGCTCATGCGGAAGACCGGCGACGCTGCCGACGCGGGTGATTCCTCCCGGCACGCTCACCATGCCAGATGGCGCATCGACCTTCACTCGGCTTTTCGATAGGGGAGAGGATGGGTCAGCGCTGATAGGCTTCAACTCGCATCCGGAAACCAACGCCGTCAGGAGCACGGTGAATGCCTGGACATACAGCTTTGCCATAACTAGTCGTAGACGATCCCCTCATCGGCTTTCCAGTCGCCGCGACGCATCGGGACACGCATGGCGTCTTCGGCTTCAAGCCGGTCAAAGAGGGCAGCCCGCATCGCCCGGACCTTGTCTTGAAGGTCAGGCACATCGATCAGGTTGACGCGCTCTTCAGGGTCGTTTTGCAGATCGTAAAGCTCCTCCGTGTCCCAGACCCCGTGGTAGTAAATGAACTTGTATCGGTCGCCGCGCAGCGCAAACGTCGTTGGCGTGTGCGGGAAGGCGTATTCCCAGTAGTACTCGTACAAGAAGTCGCGTCCAGCCCCGTCGCTCTCGCCCGTGAGCATCGGCAGAAACGTTTCGCCGGCCATTTCGATGCCAGTTTCGACCTTCATCAGGTCGAGCACGGTCGGTGCAAGGTCCAGGTTGCGGACGAGCCCATCGATGCGGCTTCCGGGGTCAATGAACCCAGGTGCCCACGCCAGCATGGGGATGCGGATGGACTCCTCGTAGGCGTTGCGCTTGTCGATCAGCCCGTGTTCGCCGAGTAAAAAGCCGTTGTCGCCCAAGTAAAGCACGAGGGTGTCGTCAGACAGACCGCGCTCGTCGAGCATATCGAGGACCCGTCCCAGGGACTCGTCGAGCGCACGTAGCGTCTCCGCGTAGCGGCGGTAGAACGTGTCGAAACCGTCCAGCCCGAGGCCTAGGCGCCCGTGGTACATGAAGTCGACGCCGTGCCACGTGCCGCGTTGCGCGAGCACCCAGCGCGGTTTGCCCGCCGCGTTGGAGGCCGTTCGGGGCATCGTGGCTGGATAGGCGGGGGTGATCTCAGCGTAGCTTCCCTGGTGGCGCGCTGCCGGTTCGAACTCGGCGTGCACGGCCTTGTGAGAGAGCACGAGAAAAAAAGGCTGGTCCTCGTCTCGTTCCTCTAGCCAGGCCAGGGCAAAGTCACTGAGGAGGTCGGTCGTGTACCCCTCGTATTCAGCCCGGTTACCATCCACGTTAAGCGTGGGGTTGTAGTAGTCGCCTTGCCCCATGAAGCTGACCCAGTGGTCGAAGCCCGGACGCGGGTCGTCCGCCTCCTGGCCCATGTGCCACTTGCCGATGTAGGCGGTCGCGACGCCTGCGGCCCGGAGGTCTTCCGGGAAGAAGCGGGTGCCTTCGGGGATGGGGCTGGTGTTGTCCACGACGCCGTGGATGTGGGCGTATTGCCCCGAGAGCATCGTGGCACGGCTCGGCGAGCAGAGGCTCGTCGTCACGAAGGCATTCGCGACGTGCGCGCCTTCTGCGGCCATCCGGTCCATGGCGGGCGTTTCGAGAAACGGGGGAGCCTCCGGGTGGAAGCCCATAAAGTCAAAGCGGTGGTCGTCCGAGAGGACAACGACCACGTTGCGAGGCTGAGCCAAGGCTGACGAGGCAATGGGTACGAGGCCGAGGAGGAGGGCTAGTAGGAGCGGGCGCACGTCTTGGGAGTACAAAGATCCAAGGGACAACTCCGACAACGTAGGACACAGCACAGGTTCTTCGAAAGCGGTTCCACTAGCGCCGAACGAGAAAGCCAAGAGAGGGTATACCGACTCGCTATTTCTTCCCCTGCTTATCCCGTCGCCACATGCCTCGCTTGTTGCTCGCTCTCGCGGTACTTCTTGCGCTTCCCACCAACGCCCAGCCGACGATCGAGCGGGTCGAGCCTGCGTTCTGGTGGGCGGGGATGGTGCACTCGGAACTCCAAGTGCTCGTCTACGGCGACGACCTTGCGCGGGCGCGGGTCACGCTCGACGCCTATCCGGGCGTGACGCTTCGCGAGACGGTGGCGGTCGAGAGCCCCAACTACGCCTTCCTCACGCTCGACCTCGCGCCGGACGTGCAGCCGGGCACGCTCACCCTCCGCTTCGACCACCCCGCCGGGGCCCTCACGCACGCCTACGAGCTGCGCCCGCGCACGCGGCAGCCGGGCACCTACGCGCAGGGCTTTTCGAGCGAGGACGTGATCTACCTCATGAGGCCCGACCGCTTCGCCAACGGCGACGTCGCCAACGACTCGATCCCGGGCTACCTCGAAGGCGCCGACCGCAGCGACGTCAACGCGCGGCAGGGCGGCGACATGCGCGGCGTGATCGACCACCTCGGCTACCTCGACGACATGGGCCTGACCGCGATCTGGTTCACGCCCGTCTTCGAGAACGACATGACGCCCGAATACGGGGCCTACCACGGCTATGCGGCCACGGACATGTACGCCATCGACCCGCGCTTTGGGACGAACGACGAGTTCATCGAACTAGTCGACGCGTGCCACGCGCGGGGGATGAAGGTCATCATGGACATGATCCACAACCACGTCGGCGACCGCCACTGGTGGATGGCTGACCCGCCGACCTCGGACTGGTTCTACAGCTGGGACGAGTACGGCCAGACCAACTATGAGGGCGCTGCGGCGCTTGACCCCTACGCGTCGGACTACGACCGCGACCAGCTCCTCAACGGCTGGTTCGTCCGCGAGATGCCCGACCTGAACCAGCAAAACGAGCTGCTGGCGCAGTACCTCCTCCAAAAGACCGTCTGGTGGATCGAGCACTCCGGCATCGACGGCATCCGGATGGACACCTACGTCTACCCGGACAAGGACTACATGGCGCGTTGGGTAGACTATGTCATGGCCGAATTCCCGACGTTCAACATCGTCGGCGAGGCGTGGCTGCAGCGGACGGCGCACCAGGCGTACTGGCAGACCGGCTTCGAGGGGCACACCGACGGCTACGACGCGCGCCTCCACAGCGTGACCGACTTCCAGGTGCACTATGCCATGGTTCGCGCCTTCCGACCCGACGGAAACCTGTACGAGCTCTACATCCAGCTCACGCAAGACTACCTCTACGATCACCCCAACGACCTCGTCACCTTCCTCGACAACCACGACACGATGCGCTACCGCACGCAGGTCGGCGGCGATGCCGAGGCGGTCCGCATGGCGCTGGCGGTGCTGCTCACGACGCGGGGCATCCCGCAGGTCTACTACGGCACCGAACTCGCCTTCGAGAACGGGGACCCGGCGCTTGGCCACGGCACGCAGCGCCAGACGATGCCCGGCGGCTGGCCCGACGACGACCGCAGCGTGTTCGACCCTGCCGACCGCACCCCTGAGGAGGCACAGACCGCCGAGCACTTTCAGACGCTCGCGCAGTGGCGCAAGACCGCCGACGTGGTGCACCACGGCCGCCTCACGCAGTTCATCCCCCGCGACGACACGTACGTCTACTTCCGCTGGGAAGACGAGCCCGAGGGCGATGCCGTCATGGTGATCGTCAACCGCAACGACGAGCCCTACGACCTCGACCTCGCCCGCTTCGCTGAGCGCCTCGACGGCATCACGACCGGCCGCGATGTCGTGTCGGGAGAGAGGTATGCGCTCGACGGCGACGCCGTCACGCTCCCCGTACGGACGACGCTGGTGCTCGAACTGAGTCGCTAAGCCGAGCCAATTGGAAGCGGCCGTTACGAGCGCACCATCCGCTCGTTACCGTCGAAGGCTACGGCTTTGTGACGAGCTATGGCAGCGTCCCAGTCGAGGCGATGCGGCGGGTCGAAGTAGAAGCGGTAAGCGGCAGCCATCTGTCGGGCGGCTTCCTCAAAGTCCATCCCACCAAAGCCGCAGCCCATCGCGGGAAACACCACGGTTTCGATAGGGCCAAGGTTGTGTATGCCCCGTCGGTGAGCGCTATTGTGGTGGTACACCGTCAGCAGGGCCGCCCACGTCGCCCGGTAGACGGCATCGGTGCCGGTGATGTCGCCGGGCATCCGCATCGTGGGAGCATGCGCTACGAACGGGAAGCCCGGCGTACCCGTTGGCTCAATAAAGCAGGTGCCTACGGGTTGATCCCCAAGGTACTCGTCCAGAATGCGGTGCTGAATCCGTTCCATCAGCCCCCGGCCATGTTTCTCGACCACGGCCGCGTCGATACCTGCGGTCATGATCCCGAATGCATTGCCAGCCGTCACAAAGCAATCATGGGGACCGAGGTGCTCGTATCGCTCTTGGATAATCCGCACGCGCGGCAACGCGGCGAAGCGGTGTTCAAAGGCGCCGCAGGCGTCAGAGTCGGGGTGGATAAGCCACAGGTCAAGCGGAAACGGCATGGGCGATGGTCAAGGGCAGACCAAAACCTACCAAAAATCAGCGCGACTGTGGTCTCCTAGGGCGTGTGGACATTGATCGGGTCAGGTGCTCACGAGACGCCGTTTGCGTCTCCGGAAGGCGCACGAGAGCCTGCCCCGGACCTGATCCGGGGAGCGCGATCCCGTAGGATCGGGCGACGAGCGGAACCTCCATTCTTTTGAGGATGGGCAGAGGCCGAGCGGAGGCCGTGACCGCCGATCAGACCGAATGTCCTCACGCCCTACAACGTCGTCCTCGCCCTCCCGCTCGACCGACTCGCTGCCTGACCCGTCACTTAGCGCGGCACCTGGCTTATCAGAGCAGCGCTCGGAGGGTTACGGCACGAGGGCGCGCACGTCGTCCGGGAGCCCCGTAGACACAGCCGGGGCCTCGGCGGCGGGCGTCCACGGAAGCGATGGCCACCACGGCGTTGTGGGGACCGCGTCCAGCGTGACGTGCTCGCCGGGGCGCGGGAAGGCGACGGGGATGCCCAGCGGCTCGGCCGCCGCACGTAGGCGCTCGACCGGCTCCGTCCAGCCGTGCAGCGACAGGTCGAACGTGCACCAGTGGACCGGCATCATGACGTCGCCACCCACCATGCGGTGCACCGCCACGGCCTGCTCCGGCCCGAGGTGCACGTCGCTCCACGCAGCGTTGTAGGCCCCGATCTCGATCAGCGTCAGGTCGAACGGCCCGAGGCGCTCGCCGATCTCGGCGAACGACGGGGTGAGCGCCGTGTCGCCGGAGTAGAACAGCCGCTGCCCTGTGCCTGCGCTGTCTGCGCTGAGCATCGCCCAGCCGGTCCAGAGCGTCGC
>JBCCLD010000018.1:0-23755 GCA_039027055.1 Bacteroidota bacterium
CGGGCGGCGAGCACCGGCGGCTGCTCCTCGCACAGGCCCTCGCGCAGGCCACGCCCACCCTGCTCCTCGACGAGCCCACCGCGCACCTCGACCTCCGCCACCACCTCGACCTCGCCGCGCTGCTCCAACGGCTCCACGCAGACGGACGGACCCTCGTCGTGGCGCTGCACGAACTCGACCTCGCGGCGCAGCTGGCGGACCAGGTGCTGCTGCTGCACCGAGGGCATCTCGTCGCCGCAGGTCCCCCCATCGACGTGTTGACGCCGCCGCACCTCGCCGAGGTCTTCGGCGTTACCGCCACCGTCACGCCGACCGCCGACGGGCTGCACTTTCGCTATCGCCCCGGCACCGGCTCCTGACTGCCGCGTACCTGTGGTCCCTTCTCACTTCGCACCTCTTGCTTCCCTCTCATGAAAGTCTACACCCGCACGGGCGATGACGGCACCACCGCCCTCTTCGGGGGCGAGCGCGTCGCCAAGACCCACCCCCGCATCGATGCCTACGGCACCGTGGACGAGACGAACGCCTGCCTCGGCCTTGCCCGCGCCCACCTCAAGTCGATGGTTTCGCTCGGCTCCACGATCTACCAGGGAGCCGGCTTCTCCGACGCCGACTTCGCCCACGCCGACGGCCTCCTCGACCGCATCCAACACGACCTGTTTGTCCTCGGCGGCGACCTCGCCTCGCCCCACGACACGAAGTATCCTGTCCCGCGCATGACGCTCGAGCACACGGCCGCGCTCGAAGCCGAGATCGACCGGCTCGACGAGGACCTACCCGCGCTCAAGCACTTTATCCTGCCAGGCGGCAGCGCGGCGGCGGCGGCGCTGCACGTCGCACGTACCACCTGCCGCCGCGCCGAGCGCCTCACGGTAGACCTCGCCCACCTGGAGCCGATCTCGGAGGCGTGCCCGCGCTACCTCAACCGGCTCTCCGATCTGCTCTTCACGCTTGCGCGCTGGGTCAACCACCGCGCTGGGATCACTGACCCGATCTGGGCTCCCGTCGAGCGCTAGCCTGGGCGCCTCTCTCCCAAACACAGCGCCACCGGGCGCTCTCCCAAACACAGCGCGGGCGGCCCCATCTCGGAGCCGCCCGCGCGCGTTTCGGCTGGCTGTGTGGTGCTAGTTGAGCACGTTGAGCAGCAGCGAGAAGCGGATGGTGTCGGAGAGCGGCGAGTTCTCCTCGACGGCGTAGATGTAGGACAGGTCCACGCCGATGATCTGGTAGCGGATGCCCGCACCGAAGGTGAGGTACTCGCGGTTGCCGTTGTACGGGTTCTCGTAGAAGTAGCCCGCGCGGATGGCGAACAGGTCGTCGTACCAGTACTCCAGCCCGAGTCCGATCGTGAGTTGCTCGAACACACCGAGTTCGCGGCACGTGTTGTCGAGGTCGCAGCTGTACTCGTCGGCCTCGCTGACGGGGTTGTCGCCCGACTCGTTGTCGTTGGGGTTGAGGTCGACCGAGATCGGCTGCCAGGCGCTGAAGATCGACGTCATGAACGACTTGGGCTCCCGGACGAGGTTGCCGTTCTCGTCGACGGAGTCCTCGAAGTCGATGAGCGTCTTCGTGAAGTCGAGCGCGATCGTGGCGCGGTTGAAGTCGTCCAGGAAGGCCGTCATCGCGCCTCCGAAGCGGAGGTTGGTCGGGATGGGGTCGCGCTGCTCCCCGTCCACGTACTGGATGGTCGGCCCCATGTTGGCGAGGTTGAAGCCGAGGTTGGGCTCCATGACGACGCTGCCGAGGTTGAAGCTGGGCGCGCGCCAGAGGCCCGAGACGTCGAAGCCCACCGAGACACCCGCGTTGGTCTGCTGGCCGCCGACGAGTTCGGCTCCGCCCGTGAGGTTCGAGTAGATAAACCGCATGCCGCCCCCGAGGGCGAAGTTCTCCGTGACGCGTGCGCCGTAGGACAGCCCCACAGCCAGTTCGCCGGCGGAGAAGGTGCCGAGGTCCTCGTTGTTCTGGCCACGGTACTCTTGCTCGCCCAAGTCGAGGTAGGTGACGTGCGCGCCGAACGTGCCGATGCCGTCGATGGCGTACTTGCCCGAGAGGTAGTAGTAGTAGAGGTCGGCTTGCAGGGACGGGAGCCACTGCGAGACGGTCATCGACCCTTCGATGCCGTCTTGGAAGGCGAGGCCCGCCGGGTTCCAGAAGACGGCGCTGGCGTTGTCGGCGATGCCGACGCCGGTGTTGCCCATCCCGGCAGCGCGGCTGTCCGGTTCGATCTGAAGGAAGACGACGGCGGCCCCACCCACCTGAGCACGGGCCGGGAGCGCGAGCGCGACCAGCGCAGCCAGCGCGAGGCAGGAGCGAAGGAAACGAGACATAGTTCGTTCAGTGTTGGAGAATGTCAACGATGCAGGTGCCGTCACAACGATCAAATAGGCGCAGGGAGGCTGGTGGGCGTAGGGCGGGCGGAGAACAATAAGCTAGCAAATCGCGGGCCGCAATGGAATGGCTGCGCCCTGACTCAGCCGGTTGATCGGGCTGGGGACCCTTTTCCTCAGGGCCCAGCGCTGTGCTTACCCGTGAGCGGGCCGCACATGCCTACGCTCGAAAGGCGCTCAGCGGATGATGGCGAGCCGCTCGATGCGCTCGGCGACCTGCCGCTCGCCTTCGGTGCGCTCGACCTCCACACGGAGGCGGTACAAATACACCCCGCTGGCGAGCCGGTCGAAATCGTCGTCCAGTCCTTGCCACGGAATGCGGACGAGGTTGCCGTCGAGCGTCCCCGAAGGCAGCGTCGTCACGTCGTCAAGCGTGACGACCGGGCGGCCGGAGAGCGTGTAGATGCGGAGTTGCACCCGCGCTGGGGTGCCCGGCGGCTGGTTGTGCTCGAACACGAAGTCGGTCGGCCCAGGTGTCGGATTGGGGTAGTTGAGGACGTTTCGGATCACCAGGTCTTCGTCGGCCGCAACGACGTAGGAAAGCGTCGCCTCGGTAGAGTTGTTGGCGACATCCCAGGCGCGGACCGTGAGGCTGTGCGGCCCTTCCGTCTGCTCGGGGAGCGCAAAGCGGATGGTGCCGCTGCCGGCGTCGTTGAGATCGCCCTCGTAGAACGAACCGATGTCGATGGCCCCGGCAGCGTCTCCGTCGATGGTGAGCAGCAGTTGGTGGCCCACGCCCGAACCGACCGTGTTGATGCCCGTCTCGTCTTCGAGGCGCACGACAAGCGTGGGCTCAGCCCCCACGAGACCACCGTCCACGAAGGCGGCCTGCAGTGCGCCGGTGCGTTCGGCCGGCTCGGCGTCCGGGTTGAGGTCGGCCTCGGTAGCGAAGCGTAGCGCCATGCGCGGCCCGGTGGTGTCGTTGCCGCCCGTCCCAGCGGTCGTGCTGATGACGACATCCTCCGTCGCCCCCGCCCCGTCGATGGTGGCCGAGCGTGCGTAGACGGAAATGCGCCCAGGCGCGCCGGAGTAGGACACGTCACGCGGCACCACGAATGCCACCCGGAAGCGCCCTTGGCTCGCGCTGGCACGCCCCTGGAAGAGCCGGTCGTTGCGCACCTCGAACTCCCCACGCGGCTGGAAGCGCTGCGCCTCCTCGGGGATGGCCACCTGCCGCGCCGCGTCGAAGACGGTGACCTCCACCTCGCCTTCGAACGCGGTGTCAACGGTCCCGTCGAGGCGAAGCACCTCACCCTCGACCTCGGTGCGGGCGAGCGCGCGCAGTTCGGGCGGAGCGTCGGGGCTGATGGGCGCACCGTTGATGGTTGTCAGACGCACCGTCCGCGTCGGAAGACCGACGCGCATCGTCGGGTCACCGAGGAGGGCGAACTTGCGGTTGTTGGATTCGGCCCCGTCGTCGGTGTTTTTCGTCGTCCGCACGATGTCCCCGAGGCGACGTGGTCGGCCGTCGGCGTCGCGTACAAACAGTGCCTCGTTGAGCCGCAGGTTGAGCGCCGTGTTGAGCGACTCCAGCGACGCCGAGGTGAACACGACCCGGAGCGTGGTCAGCATGGCGATGCCTCCGCCCTCTGGCAGCAGGAGCATCCGTTCGGCCGCGCTCTGCTCGTCGATCATGTCCATGCGGCCGAACGAGCACGTCGCGGTGATGCAGAGCGTGGGCCGCCCCACGTTGGTCAGGTTCGCGATAGCCTCGCGGTCGAGGAGGCTCTCGTCGGCAAGGCGCTCGATGCCGCCGTGCCCGGCGTAGTTCCAGATGAGCGTCCCCTCGTTGATGGCCCGCACGGCGTCGGCACTCGCCTGGGGGTACCGGCGTCCCACGGCCGTCACCTCGGGCGTGTAGGAGAGGGTGTAAATCTTCTGCTGGTTGATGGCAGGAGCCGACGGCCCCACAGCGTTCACGGCCACCGCGTCTATGTTTTGCAGGTGGAGGTCGGCGTCCCCGGGCGAGGGGTTATTGTCGTCGGAGAGGAACGTGTAGCGGGTGCGCCATGAGCCGAAGTTGGCGGGATCCTCGTAGGCCTGAATCTTGGCCACCAGCGCTTCAGCTTCGGCCAGCGTCCGCACGGGCAGCCTCCCAACCCCGGTATCGACGCGCTCAAAGCTGGCCTCGGAGAGGGAGCCATACTCCCATATCCCCTCCTCGTCATCAAGGAGGCCGAAGTAGTCGTCGGAGGTGTAGGACTGCTCCAGCTGTAGCGTCACGTCGGACTCGTACATCGGGACGTAGTTGTCCGTCACCCTGCCATCGTCGCGGAAGCCCGCCTGGATGCCACGGAAGTCGTAATGCCCGTCGCCGAAGAGCAGGAGGTAGTCGGGGAGGCGCCCGGGCGTGTCAGCACGGTCGTAGAGGAACTTCATGAAGTCTCGCACGGCGCGCATGTCGACGTGTCCCCCGGAGAACTCGTTGTAGACCTGCTCGATGTCAACGACGAATACGTTGAGCCCGTCGCGGTCTCGCCGGTAGGTCGCGAGTGCTTCGGCGGCCGTTCGGAAGTCGGCATGCGTCACGATGATAAAGTCCGGGTAGCCCGTGAGCCCGTGGAGGTTTTGGTTATCCACTGCGCGCCCCTCAGGCGGTGCACCGATGCGCTCAGCTGTCGGGACGAAGGCAACCAGTTCACGCGGCGCGGTCGGGTCCGTCACGTCCACCTGCACGACGTAGGTGTTGCCCTCGGACTGAGCGGCCAGCGCGCGGGCGGCCCCACGCTGGGTGATGTCCCATACCTGCGGAGCACTCGCGAAGCCGCTCAGCACAAACTCAAACCGGCCAGCCTCGCCGCCTGGCGTGTGGAAGCGGAGGTAGCCTCCCTGCGCCTGTAGCTGGCGGGGGGCGAAGACGCGCAGCCAGTTGAGATACGCGGTCGGGTTGTTCTGCGAGCCGATGATCCGAAAGTCGAGTTGGAGAGACTGCCCGGCTGGTAGGTCTTCCTCGAACGAGAGCCGGGTGCTCGACGCATAGTTTCCGACAACGGTATTGAGTTGAACGGAAGGGGAGCGTACTGAGCCCAACACAGCTTCGTTGCGCTCAAACTGGATACCCGCAGCCGGGTTGGCACGCGTCGCCGTCAGCGCCTCGTAGCGCACCGCTCCAGCGATGCGCCCGGCGAGGGTGGTATCGAGGACCGTCCGCACAGGACGTGCTGCCACCACATCTTGTCCGAGCCAGTCGAGGCCGGAGCCGCCCCCACTGGACTCGGCCATGAACAGGTCTTCCTCCACGAAGAAGCGGTTCACGAACTGCGTCCGGCGCTGAGCGTCGGCATAGCTGGGAAACGGCACGGTTGCCACGCGCGCGCCGGGGTCGGCGCCCACGTGCACGAAGTAGGAGGTCGTGGTCGTGAAGGGATTCACGTAGTGCTCCCAGTCGGAGCGAGCACTGCTGTAGCGCCAACCGTTGGGGGCCTCGGCGAAGAAGTAGAGCGCTCCGCCGTCGGCGAACGTGGGTCCCCCTTGGGTCCACACCGCATTCTGGGTGAGGTCGGGCACGCGCGGGTCGCTGTTGAGTGCGGGCAGCGGCGCGCCCCCGTTGCCATAAATCTGGAGCCGGTCTACCCGGACGTTGGACGGGTTCAGGCCGAGGCTGTTGAGGTAGTCCGCGTCGATGCGGTAGACACCCTCGCGCGCGATGGGCAGCTTGAACCAGGTGCCATCGGCGAGCACGCTCCGCTCGACGGCTACGTGGGGCGAGGTGACCGCCTGAGCAAAGGCTCGGGGCAGTAGGGGGTTGGTCGCGCTCGTTTCAGCAGTGCGCCCTGTCGCGAACGGTGCCGCGTAGGTCACGCGCACAACGACACGGCGGTAGCGGCGCAACACCCCAGCCTCTGAGTCGGCACGCAGGACGCCGACGCGGAGCGTGCCCATCGCCTGCTTGCGCTCCGTACCGATGCCCTGCACCTGCGCCAGGTCGTCGTCCAGCCCCACCCAACGCTCCAGGTCGGCCCCGGCGGGCAGCGCTACCTCGTCAAAGTCTGCGGCGAGGACGTCCACACGCGGCCGGTCGCGCGTCGGCAACGGGAGGCTCGTTGAGGCATCGCGCCAGCCGCCCGCGGCATTGGCTAGCAGGAGGCTCGGGCTGGTCAGGCGGGCGGCGCGGGCGGCTAGTGTCCCCGTCCATGCCACGGTCATCTCGTACGTCGCACTGCCGGGCGCGGCGTCTACCAGAGCGATCCGTGGAGCGATGCGGACCACCGGCTCCTCGGACCGCCGCTCTTCCGGGAAGGCGAGCGTCTGTGCCGTGTCCAGCCCGGCAGCGGCGGCGCGCACGGCGGCGCGCGCGGGCACCGAGCGGACAGGCTCTTGGGGCGGGGCCTGTTCCACCGTGCGCGGGGCGTCCTGCACGGGGCGCTGTGCCTGGACGGGCAGCCCCATGAGCAGCGCAGCCACGCACACGCAGCGGCATATCGCCTGAGCAGGCGAAGGAAGACGTTCTCGCAGTAGAGACAGCATCGTCGGTCGGATCGGTGGGGCAGCGCAGATGCCCGGGTTGGCCACGCGGCGGGAGAGCCACGCAGTAGGCGGGGCCTCGTGGTAGGGAGCAAGGCGACCCGAAGATCCCGGACGATCTCGATACACGCGAGCAGGTCTCCTCGTCTAGCGCAGGCTAGAGGAGACGGTCGGAAGCCAGTCGGGCAGCGGTAGCGCTACAAGCTCGATGCGACAGGCAGGGTGCGTGTGAGGATGGGCGAGCGTAGGCCGTTCCTGAGGCCTAGCTCAGCATGGGTAGGCTGCCCGTTGGAGCAGCGACGTGCGAATATAGCCGCGCGTTCCAGCGAGGACAAGGGCATCCTGTTCTCCCCCCTGGCCCTACAGCGTAGGACTGCGCGTGCAGGCACCTGGCCATGCGCGGATCTGTGCGCCGTGCGGAGTTGTGGGTGCGGCGTCCTGAAATGCCACGGCGGCCTCCCCGGTGGGAAGCCGCCGTGGCAGTCGGGCGCGGGCGGGCTGGGGTGTGGCCCGCGAGGCGCTGGCGCAGGACGCTTGGGCTGTCGGTGTGTAGGATGCCTTAGCTGTTGATGTTGCGATGGATCGCCTGGCGTGTCAGCCCGATGCGCTCGCCGAGCTGCGAGCGGTTGTCGATGCCCGGGATGCCGACGAAGCCGTTGACGAGGCTCGTGAGGTACTCCTGGCGCAGCTTGTTGATCGGGACTGGCCCGAGAATCTTGGCGATGTCGAGCGCGCCGAGGTCTTCCTGGCAGGCGCGGATGTCCGCTTCGAGGCGCTCTCGGATGGAGTTCCAGACGGGCACCTTGGCGAAGATCTGACGGGCCTGCTCGTAGTACTCCAGCGCGAGGCCGAAGAAGCGAAACTCCCGGTGGTAGAGCGAGGCCAACTGGTGCAGCACTACGCCCTGCTCGGCGATGAGGTCGTTGCGAGTGGCTAGTTCGAAGGCCTTCTGGATCAGTTCCTCGCCCTCGGCGGTGTTGCCCTGCTTCACGAACACGTAGCCCTTGTTCATGAGCGCCTTCGGGATGTACTCCACGAGGCCGTTGCGGCGGCTGAGGTTGTAGACGCGGTCAAACTGCTCGACGGCCTCGTCGTACTGCCCCTGCTCGGCAAGGATGCCGGCCTTCTGGTAGACCGCGGCGATCTCCCACGGGCGGGTTCCGAGCGAACGGGCCTCCTCCCGTACGCGGTCGAAGTACTGCAGCGCCGCGACGGGGCTGGCGAGGCGGTGGCGCATCAGCCAGCCGAGGCGGTAGTCGAGGACTACGGTTTGGTAGGCATCGTTTGGCTCGACGAAGGCCAGCTCGGTCTTGACGCGCTCAATGGGGGCGTCGCGGAGACAGCGGACCGCCTGCAGTTGGACGTGCGTGCGGCCGATGGCATCGAGAGCGGGGTCCTTGAGCAGCTCGTTGAACTCAAGGAAGGCGTCGTAGACCCGGGCCTTGTCCATGGCAGCCACGGCACGGAGCCAGCGGCGGCGCTGGGCTTCCGGGAGCGCGCCAAGATGGTCGGCGGCCCGCTCGATGTGCTCGAGTTCGTGGGCCGGGTTCATTGGGACGGAAGGCATGGCTCAAAGCAGGGGAGTGCGTGGGGAAATCACCGCTGCGACCCGGCGACAGACTGTGGCGGCGAGGCCTGAAGCACGGTCGTCCAGCGTGGTTCAGGTATCGGGCCCCCCCCTGTTTGCTTTAGCCTTCTGTTTCGTTTTCTCTACAAGTCACCGCCCCACTGCATTCAATTGCTGGAATTGTCACACAAAATGATTCCTTAGTACCCGGTGATAAATACCCTCCCTGTCTTCTGCCTGGATCCTCAGGGCCGATCCGTCTTGGAGAATCGCGCGCGCCCTTCCAGATGCATGGTGCACAGGCCTGTCGTATGTGCTCGCCCCCATCATGAACACCCCATCATGCAGAAGGGCGATGCCGAAGCACCGCCCTGGATCACAGACGCGATGTGTGGGCCTGCTAGTTGGGGAGTGCCACCTCGTGGCCGACGTGCTGGCGCAGGTGCTGCTTGAGCCGATTCAGCTTGTCCAGCTCACCGGTGAGCTGCTGGCTGGCCTCCGCGATGTGCTCGATGGCGGTGAGCAGCATCGGGTCGAGGTCCATCATGCTTCCGAGTTCCTTGACGAACTGGGCGTTCCCCGAGATAGTTGTCATCGGGTTGTTGATGTCATGCGTGACACGCCCCACTTCGGTGCAGAGGGCCCGGACCAGCCCGCGCAGGTGGTTGATCTCGCCACTGGCCGCAGCCAGTGGCTGGTCGCCGTCCTCAGCGAGACCGAAGACGCGGCGCAGGTGGGCGATCCGATCCGCGGGCTCCGGCGTGCAGGCGACATCGACCGCGCCGGCGTCGAGCAGAGCGGCCTGGGTGCCATCGGGCAGCACCACCGCGTGCACCACCACCGAGGTCGAGAGGCGGCGCTCCCGCACGTAGCGGAGCACGTCCATGCTGGTGCCGTCCGGCAACGCGCTGCCCGCCAGGATGAAGTCCACCACGGCCGCGTCGAGGTAGTCCTGCGCGTCGGCGAACGAGCGACAGTGCGTGATGTGCGCCGTCGGGAGCGTGTGACGCAGCCATCGCTTCACAGGCTGGACGTCGGCGTCGTCGGCGTCGATGAAGAGAACTGTAGCGTGACCGTTGGCGACGTCAGAGGGTAGCAAGGACATACGGGACCGTACGGGGGTGAACCGTGCTGGGTGGTGGAGGGTGACGATACTGAACGAGACGCGGGGCTCAGGGTCCGCAACGCGCGTTCAGGAGGACAGTGCGGTCAACAAGACGTTACAATGTAGGGAATCCATAGGGCGTTGACTAGCCAAGAGAGGGTCTAGCTGGATTCGAAGGTAGGGGCTTCCGGCTCGGCATGGACGGCGTCTCCGCCTGCCGAGGCGAGGTCGTTCCCGGAGAGGAAGTCGGCCCCGGCTCCAAAAGCAGGGGGGCCGGCAGCGCGCGAGGATTCAGCAAGCGGAGGGGGCGCGTCGAGCACCACAGCCGGTGCATCGGGTAGGTCTGCGCTTCGGGCGACGATGGATTCGATCATCTGCGCGGCCCCATCGATCATCTGCAGGCAGGTCTGCGCCTCGGCCGAGAGCGGGTCGGTGCTGCCCTGAAGCCGGAGCGCGTAGGTGCGCATCGTGTCGAGCGGCGCGCCCAGTTCGGAGCGTAGCAGGTTCACCTGCTCCTGTGCGAGGGTCTGCGCCTCGGCCGCCACTTCAAACCGACCGGTGAGCGCCTCGACATCGTCCAGCGCAGCCAGGGGTGGTGGAGCGGCGGTGGGCTCAGGCTCCGCGAACGGAGGCAATACCAGTCCGATAAGCACGCGTCGCTCGTTCAGCTCGCCTTCGTCCACCCGGGCGCGGTGCCAGGCATAGAGGCCGGGGTTGCGCGAGCGGGCATGGACGGTGACCACGCAGGCCTCACTAGCATCGCTGAAGAGCCACGACGAGAAGACCGTCGCGTCTTCGTCGTCCAGCCCGAGCGCCGCAGGCACGTCGTCGAGATGGGCCACCTGGGCCAGGTCGCGCCCGGTAAGCTTGGTGGCGGCCTCGTTCCAGCGGCGGGTGCCGCCGGCTCGGTCGAAGGCCATCAGCACCGCTCCGGTGGCCGCCACGAGTTCGTCGACGCGCTGCTGGCCATTGGTCAGCTCTTCCATGCGCCTGTCCACCATCAGGTCGAGCGAGTCAGAGAACGACTCGATCTGGCGCTCCAACGTGCGCTCCTTCATCTTGTCGGAGGCGACGATGAGCACGGCCGGGCGGCCATCCGCGCGCACGGCCAGCAGCGACAGCTTGACGGGACGGGTGGCGTCCTCGATGCTGCGGATCGCGTAGTCGATGTCGGCGAAGGCTGCGCCCTCGCTCTGGCTGCGCTGGGCGAGCTTCAGGATAGGCTCCATCGGCATGACCTCGTCGAGCACGTCGATGGGGCAGCCGCGCACAGCTTCTTGGGGGAGACCGCTCACCGCATAGAAGGCCGGGTTGGCGTCCACGATGGTGCCGTCAAGGGTGACGAGCAGCACGTAGCTGGTGTGGACCTGGAAGAGCGCGTTGAGGTGCGCACGCGTCTCGTCGAGTTGGGTGCGCAGCACGCCGACCGAGTTGGCCATGAGAAACAGCGGCTCGGCGACGTCGCCGACCTCGGCTTTGGCGCTCGTCTCCATGGCCGCGAGAGTCTCGGCGTCGGCCTCGTCCTCCACCTGCGAAGCCAGTTGGCGCGCGAGGTCGCCCATCCGCGCGAGCGGGCGCTTCTGGGCCCCCCGTAGGGACGACCACAGTGCCACGGCGAGGAGCAGCCACGCGCCGACGACGACCGTGCCGGCCATCGTCAGCAAGGACGAGCGCGCGCTTGGCATCGCTGGAGCAACGAGGGCGAGATACGCGCGGCCGTTGCGGGCGGCGTGGATCGCCACTACATATGGGTCGTCGGGCAGCTTCACCGTCTGCACAGGCTCGGTATCGGCCGCCGCGAGGTGCATCCGCCAATCGATGCCGTCCTCCGCCCCCGCGCGCGAGCCGTCAGCCGGGGGGCGGTAGATCAACTGCGGCTCACCGCTGCGGTCGACGACGTAGAGCGACGGCGTGTGGGCGAAGGCCGAGTCGGCTCCGGGCCGCTCGAAGTAGCGCTCGGCCATGCTGCCGAGCGACGGGGCGCCGCTCTCGACGCCTGCCAGGAAGAGCGCGGCCTCGTCGCTGAGCGACGTAGCCTGGCGCTCAGCAGCGTCGTTCCACCTCGCTGCCACGAAGACGACCGCGACCGTGGTGAGCAGCACCAGGGCAAGCACCCATAGCGGCAGCGCAGCACGGACGGGCGAGGGGTGGGCCATGTCGCTTCGAGGCGCGGCGCGGCGCGAAAAGTTCTAGTGGCGGGTACAATCGTAGCGCCTTGTGTGCACGGAAACACGCACTAGCGACTTCCTGAGCAGACAGCGACGACAGGATCCCACCGCAGCAAAGCGTATGCCGGTCCTTTCGGTTTGGATCTGGTTTTTCGCACGCTGGCGTGCCCGATCTGCCAGCTAGAGGGTCGGCGCTGCGTCCTCGACCGTGTAGTCGCCGCGCTCGGTGCGAGCGATGCGGCCTGTGGTCACCGCCGCGTCGTGCTCGAAGAAGATGCGCCACCCCTCGTCGGCGGCCAGCGCGAGCAGTCGCTTTTTCTCCGCGAGGGTGTCGAGCGGGGCGATGTCGTAGGCCATGATCCACAGCAGCGGCACATGGGCCGCTGTCGGGAACAGGTCGGCGGCGAACAGCAGTGTCTCGCCGGTACCGTCGGCCTCGCCGGTGAGCTTCACGAGTTGCTGCCCGCGCGTATGCCCGTCTACCGTGAGCAGGTCGATGTGCGGGAAGAGGCCACCGGGGCCGCTGTGCGCTGCTGTGAGTAGATGCAGTTGTCCGGAGGCCTCCATCGGATCGAGGTTTTCAGCCAGGAACGACGCGCGCTCGCGTGGGCTCGCGTGCGCCCAGGCCCAGTGCGTGGCCTGCACGTGGTGCACGGCGTTCGGGAAGGCGAGCCGGAGCGCCCCGTCGGCGTCGCGCGTGGTGGAGCCGCCGCAGTGGTCGAAGTGGAGGTGTGTGAGGACGACGTCCGTCACGTCACTAGCGTCGAAGCCCGCCGCGCGCAACGAACGGTGCAGCTCCGAGTGGTCGTAGTCCACGGCGTAGATCGCCCCGAACTTCTCCGTGTAGGTGTCGCCTAGTCCGTTGTCGACGAGGATGAGACGGCCGTGGCCTTCGAGGAGGAGGCAGCGCATCCCCATCGGGATACGGTTCTTGCTGTCCGGCTCGCTGTAGCGCGCCCAGAGCGCCCGCGGGATGATGCCAAACATCGCCCCACCGTCGAGGCCAAAACGCCCTGTGTCGAGCGCGTGGAGGGTGTAGCCGCCGAGGTTGTTCATGCGTGGTTCCGTACTGCCGTGTTGCCGTAGATCCGTGTGAGAGAACCTACGGCGGAACGGCATCACGGCCGCACGGCGTTACTCCAAGCTCGGCAGGCCGCCCGCGTAGCCATCGCCCTGGGCACGGCGCTTGACCTCCCGAGCGAGCCGCACGCGCTTGAGCACAGCCTCCAGGTGCTCCGTCAAGAAGGCGAGACGCTCCTTCTCGGTGAGCATCTCCAGGAGTTGCTGCTTCTGTTCTAGCTCCAACCCTGCGTTGCGCGCGACGACGTAGGAGATCGGCGATTTCGTCTGGTAGGTCGCCGGGCGGATGTCCTCGCCAGCCATCTCCAGCAGCTTCATGTGCTGGGTGATGAGCCGCTCGCGCGCCGCCGGATCTGCGTCGGTGATGCCCGCCCCGTCGGGCTCGAAGTCGACAGCCTCGGCGGTGAGGTAGGGCTTCTCACGGTAGACCTGCGCGATGCGGAAGCGCTGCTCGCCGCGGCACAGGATGTCCGAGCGCCCGTCGTCGTAGCGCTTGAGCACGCGCTCGATGCGGACGGTGCAGCCCACATCGGCGAGCTTCGCCTCGTGCATGAGCACGATCCCGAAGGCGCGCTTCTCCTCGAGGCAGAGCCGCACCATCTCGCGGTAGCGAAACTCGAAGATGTGCAGCGGCAGCGGCTCACCGGGGTAGACGACAAGACCCAGGGGGAACAGCGGCAGCCGGTCGTCGGGGTTCATACGCGGAGAAGGGCAGAGCGGACAGAGGTGGCCCGGTCTTACGCGCACTGGACTCGGACGTTCGGGGAAGGTGGCTCAGTGATTTGGCAAGGCATCGACTCCGTAGATGTTTTCGGCTCTCAGCCGGATGCTACCTCCACCGAACAACTGGGGCACTGGCTCCCTGAACCACTCACCCTCGCACGGCGAAGGCAAAGATGCCAGGGAGCTTGGCTGGGGTCGGGTCGGCTTCGAAATCGACGAGGCGCTCGCCCACCTCGGCCGCGTGAGTGTGGGTGACAAACCACGGCGGCTTGGGGAGGTAGCGGAACGGCCCGCGCACCACCGACTTCTGCGCAGCGTCGAAGAGCTTGGCATTGTGGACCATGCCGATGCCGCTCTGGATGTCGTCGAGCGTGTGGCCGGGGAAGGCGCCCCAGGGCGTCGAGCCCAGACCATAGCAGACACCCGGCCAGTGGTTGAGCGCGATCCCGCCGTAGCGCAGATCCGCAATCGCGTCCTCGACCGTGTAGCGCGCTTCTAGATCGAGGGTCCCCCGCAGGGCATCGTCGACGACGATACCCGCGGCCAGGGTGCCGCTGAGCCGGTCGTTGCAGAACGCGACCGCCCGCTTCAGGAAACCGGCGGGGCCGTGGCCGGTGAGCGCCACCTCGGCGGTGACCTGGCAGAAGGCCTCCATCTCGAAGGCGAGCTGCGACTTCCGCTCGGTGTCCACGTCCACGATGAGCGTCGGCGGGACGGCACCCGGACCGAGCAGGTTGGCGTCAGGGTAGGTGTCCACGAACTGCCGGAAGCGGTCGAGCGCGCCGGGGTAGTAGGCGGGGCGGCCCTCCAGGCTGCGTAGCACGCTGCGCAGACGGTCGAGGAAGGCCTCGCGCTGCGGCCAGTCGGCGTGCGTGACGAGCACTTTCGCCGCGTTGCAGTTGAAGCCACCGTTCTGCGTCATCATCGTCGCGACGCTCTCGGCGTGGAACTGCAGGTCGGCGCGGTTCCACACGCCGGGCATGATGATGATGGGCGTGATATTGCCCAGTTCGCTCGTGATGCGCTTCTGGAGGCGCGGGCGGTTCGCGGCCTTGCGCTTCGCCCCCTCCTCGCCGGGTCCGAAGACGATCACGTCGTGCGTGCGGGCGCTACCCGTGATGTGGATCTCGTCGATGCCGGGATGCTCCACGAGGTAGGCCCCGACGTCGGCCCCGCCGTAGGTCATCTGGAGGAAGCCGTCGCGGATGAGGTCGGCGAAGGCCTCGGCGAAGAGCGGGCCGAGGTAGTCATTCACGGGGTTCCACTTGAGCAGGCACACCTGGCCCTCCTGGAAGAGCTTGGTCATCACGTCGAGCGGGCCGATGGAGGCGACGTTGCCGGCCCCGAGCACGAGCGCCACGGCAGGCTTGGCGGTCTCGGGCTTCGTCAGCACGCCGCCCATGTGCGCGTCGAGGTTGAGGCGGGTGACGTGCGGCTGCTGCCACACCTCGGCGGTGAAGCCGTTGTAGAGGATGCGGTCGTAGGCCCCTTCCGGCATCACGTCCACGACGAGCTGGCCGTCGGGGCGCGTGTGCACCTGGTGTGGCTCGATGCCGACGCGGCCGGTTGCCTCGATCTGCGCCATCGTCTCCTTGAGGATGCGCAGCGTGCGGAGGATCACGACCGGTCCCGCTATCCAGTCTTCCGCAGCGCGGGAGTCGCCGGGCTCCATCCCCTTCGCCTCCACCGCCGCAGCCACCACGCGTGGCGCGACGGCCGCCACCCCCTCGATCATTGCCTGAACGTAGTCCATCTTCCGACGCAGCGGCACGGCGAGCCAGCCGGCGGCGTGGTCACGCAGGCCCGCTACGAGCCGATCGAGTTCGGCGCGGGAGGTGATCTTCGTGTCGAGGGCACGGGCGTCGAGGGCACGGGCGTCGAGGGCACGGGCGTCGAGCGTGGGCGACTCGACGGACGGCAAGGCAACAGCAGACATGGGAGACGACAGGCTGGGGGAAGAACTCCACCTTGAAGCGGCAGAACGCTGTTAAGTTCGTACACGCGCGCGTCAATGGCACGTCAAAGTGTGTGCGGCATGTGCTTTGTGCCCCTCTGCCCTTCGTCCCGTTCCTCATTCTCTGCGTTACGATGCGTGCCGTTCTTGCTCCTTTCCTGCTCCTGCTCCTGGCCGTGCCCGTCCTCGCCCAGCCAGGGCCTGCCGCCGTGGACGGGGTGACCATGACCCTTCCCGATGGCTGGGTCTCGACGCCCACGTCGTCCACACGAGACGGCATTCGGCGCATCGTGGCGAGCGAGCAGGGCGGCGACAGCCTCTACCCAGGCACGAAACTCGTCGTCGTGGTGGTGCCCGGCCTCAACCGGCTGCAGCAGGAGCGCTGGCTACGCGGCCAACTCCTGCTCGGCCTCGACGAGTCGTACACGATTGAGCCTGTCTCGGCGGCGTCTCTCGGCGGCGCTACGGGTGCGGCGGTGTCGTTCTACAAGGGTGGGCGATCCGGCTACGCGCTCTACACACGCGGCGGTGCGTTCTACAGCGTCCGGCTAAGCGCTCCGGCGGCGCTGTGGGCCGATGCGGCAACACGGGAGTCCCTGCTCGCGTTGGTCCAGAGCGTGCGCGTCACCGGCTAGGTGCGGCGCTTAGCTAGGCACCTCGCTCAGCTAGGCACTACGCTCGGCTCGACGTTGCGTCCGGATGAGACGGACGATCGCGGTCGTCGCGCGCAGCCCGAACGGTCCCACGGGTTCGCCGTACACCTCAAGACAGAGTGGCCCGTCGAAACCACTCGCTCGGAGGGTGTCCAGGTGGGCGGTCCAGTCCACGGCTCCGTCGCCCGGTGCTGCCTCGGCCCACCCGTCGGCTCCCGCGTGTCCATCGCGGACGACCGTGAGCGCGATGCGGCCTGCAAGCGTCTGAGCACTAGCCCCGAGGTCGCCACCCACGCGCATCGCCTCGATGGGGCTCCAGGCGGCCTGGACGTGCGGATGATCGACCGCGCCGAGGAGTTCGGCGAGAGCCCACCCCGAGGCGCAGGCCGTGCCTGCAGCGTTGCGGACGGCCAGCGTGAGACCGTGGCGCTGTGCCGCGTCGCCCGCGCGACGCAGGAGGTCGGCCCCGGCCGTCGGGTCGGCGTCGGGGTCGGCGGCGAGCGCGCCGATGAGCACAAGGCGGCAGGCGAAGCGCTGGCAGAAGGCGGCCACGTCTGGGAGCTCACCGAGGTCCGTGAACCCCTGCGCCCGGTCGGCGGCGGCGCCCTCGAACAGCCCTGGCTCCACCGCCACGAGCGGCATCTCATGCTCCTCAAGCCGACGCCGGAGCTTGGCCTCGTTGACGTAGGGGACGCGCTCGCGGTGCCGCCCCATCGTGCGCAGCACGAGGCCCTCGTGGCCCCACAGCAGCGCGTAGTGGAGCGCGCGGTCGAGGTCGGTCGAGACGGTGTCGGTGAGGAGGACGGGCAGCATAGCGTCAGGGTGACTCGGCGGCGGCGGCCGTCACGACGGCCTCGGTGAGCACGTCGGCCCAGCGGACGACCGCGGCGACCTCACGCGCGCGCTGCATGCGTTCGAGGTCGCTCGTGCCCTCCCGCCCCGCCTCAGGCGGCGTGACCATCACGACGGCCGCGTTCTCGAACGGCGCGAGCGTGGCCCGCACGGCCGGCGCGTCGGTCGTGTCGGCGGTAGCATAGAAGACGGCCGCGACCTGCGACGGTACCCATCCAGGAAACCGCGCGAGGTCGCCGAAGCCGCGTGTGCCGTTGCGCGGAGCCCCCCACAAGCCGAGCAGGACGGTGCGTCCTGGAGCATGGTCGTAGATGGCACGCTCGGCCAGACGACGGGCCACACTGATCGCCGCCGCGGCCCCTGCCCCATCGAGGTCGGCTGCCACGATGACGAGGTCGTTGCGCACCCGTCCGTCGCGGCCGGGCAGGAGGCTGAGCACGTGCGCCTGACCCGAGTCGGCCGAGGCGGCCCCAGGGTGGCGCTGGAGGTACGACGCCCCGGCAGCGGGCGTCCAGCCATAGCGCTGCAGCCGCTCCTCGGCATAGCGCAGCGCCTCCGCCTGGTCCGCCAACTGCTCAACCAACGAGAGGCTGTCGCCGCTGGTAGGCACGAACTGACGCAGCGCACTACGCACTACGCTGTCGCTCCCTGAAGAGGAGGCCGGGGCGGTGGTGGCTACGCAGCCGCTCAGTCCTATACCGATCAGCAGCCAAAGCGCGCAACGCAGTTGAGTAGCCATGAGGAGCGGATTGAGAAAGAACGAGGGCCGTCCGGCGACTGCCAGACGGCCCTCCTGACAGCCGAGGCTGTCGCGATTCAGACCTGCGGAGCCTAGTTGAAGCCGACGCTCAGCGTGGCCGTGATGCCCTGGTTGGTCTTGAACTCGTTGGCACCGCCGAGCGAGAGGCCGTAGTCGGCGTACTCGTTGAGGACGCCGCCCTTGATCGAGAGCGCGGCCGGGAAGTTCGGCGGGCGGATGATCAGGTAGGGCAGGATCGAGCCCTGGTGGCCGCCGCTGGCCGGGACACCCGACGCCGACTCGAAGCCGTCGCTGACGAAGGTGGCGTCGATCTGCGAGCGGATCTGGGCCGCCGCGCCGATCTCGAAGAACGAGACGCGGAAGCCGATGCCCGCCTTCATCACGATCAGGTCGTTGATGCCGTCGAGCGTGACCGTCTCGACCGGGCGCTGGCCCGTGGTCGGGTCGAGGGTCGAGATCAGCTCTTCCTCTTCGCCTTCGAGGAGGAGGAAGTAGTCGATGCCGCCGAAGAGGCGGATCCACTCCGTCGGGTAGTCAAAGTCTGCGCCGAAGAAGATGGCGTCCTGGAGGTCAGTCGCGTTGAAGTTCTCGCGCGACTGGAAGTTGTTCACCGTGCCGACGGCCACGGGCGCGCCCGTGGCCAGGTTCGTGCCGTTGACGTTGTCGACGGTGAAGGTGGTGAACTCACGATCTTCGCCAAGGTCGAAGATGTAGCCGCCGTGGAGGCCGAGCGTCTTGCCCTGGAGCATGCCATAGACCTTCAGCGACTGGAGCCCGAACGCGGTCTCGGTCGAGCTGAAGGGTGCGTCGCCGAGGCCTCCGACTGGCGTCGGCGCGCCGTTCACGTCGAACGTGCCCAGCACCGGGAAGGTGCCGGAGCCCTGCGAGACGTCGAAGACGTTCTGGCCGATGACGAGTTGCGCGCCACCGCCGAACTTGAAGCGCGGGAAGTTGATCAGGTTGATCTGCCCCCCCACGATGATGCGCTGCGAGGTGATCTCGCCAGGCACGAAACCGTTGGCCTCATAGTCACCGTCGTCGCCGTTCTCGTTGTAGACCTCGCTCACCACGCCGTAGGCGTAGCTAACCCACAGCTTGACCGGGGCTTCGTCAGCCGAGCGGCCGAGGGCGAAGGTGTCGTTGGTGATGTCCTCCTCGTCCGAGGGCATCTCGTCGTCGTTGCCGATCACGACGATCGACTGGGAGGCCGCAGACTCGGTGGCTGCCTGCTCAGTGGTGGTGGCGTCCTTCTTGGTGCCGTCCGGCTTCTCGCCGTCCGGGCTGCCGAGCAGCAGCGAGCCGGAGAGCAGAGCCACAAGTGCCAAGTTGATCATGGGGTAGATCCTCTGGTTGAGAGAAAGGTCGGGGAAGTGGGGGTGCTGACGGGGATCGCGCAGGGCCCGTGGAGGTGGGCCGCGTGTCGATCCTGTGCAGGGTTGGGACGGTGGGGTCCCGCCCTCTAGGAGCCGAGGCACACGGGGCCGGTTCCGATTCGGCAACTTACAATGCCGCCCTAAACACTTCCAAGCCTACTTTAGAACTCCTCATTTCATTCCCTCTCGGTCCTACAGCGCCGTTCTCCGGATGCCCGCCCTCGTCTCCCCCCAGGCCGACGCCCTCCTCGACGCCGAGCGCGCGCTCCTCGACCGCCTGGCCGCGCTCCTGGCCGCCGCGGACGCCGACCCCGCCACGACGGCCCGCCTCGCGGAGGTCGCGACCAACCTGTCGGACCTGTTTCTGGTCGTGGTGGTGGGCGAGTTCAACGCGGGCAAGTCGACGGTGCTCAACGCGCTCTTTGGCGAGGTGGTCATGGAGGAGGGACCGGTGCCCACAACGGACAAGATTACGGTCCTCCGCCACGGCGACGCCCCCGAGACGCACCACCGGTCACCGTTCGTGACGGAGCGCCGCCTCCCCGCGCCGTTCCTGCAGGGCCTCACGCTCGTCGACACGCCCGGCACCAACTCGATCATCCAGGAGCACCAGGCGCTCACCGAAGACTTCGTGCCGCGCGCCGACCTCGTCGTGTTCGTGACGAGCTTCGACCGCCCGCTCTCGGACTCGGAACGCACCTTCCTCGGCTTTATCCGCGACGTGTGGGGCAAGCAACTCGTCTTCGTCCTCAACAAGGCCGACCTCGCCGACGACGCCAACGAGGACCCGGAGGCCGCCCTCGCGCAGGTGCTCGCCCACGTCCGCGAGGGCACGGAGCGGCTGATGGGCTTCACGCCGAAGATCTTCCCCGTCGCCGCCCGCCTCGCCCTGAAAGCGAAGCTCGATGAGGCGACTTTACTGGACGCGGATCCGCGCTGGGCGGCGAGCCGCTTCGCCGCATTCGAATCGTACCTCACGGACACGCTCACGGACGCCCACCGCTACGCCCTGAAGCTCCACGCGCCCCTCGACGCCGCGCGCCAACTCTTCGGACATGCCGAAGCGCGCCTCGCCGAGCGCCGCACCGTCGTGGACGACGACGCAGCCGGCCTCGACCGCCTCCACGAGCGCTTCGGCCAGAAGGAAACCGCCCTCGCCACGACGACCGAGCAGGCGCTCACGGCCATCGACAACGAACTGCTGGAGCTGGAGCAGCGCGGGCGGCAGTTCCTCGACGACTCGATCCGCGTCTCGAAAATCCGCATGCTGCGCGACCGCGACCGCTTCAAGACGGAGTTCCAGCAGCAGGTCCTCCGCGACGCCGAGGGCCGCATCGAGGCGCGCATGGGCGAGGCCGTGGACGCCCTCCTGCGCACCGTCCTCGACCTCTGGAACGACACCTACACGCACCTCGCCGACCAGAAGCGCCGCCACGAGGGCACCGCCGCTCGACAGGACGACGCGTTCTTGTATAACCGCGACGAGGTCTTCACCGCCGTCGCCCGCGAGGCCCGCCGCACGCTCGACGGGACGAACCTGCAGGAAGAGGCCCGCCGCATCCTCGAAAACGCCCGCTCCGCCGCGACGCTCTTCGCGGGCGGCCTCGGCACCGCTGCCGGGATCGGCCTGCTCGTCACCGCCATCGCCACCACGGCCGCGTTCGACGTGACGGGCGGCCTCCTCGCCGCGCTGGCGATTGGGGCGCTGGGCTTCCTGGTGCTACCGCGCGAGAAGCGCAAGGCGATCCGCGAGTTCAAGGAGCAGGTCGGGCGGCTGCGCGAGAACCTCCGCGACGCGCTCCGGCAGACGTTCGACGAGGAGACCGACGACGCGCTCGCCCGCGTCCGGACGCTCGTGCGCCCCGTGGAGACGCTCGTGGCCGAGGAGCGCGCCAAGCTCACCGCCGCCGAGACGGAGCTAGAGACGCTGCGGTCTGAGGCGAAGGACCTGCGTGCTCAGGTGACGAAGGAGTTTGGCGATGCGGAGGTGTAGGACAAGCCTCAGGTCCGGGTACGCTTGAACTTGAGCCAATCAATCTGCGGCTTTATCTCAGGACTCCCCACAAGTCATCCCCGCGAAAGCGCTGACAGGGGTAGGTTTTCGCAAAACGATGTCATCCTGAGCGAGCGCAGCGAGTCGAAGGATCTATGGGCCAGCACCATAGTCCCACCTTGTCAGAGAGATACGAACAAGATCCTTCGACTTCATCCGCTGCGCGGATTGCGCTCAGGATGAGAAAAAGAGGAGGATCTCTGTGAATACCTACCCTTACCAGCGCGAAAGCGGGGACCCATACGGGGCATCGTATAGATCCCCGATCAAGTCGGGGATGACCAGGGTGGATGTTTCTCCACCTTTCTGGATATTCAGAGTTACTCTCGACGCAGCGAGATGGTGTACAGCCCTTCCCAATGTGAGGTGTCCACAAACAACAACTGTACACCCGGCGGAGTCTCTAAAACTCGATGGGTATCCAGCCAGTGATCGACCTCGCGGGAAGCGATACCAGCCTCATCGAGCACGTGCAGCGCCTCATAGATTGCTACCCCACCTCGCAGAAGTCCAGGCCGCAGGTCGATAGACTTCCCTCCACTGGGGATTTCTCCACTTGGGGCATGAAAAGCGTAGAAGACGATTGCCTTGAGTCGCTCTTCTCGCTCAGGCCAAAACAACTGCACATCTCCATATTTCCAGACGGTGGGGCGTCTGTATTTCCTGGACACGCCCCCCTTGTCGTCGGGCTCACCCAGGTGACTCCTGACCTGTTCGCGTGTTTGGCCGAGACGAACGGGGCCGTACGACCCGGTTTTCAGGAAGCGGAGCAGGGAGATTTCGATCAAGGCAAACCCAGGAGCGCAGTGGAGGCTTAGAGTTAATCGCCGACACTCTCGGACCATCGAGTCAGCAGGGCCAAGGCTCGCTCCAGGTGCTTGGCTTGGAAGCCCCCTTGGTGAAGCCGTCCTGCACATGTACGATGTGGTCGTCATCAATGTAGGGGCGGATCTCGGCGACTTCGTCGTCAATGACGAGGTACTGGTCCCCGCCGAAATGCGCCGCGATCCACGCGATGATCTCTTCGCCTCGGTTTGAGAGCACGGGCATCACGCCGATCACCTCGGCGTCGAGCGGAGACAGAATCTCGCGCAACTCGTCCAGCGAATGCCCCGAGCGCCACGTGGAGGTCACGACGATCTGACACCGCTGCTGCTCGAACATCGTCGCCAGGCACGAAAACGCCTTGCGGTCGATGCGGTCGTCCTCGGTGGCCCAGTTGTGATCCGTGGTAAAGACGCCGTCGAAGTCCAGGAAGATGGTCATGGGCGAAGTCTACGCAGCGCTGGCGACCTCAACATATTCCACGTGCGCACGAGGCGGCGGGATCGGGTCTCCGTCTTCACGCATCCCTTCCAGGTGGAACGCGATGGCCTCGCGGATGAGTTGGCGCGCTTCCGCCGCAGTCTCTCCCACCGCGACGCAGCCTGGGAGGTCCGGGACGTATGCGCCGAAGCTCGCTTCTCCGCGCTCGATGACGACGGCATACTGCATGGCTATTTCAGTCCGGCTTGCTTCAGGATAGAATTGAGTGGAGTGCCGCCCAAGATCGGATTTCTATTCTTGTCATCCTGAGCAGAATCTGCGCAGCGGATGGCGTCGAACGATCTGCGGGGTAGCACCTAAGCCTCGCGGAGAGCGCCGAGGTGGACAGAGGTCCTTCGACTCCGCCGTTCCGGCTACGCTCAGGATGACAGAGGAGGTGAGTAGCACCGTTGAAAAAATTCTCCGACCGCTGCGCGCCCAGTCCGATCTTCGCCCTCGACACACAACGGACCACCCACCACGGACACGCCGTGCGCTTTCTGCCCGCACGCTTCTTAATAGACCAGCGGCTCGTGCTGGGCGTGATCGTGCTCAACGCGGTCGTGCTCTTCGTGGCGGCGTTCCCCGACCTCGATCCGGGCACGCGCGCGGCGCTGCGGTGGGTCGATTTCGGCTGCCTCGTCTACTTCGTCGTGGAGGCCGTGCTCAAGATCTGGGACGCGCGCGGCTTCCGGGGCTACTGGGCTGACGCGTGGAATCGGTTTGACTTCGTGATCGTGTTGACGAGCCTGCCCGCGCTCGCGGAGCCGTTTGTGGAGGTACCAACGCGTGCCTTCGCGGTGCTGACGCTGCTGCGCCTCGGGCGGCTGCTGCGGCTCTTGCGGCTCTTCCGCTTCGTCCCCGAGATCGACAAGCTGCGGCAGGGCGTCGTGCGGGCCATCAAGGCGTCCGTGCCGGTCTTCCTCGTGCTGGCGCTCTTCAACGTGATCCTCGGCCTCGGCGCGACGCTCCTCTTCGGGCACGTCGCGCCGCAGCACTTCGGCGACCCGCTGCACGCGCTCTACACGCTGTTCAAGGTGTTCACCGTCGAGGGGTGGTACGAGGTGCCGGACGCGCTCGCGGCGGAGGGCATCGCCACCGGCTGGATCGCGGCGATCCGCGCCTACTTCGTGGTCGCGCTCCTCTTCGGCGGGCTGCTCGGCCTGAGCCTCGCCAACGCCATCTTCGTCGACGAGATGACGCTCGACAACACCGAGAAGGTGGAGCAGATGGTGGAGGACCTGCACGCCGAGGTCCGCGCCCTTCGCGCTGAGCTTCACCTGCAGGCGCACGGCGGTCACACCCACGGCA
>JBCCLD010000019.1:0-23355 GCA_039027055.1 Bacteroidota bacterium
GCCCAGTACTACGGAGTCCGGGCTATCATCACTGACACTGAACTCCACGCCTTCTCCGGCTACACGACAGAATCGGACGGCTCGGACGCGAGCCTCTTCGCAGGGCTCACCTCGCGCACGCTGCCCGCCGGGGGCGAGCGCGACCGTGCGGTGGTCGTGGGACAAGGACCGTTCACTCTTCCTGGCGATGGTTCACCGGTAACCGCCTTTTTCGCGCTGGTACCAGGAGAGAGCCTGGACGCGATGCTGACCAATGCCTTCAACTGCGCCATCGACTTTTGCACAGACGTTGAGACGGTAACGCAGGCTGGCACCTACCGGCTCGACTCCGTCTACCCCAACCCGTCCACGACGACCGCACGGGTCGGCTTCACGCTGCCGGCCGCTGAGGACGCGACGGTGGAGGTGTTCGACCTGCTCGGGCGACGCGTGGCCACGCTCACCGACGGCCTCCGTGCCGCCGGCGAGCACACGGTCACGCTGGATGCGGCGGGCCTGCCGAGCGGCGTCTACGTGGTGCGCCTCGCCACGCCGAGCGCAAGCCTCACCGAGCGCGTCACCGTCGTGCGCTAAGCTATGAATATCCTCTTCGTAGTACTCACGAGCGCAGCGTTCTGGGGCGTGGTCTACGCGGTGCTGGACCTCCGAAAAAAGCGGACGCAGGAGCGCGCCCTCCGCGAGCGTGGCGACTACGAGGCCTACCTACGCCATCGGCGCGCCCGACGCAGGCGGTAGCGCGCTCAGCACGCTGACTCGCCTTTGAGCAGCTCCTCCTGGTCCGGGCCGTTGTGCACCAGCTCGGCCGTCCCGACGGCCTGCGCGAGCCAGTCGAGGCGCTCGGCGGCGGCTTCGGACTCGCCCTCGCCGGGGCGCGGCATGCCGAGGAGCGTGAGGTCGGCGTTGACGCTGTTGCTCGCGATCAGGTCGATGACGGGCACGCGCTCGGGGCTGCCCGCCGGCTTGCGGACGAGGATCGTCACCGTCGCCTCCACCCGCACGCCGTCGAGCAGCGCGTCCGAGTGGACGCGCGTGGCATCGATGGCCTCCTGGGTGTCACCGATGCGGAGGATGTGAATCTCGGCGTCGTCCCAGTCGCGGCGCTGAGCGAGGAGGTAGGCGAAGGGGCGCCGTTGCGCCCTGCCGCCCATGCTCGTGGCCATGGTGGAGAGCGAGAGGCCTGTCAGGAACATGATCGCGTTGGCGACTGCGCTGATGAGCCGGATGAGTACGTCGAGGCCATCAGGGCGTGAGGGCGGAGCGGGTCACACCAACTCCGGCTGCAAACTTTCGACCTGGTCATGCTGAACTTGATTCAGCATCTCAGCGATATCGCGAGACAGTCGAGTCGTCAGAGATGCTGAACCGAGTTCTGTTAGACTTGAGGACGGAGCATCCCGCTCCGACGAAGCTACCGACGGGACCAAGCCTACGCTACGAGTCGGGCCCTCCAAGCCAGGGCGACCGCACGCTAAAAATCTGGACGCTTCCCGCAGTCGGCACCTGCGAAAGCAGACCGTATTGGCAGGTCGCCCTCGGGGACAGATGGCTGTGGGAGCGCGGTCGGCCCGGACGCATGACGCGCGGCAGCGAGCCTACTTCGAGATGAAGGTGGCAGCGGGGAAGCCGGTGCGGCTGGTGCTCAACAACATCGCCAACCGGTTGGTGCGGGTGATGTGCGGGGTGCTGCGTAGCGGGGAGCCGCATCGTGGGGGGCACATGAGTGTGTCGCCGGTGCTCTTGACAAGTCATAGGCAATCAGGATGACACCATCGCAACTCATCAGGCGGACTTGGTATCAGTCGGGACGAGGTACGGAGAAGGTGAGAGCGGAGTCCGCACTATCGAGCCCCGTTCTTCTACCGATTCTTTGGGTTAATGCCCCAGGCTACCTGGAGAATCATCCCCGGGAACGCGGGAGCCGAAGACGGACGAAGTCAATCCATGTAGTGCCTCCTATGGATCCCGCATCAAGTCCGGGATGACTGAGGTGGAGGTGCACTGCGAACCTAGCGACTTGGTACTACATCCGCTATTCACCCAGGGCCGAGGCCCCGCGCTGCGGAAGACACCGTTCCCCTAGCTGCGAGCCAATTGCTGTGGCGTGTGGAACGCGGAGCGCGTGCCGTGCTTAAGCAAACGTCCAAAACAGTCAGCTATCCTCTGGACCGACTCCGTACCGGTGTGAACGCCACCAAGCAACTCTTCTCTCCCCGCCAGGTCGCCGAAGGCCTAGGCGTCGGCGAGTCCACCCTCAAGCGCTGGATCGACGCCGGTCGTCTCCACGCACACCGCACGGCCGGCGGACACCGCCGCGTTTCCCTCGCCGAGGTGCTCCGATTCGTGCGTCAGGGGGAGGCGGAGCTACTACACCCGGAGGTGTTCGGGCTGCGTGGCCTCACCGGCATGGCTGCCCTCGCCAGCGACGAAAACGACCCCATGGGACGCGCCCTGGAGGTACTTGGGGCTCTCGGCCTCGCCCTGGATGCCATTGCGGAGGGCGTCACGGTGGCCGACATGCGCCGCGAGGGCGAGCCGCTCGTGTTCGCCAACCGCGCCTTCTACGAGATCACGGGCTACAGCCCTGAAGAAACCCTGGGGCGCAACTGCCGCTTCCTCCAAGGGGCCGACACGGATCCCGAAGCCGTGCAGACGATCCGACGGGGCCTCGAAGCGGGTGAGGCGGTAGATGTCGAGTTGCTGAACTACCGCAAGGACGGCACCCCCTTCTGGAACCGCCTCTCTCTCGTCCCGGTCGCCAACGGAGACGCTCCCCCTGACCACTATGTGGGGGTGCAGCGCAATGTGACGCTGCTCCGCGAGGCCGAGCACCTCCGGACCAACCGACCGCCTGGTACATGATCAACGAGTCTTTTGCGTCATCGCCACTCGGGTATGAAAGCCGCAAGCGAAGTTCCCCTCCCCCGCGTTCGCGAGGGCAGGCTCTGGATAGGAGGAGACAGGGGTGGTTACCCGAGATAGCACGGAGCATGACAAGATGAAGCGGTCGCAGTACTAGGTCGTGTGGACATTCGATCTGATCGGCGCTCACGGCCCCCGTTCGGCGCTTGCTGCGTTCTGCTCGTCGTCCGATTCTACGGAATCGCACTCCTCACACGCCTTGCGAGCCCGCAAACGGTGTCTCGTGACCGCCTGACCCCCTGATTGTCCACACTCCCTAGCGAGTGAGGTCTTGGCACCGGGGGCCCTGCAGAGCATCCACGCGGCGGCCAGGTCCAGAAGACCCGGCCGCCGCGGCGCAGAAGAGAGCACAAGCGAGGGCTAGTGGGGCCCCTACTGATCGGCCAGGAGTGGGATGGCTTGGGACCTACTGCGGCGCGTTGGCTTCGTCGCACCCTCCAGGCTTGCGCTTCTTAGCCGCGTTGCTCAGCACGTCCCGGTCACACCCCCATCGATCTGGGGCACGAGACTAGCCTCGCCCTCCTGGACCCCCTGGGCCACGCGGCCCGCGCCCACCTGGTCCACCCTGAAGCAGGTGTACGCGGAGCGCCGCACAAACGGTCACGATCTCTTCCTGCGTGTCGTCAAGAATCTCGGCGATCGCCGCCTGGAGCGCCTCGCGCACCTCCTTAGGATCGACGGTGCCGCGTTGGGCCTCCATCTCGGCGCGGAACGCGTCGAAGTCGGCCTGCTGCGCGTCGGTCAGGGCAAGCGCCTCGGCCATGGCGGCCTGCTCGGCGGCGCGGCGCTCTTCGCGCTCGGCCTCGCGCTCAGCGCGGTGGGCCTCCAGCGCGGCAATCTGCGCCTCCGTAAGCACGGCGCCGATCTCAGCCTTCATCGCCTCGACGAGGGCCTGCGCCTGGGCACGGCGGTCCTCGTCGGCGAGGTCGCTCTCGCGCAGCACCTCGAACTCGGCGCGGTAGGCGTCGCGGATGGCCCCGATGGCGTCCGTCTGCGCGTCGGAGAGGGCGAGGTCGTCGGTCAGCACGCGGTCAAACGCGGCACCGCCAGGGCCGCCGGGTCCCCCCGGACCGCCACCGGGCCCCCCACGCGGACCACGCGGCCGGTCGCCCAACTCGGCCCGCCGGTCTTCGAGGGCGGTGCGGCGCTCGTCGAGCTTCGCCTCGAGGCGCTCGATCTGCTCGGGCGTGAGGCGGCTGTGCACCTCGGCGGCGATCGTCCAGAGCATGCCCGGTTCGAGGTGACGTCCTTCGAACGAGCGTGAGGCCGACACGAGGTCGTCGGACGAGGCCCCCGCGTCGGAGGCAACGCCGGTGACCGCGGAGGCGAGGGTGACGGTTTCGGTCGCCACGCCGTCGGTGGAGGCCTCGGCGCTGTCGCAGCCGGTGAGGAGGAGGCCGAGGGCCAGCAGCAGCGCAAAGACGGCTGGCATGGCAAACAGGTGGGTGCCGCTCGTAGCGCGGCGCGCTCGGTAGGTCATGGCGCAATCAGATTGGATGGAGGAAAACGGATCGGGTGGACGACGGCAGACCAACCCGGCCCGCTGCCAACACCCTCAATCTGCCCTGATCCGGCGCCGCGAATGTCACAGACCTGTGGCGGACCGCCCACAGTCCTGTGAGAAGCCGGTGGCGATCTGTCTCCTAACCGCCCGAGCGCGAACTCGTCAGCCGCCCGGTCCATCGGTGCGGAAGGGCGCGGCGGGTAGGCCCTCGGCGTTGTATAGCGTGGCCTGGCCGGGCCCCTCGCCCTCGGGGGTTATCCCCCACGGGTTGTACCCCCATCCGTATCGTACAGCCGTCGGCTCGGCCACGGCGTCGCTCCACACCACCACCGCGTCGCCGTCGATGCGCGCATTGGCCCAGACGAAGCGGCCGTCATCGCCCGCGATGGCGAAGCCGCGCGGCGTATCGCCGAGGGTGCGCAGCCCGCCGCCGACGTGGTCGAACGCCAGCCGGACGCGGTGGCCCTCGACTTCATGGCCGCGGTAGACCGGGCCGGAGTGCACCAGGTCTGTCTCACCGTAGGCGACCGCGCGGGCGGCCAGCGCGAGGCGACGGCCCACGTCCTGCTTGTTGCGGGGGTGCACATCCTGGGCGTCGCCGATGTCGAGGAGGATGGCCTGGCCGGTGCGCGGTAGTGCCAGCGCGGCGCTCTGCGACTCGCGCAGCAGCGCCCACGTACTCTCCGTCGGCGTGTCGTCCGGGGCGAGGAAGCTCGCGAGCTGCGCCCAGAGGAACGGGAGGTCATCCCGGCCCCAAGCCGTGCGCCAGCCCTCGATCATAGCCGGGAAGAGGTCGCCGTAGGCCTCGGCGTCGGCTATGGAGTTCGCATTGGACTCGCCCTGGTACCAGATCACGCCGGCGACGGGGAAGGGCGTGAGCGGCTGCACCATCTTGTTCCAAAGCAACATCGGGATCTGGTTCTTGCTGCTGCTGCCCCCGAGCCGAACCAGCCCGATGGTGAAGCGCCACGCCGCGTCTAGCGCGCGCCGCCCGGTCGCGGTGTCCAGGTAGACCGTCTCGGGCGGTCCAGCGATGCCGCCGCCGCCGCCGAAGTCCTCGACGCGCACAGCGATCACGTTCGTTCCCGCCTGCAGCGCGTCCGGCCCCACCGCGTAGACGCGCTCGACGTTCCACGCCATCTCCATCCCGCCGACCTCGGTGCCGTTGACCCAGGTGCGGTCCGTGTCGTCGATCATGCCGAGCCCGAGCGTGACGCCGGCCGCTGCCTCGGTGTCGGTGAGGTCGAACGTGGTGCGGTACCACCCGACGCCGTCCACCTCCTCGTAGCCCGCCTCTTCCCACGTGCTCGGCACCGGCACCGTGTCCCACGTGCCGTCGTCGAAGCTGGGGACGGCCCAGTGCGCCGTGCCGTCCACGAGGCCCTCGTCGCGGGTAGGCACGGCACCGAGTCGCGCGCTCAGCCGGTCGCGGAGTTCCTGGAGGCGCGCCTCCTCCTCGGCGTAGGTGGCCGCCACCCCTGCGCTGTCGAGGCTGAGGTGCGCCGCGCTCATCCACGGCTCCAGGCGGCTGCCGCCCCACGACGTGTTGAGCAGGCCGATGGGCACGCCAGCGAGCGCCGTCTCGCGGAGGGTCCGCGCGAAGTAGTAGCCCACCGCCGTGAAGGCGCCGACATGTTCGGGCGTGGCGGCGGTCCACGCGCCTCCGGCGAGCGTGTAGGAGGGCTCACGTGCCCACGACTGTGGCACGTCGAACTGGCGGATCTGCGGAGCGTCGGCCGCGGCGATCTCGGCGGCGGCGTCCCTCGATTCGGCGACCGTCCACTCCATGTTGGACTGCCCTGACGCGATCCAGACGTCACCAACTAGCACGTTGCGCACGGTCGCTGTGGCTCCATCGGCGCTGCCATCTGCGCGGACTATGATGGTGTGGGGCCCGCCTGCAGGTCGAGGGTCTAGTATCACGCGCCACGTGCTGTCAGCGGCGGCGGTGGTCGTGTGCATCGCGCCATCGAACTGGACCGTGACGGCGCTCCCAGGCGTCGCCCAGCCCCAGGCCGGGACGGCGGCGCTGCGCTGGATCACCAGTCCGTCGCTGAAGAGGTGTGGGAGGCGTAGCGGCTGGGCCAGCCCCGACGAAGCAAGCAGCACAGGGGCGACGAGGAGCAGAACGGAGCGCAGCAGGGATACCCGAGCGGTCATGGTCGACGCGAGTCCAGTGAGGGAACAGGGAGCCGAAGGATAAGCGCGGCGTGGTTGCGACGGCGTGGCTGCGACGGTCTGCGATCACGCCAGTATGTAACTCACGTTGTGCCCTATCCGCTCTTTCTCAACGTGGAGGGTGTCGGGGGTGGGGAGTAGGGAGCGGAAAAGGTGTCAGACGCCCCACTTCCTACCCGCTCCCCCCACAAACCGTCCACAGCGTAGCGCTGAGCCATAGCACACAACTTGGGTTATGTACCTCACGTTGTACCCTATCTGCCCCGTTCTCAATGTAGGGGGTGGAGAGTAGGTAGGGAGGAAGGTCACCAAACGCACCACTCCCTACCCGCTACACCCTACAGACCGCCCGAAGCACACCGCCGAGCCGTCGCACACAACCTGGGCTATGTAGGGAAAAGGCGCGACCCGCCCGGCCCTCCCGGCGATGGGCTCTACTTTGCGGCTCGCCTCACCGACGCCGCTATGACGCCCGAACTCGCCCAGCTCCGCGACTTCCTCGCCGCCCACGCGCCCTTCGACACGCTGCCCGAGGCCGACCTCCAGCGCGCCGTCCGGTCGCTCGACGTGCGCTACGTCCGCCGCCAACAGCCGGTCCTCACGCTCGGGGAGCCCAACACGCACCTCCACATCGTCCGCAAGGGGGCCGTCGAACTGACCGGGCCGCAGGGCGGCTTGGTGGACCGCTGCGGCGAGGGCGAGAGCTTCGGCTACCCCTCGCTCCTCGGCGACGGCATCGCGAGCGCGCACGCCACGGCCATCGAGGACACGCTGCTCTACCAGCTGCCCGCCGACGCCTTCCGCGCGCTGCGCGAGGCGCATCTCGACGTCGCTGACTTCTTCGACGAGGCACAGGCGTACCGCCTCCGCGCGGCGCTCGACCGCCGCACGCAGGCCGCCGAACTTGTCACGCCGGTCCGCAGCCTGCTCAAGCGCCCGCCCGTCACGATCCCGCTCGACGCCTCGGTCCGCACGGCGGCGCAGACGATGGCCGAGGCGCACGTCTCGTCGCTGCTCGTCGTGGAGAAAGCCGCTGAGGAGCCGGGTGGGCCGGGGCGGCTCTTCGGCATCCTCACCGACCGCGACCTCCGCACGCGCGTGCTCGCCGAGGGCCGCGACCCCGACAGCCCTATACGCGACGTGATGACGCCCAACCCGGCTGTTATCGGCGCGGGCGCGCTCGCCTTCGAGGCGCTCCTCCGCATGACGGCGCGCAACATCCACCACCTGCCCGTGATGGACGGCGGCGCGCTCGCCGGTATCGTCACCGTTACCGACCTGATGCGCCTCCAGGCGTCGTCCCCGGTCTTCATCGTGGGCGACATCGCCAAGCAGACGACGCCGGAGGGCCTGGCGCGCGTGGCGGAGCGGCTGCCAGACCTGCTGCTGCGGCTCATCGAGGCCGACGCCAAGCCGCGCGACATCGGGACGGTGGCGACGGCCGTGGCCGACGCGCTCACGGATCGGCTGCTTGAGCTCGCCGAGGCCAAGCTCGGCCCACCGCCGGTGCCCTACGCGTGGCTCGTGCTCGGCTCGCAGGCCCGCCAGGAGATAAATGCGCACTCCGACCAGGACAACGCGCTGCTTCTGCATGACGACTTCGACCCGGACGCGCACGACGCCTACTTCGCCGCCCTAGCACAGTATGTCTCCGACGGGCTTCACGGCGCGGGCTTCGTCTACTGCCCCGGCGACGTGATGGCGACGAACCCGCGCTGGCGGCAGCCGCTCGCCGCGTGGACGCGGACGTTCACGACCTGGATCGAGCGGCCCGACCCGAAGGCCGTCATGCACACGACGATCTTCTTCGACCTCCGCCACGGCCACGGTGACGACGCGCTCACGCGCGCCCTCCGCACCCACATCCGCGAGACGGCCCGCAGCAACCAGATCTTCCTCGCCACCCTCGCCGTCGACGCGCTCCAGTTCGAGCCGCCGCTCGGCTTCTTTCGCACCTTCGTCGTGGACCGCTCAGGCAGCCACAAAGACACGTTCGACATCAAGACGCGCGGCCTCGCGCCGCTCGTGGACATCGCGCGGGTTCACGCGCTCGCTGCCGGGGTGACGGCCGTGAATACGCACGACCGGTTCGCTGCCATCGCCGAGGCAGGGGCCGTGAACCCGAAGGACGCCACGAGTCAGGACGACGCCTTCGAGTACGTGGCGATGACGCGGCTGCGGCACCAGGGCCGCCAACTCCGCGCCGCCGAGACACCAGACAACCGCATCGCGCCGCGCGAGCTCTCGCGCCTCGAACGCACGCACCTCCGCGACGCGTTCAAGGTGGTCGTCACCGCGCAGGAAAGCCTCGCCTCCCGCTACAACACGGCAATGATCAGCTAGGAGGTGGTGCGCTCGCTGTTGGCTCGCTGTGGTCAGTCGTTGGCCCGCATTGGTCCTACGACCCTCAGCGCACGACGGTGACGCGCTCCGTGAGCGAGACGCTCGGTGTGGCGAGCCGCACCACGTAGACACCGCTCGGCAGTCACGTCGCATCAAGTGTCACGCTGTGCTCACCTGCCACGTGGAGCCCGTCCGTCAGCACCGTCACCCGTCGTCCCAGGAGGTCGAACACCTCCACGCGCGCGTCCTCGGCTCTCGGCAGCGTGAAGCCGACGCGTGCGGTCGTCGTGGACGGGTTGGGGTAGATCGAGGCAAGGCGGTAGGTGCCGTCCTCGGTCGCGGCCTCCGTGCTGCAGCCGCGCCCATAAATCCAGCACTGGGAGTACAGACTCCAAGCAGCGTTCAGCAGGTCTACCTCGCTCTCCCCTACGACCAAGGCGAACGCCTGGACGACCGGATTGCCACTGGCCGGGAGCGTGTAAGGCCCTTGCCCCATGACGACGGCGCGCTCTCCTTGTGCACCGTCTGGTGAAACAGCAGAGGTGAGAGCGGCAAGTATGTTCGCATCGTTCCCATCTGAATCGGTGGTGTATCCCGAGAGATTCCAGCCTGGATAGAAGGTCTCTGAGGCGATGGGCAACACGCCGTAGTATTGCGCCTGGTCGGCATCGAAGACGTAGGCCATACTTACTTCCGCGATGAAACCACCGAGGTCGTCCGTGGAAACGTCGCTCTCGTCGTCGATCACGTCCCAGTCAACGAACAGCCCTAGGTAGACGTCGTCGATGTCGGCCCCGGTTGTGCTGGCAGCGCTGAGTTGCATCACCACCGCCGTGGGCTGGTCTACGCTTCCTTGGGCGAGGTGCTCGATCTCGATCCCGAGGTCTTCCGACACGAAGGTGGCACGCACTATCGACTCGTAGACGTCGCCTGACGTCGTGAGGACGGTGCTCGTGCGCACGTAGTCTGACTGGGTGTCGTAGGGGCTCCCCGCGACGGACCCATTCACCCCGACGAGCACCGACCCCACGTAGAGCGACGTGAAGCCGTTGAAGGTGAGCGGCGACTCATCCGCGACGGGTGCGTAGTCATTTTCGGGTGTGGTGCCGAAGAACCCATTGTCGTAGATAGGCACGTTCACCACCCCTGTCGCTACCACGCCTACAGTCGGCTCGTCGGAGAGATCGGGAATGACGGTGGCTGTGCGAGGAAAAGGGAGGTCGGGAATAAACGACTTGTAGGCTCTACGGGAAATGAAGAGCGTAGGCGCAGTGCAGACGGAGGGGTCGCAGTCACCGCCCATGTTCACAAGCGCGTCGTCCTCCTGACCGTTGCGGGCGTCCATATAAACCACGACCGCTGTGGCACCGGCATCGGCCGCGTTCTCTGCCTTCGTGACGAATGCACACGACCCGCGGCTAACCAGTGCAATGTTGCCCACCATGTCCGCCGCATTGTCAAATGGTGAGCACCCGTCTAAGACGGTCCCGTTGCCGTCTAAACCGTCGCCAGCAGCATCTACTGCCTGCACAAGGGGGAGTGGGCCGATATCGGTGCCGTTCTCCAGCTGTGCTCCGAAGTTTTGGGTGGCGAGCGCTCGGTAGAGAACTCCATCCACTTCGAAGAAGGCATTGGGCACCTGCGCGCGGGCGAGCGCGGGGGCGAGGAGCAGGACGAAGAGACCGTAGCGGAGGGCGCGCATGGCAGAGTGTAGCTAGGCTAACGGCACTAGGAAGGTCACGATAGCAACGCGCTACGGGAAAACAAAACAGAGCACGCAAAAGGGGCCCCGCCGGATTGCTCCAGCGAGGCCCCTCGGACGGGGCGTCAGGCAGTCCCTGACGGCAAGGTCCAGCTGCGTCTGAGACGCTTAGCGCACCACGGTGACGCGCTCGGTCAGAGTCGTCTGGCCCGCGGTCATGCGGTAGACGTAGACGCCACTCGGCAGGTTGGCCGCGTCGAGCGTGACCTGGTGGACGCCAGCCGGGTAGGCGGCGTTGGCCAGCGTAGCGACCTCACGGCCGAGCATGTCGTAGACGACGATGCTGACCTCTTCGGTCTGCGGGATCGAGAAGCCGATCTGCGTCGTGGCGCTGAACGGGTTCGGGAAGGCCGACTCGAGGCGGTAGGTGCCAGCCAGCGTCTCTTCCTCAGTAGCAACTCCGCCGCAGGCCAGGCCGAAGCGAGCGCAGACGCCCCGGGCACTATCGAACAGATCAGCTTCCGTCGCGCCTGCCACGAGGGCGAAGACCTGGATTACGCCGGTGCCATCAGCTGGGAGCATGTACGGCCCCTGACCCACGACCACAGCGCGCTCGGCCTCGCCATCGGCCGGCGGCACGTTCGACGTCAGCGCCGTGAACATGTTTTCGTCCGACCCATCCGAGTCGGTGGTGTACCCAGAGAGCGTCGAACCCGGGAAGGCGGTCTCATCAACGACAGCCATCACGCCGTGGTACTGCGCCATTTCGGTGTCGAAGACGTAGGCGAGGTTGAACTCGCCATTCCAGCCGCCCGAGTCGTTGGTGGACGTGTCGTCAGCGTCGTCCACGATGTCCCAGTCGGCGAAGAGGCCGAGGTAGACACCTGGGATGTCAGCACCGGTGGTGCTCGACGCCGTGAGCTGCAGGATGATGTGCGTGTCGTCCACGCCAGCACCCGTAGGCGTGGCGAAGGCGAGGTTGGTCACGGAGATGCCCGCGTCCGCGTTGGCGAACGAGGCCTGGGCTGCCGGGTCACGCCCTTCGTTCACCGTACCGGTAAGCACGGTGCCGTTGCGCTCGTACTCGGACGCGCCGCCGTAGGGGCTGCCCAACACGTTGCCGTCGACGCCCGCAAGCACGGTGCCCACGAACAGCGGGGTGAACCCGTTGAACGTGTAGGGGGCCTCGTCAAAGGACGGGCCGAACGAGAAGTTCGTGCCGAAGAAGCCGTCGTCGTAGATCGGCAGGTTCACCACGCCCGTCGCGACGGAGCCAGTGCTCGGGGCCTCAGGGAGGACCGCCGTGATGGTGGCCTCTTCCTCGAACTTGACGTCCGGGAGGATCGACTTGTAGTCGCGGCGGGACATGAAGACGCCCGGTGCCGTGCAGACGGCCGGGTCGCAGTCGCCAGCCATGTTGACGAGGCCCTCGCCTTCCTGGCCTTCGCGCTCGTCCATGTAGACGATGAACGCAACGGCACCTGCGTTGGCCGCGTTCTCGGCCTTCACGACGAAGGCACAAGCGCCACGGCTGATGAGCGCGATGTTGCCCGCAATGTCGTCAGGGTTCTCAAACGGCTCGCAGCCGTCGATGGTGGTGCCGTCGCCTTCAGCGTCGATTGCCTGGACAATCTTGTTGGGCCCGAAGGGCACCTCGCTGACGAACTGGGCACCGAAGTTCTGGGTGGCGATGACCGCATACTCGTTGCCTGCGATCTCAAGGGTGGCGTTGGTATCGCCCACCACCTGGGCCAGCGCTGCGCCCGGAGCGAGCAGGAGCGCCAGCAGAATGTAGCGAATAGACTTCATGAGAAAGTCCGGTTGGTGTGTGAAAGACAGGGGCCCCCAAGCCAAAGGCGAACGCGCGAGAGAGAATGCAGACCTGGCTGCGAGGAAGCGAGCTCGTGGGAGTGGCGGGTGGGGACGTGGCTTGCGTGTGGCACGCGTGAGCGCACGGGGACAAGCGGGCAGAAGCTAGCACGCCCGTTTCGGATTTACAAGGCTTCTCCTGGGTTCTCCCTTGCATCCTCAAGGGGATTGGATCGGACACCGGTGTTTCTCATACCCCAGGCCCCTGTTTTTCCTTAGGGCCCCACGCGCCTTGGAATCGAACCCGGTCCAAAATCGCCCCAGCAATGCGCCCCTTCTCAGCTTTAGGAAGGGCAACCTCAGCCCCGTCGCGTCCCAGCAAGGTGACACGGTTGGTACCCGTCCCGAAGCCTGCACCGTCTTCGTTGGCGTAGTTGAGCACGATCCAGTCCAGGCGCTTGCGTTGCAGCTTGCTCTGCGCGTTCGCGAGACCGTCTTGGGTCTCTAGCGCGAAGCCCACGAGCTGCTGCCCCTTCCGCTTCTGCGCGCCCAGTGCCGCGAGGATGTCGGGCGTCCGCCGTAGCCGTAGGACCACCTCTCCGGCCTCATTCGCGGGGTCGGCTTCTTTCTTTCGCTTGTGGGCGCTTGGCTCAGCCGGCGCATAATCCGCCACAGCGGCCGCCGCGATGACGAGGTCCGCCCCGCCGTGCTGCATCGCGGCGGCGTACATCTCGTCGGCCGTCGTCACGTCGATGCGGGTGACGCCGGGCGGCGTGGCGAGCGTGGTGGGGCCGCTCACGAGCGTCACGGCACCGCCGCGTTCGGCGGCGGCGGCGGCGAGCGCGTAGCCCATTGTTCCCGTGGACGGGTTGGAGATAAAACGCACCGGATCAATCGGCTCACGCGTCGGCCCAGCGGTCACGAGCACCGACTTGCCTGTGAGCGTCTGCTCCGGCGTGTGCTCCTCTACCTCGCCGTCGTCCATCTCGCTCAGGAGCGTGGCCACATGCGCGGCGATGGCATCGGGCTCGGGCAGCCGGCCCTGCCCGATGAGGCCGCTCGCGAGCTCGCCGTGCTCGGGATCGAGGATGCGCACGCCGTCTTCGCGCAAGAGCCGCAGGTTGCGCTGCGTGGCCGGGTGCAGCCACATGTCGTGGTCCATCGCCGGGCAGACGAGCAGCGGGCAACGCGCCGAGAGCGCCGTGGCGGTGAGCATCGAGTCGCAGACGCCGTGCGCGAGCTTCGAGAGCGTCGTGGCCGTGGCGGGCGCCACGACGAAGAGATCGGCCCATAGCCCGAGGTGGACGTGCTTCGTCCAGGAGCCGCCGGCCGCCGGTCCGTCCGGGAAGATCTCGACGAGCACCTCGCGCTCGGAGAGGGTGCCGAGCGTGAGCGGCGTGATGAACCGCGCCGCGTCGCGCGTCATGAGCACCTGCACCTCGGCCCCGGCCTTCGTGAAGGCGCGGACCAACTCCGCCGCCTTGTAGGCCGCGATGCTTCCCGTGACGCCGAGGAGGAGGCGCGTTCCCTGGAGTCCTTGGTCGTCAGTCATGGGTCTCTCGCTTCGAGCTCAGCCCTCTACCAATGACCCAGAACACGTGACCGAAGACGAGGAGGACTACTCCTCGATGTTCGGGTTGCGGAAGTAGATCTCGTTGTCCAGCATCTCGTCGGCGGCGAGGAGGCTAGCCTTGGCCTTCTTCTCGTACTCGACGGAAATGCGCGCCTGGTCTTCGTTGCTACGGAGCTCGTCCACGGCGTCGAGGCTGAGGTCGTCGTAGTAGGCCAGCTTGGCGTCGAGCTCTTGCTTCACGCGGGCGTCGATCTGTCGGGCACGCTTGGCGAGGACGACCACGGACTCGTAGAGGTTGCCGGTCTTGGTGGCGAGTTCGGTCGTGTCGAGGGTCTTGAGCGACATCTGGAAGTTGGGGGTTGGGTGTGGGTTGTGGGGGAGGCCCCCCCTCCTCGCTACTTCCCACAGGGTCGTGCAGCGTGCAAGACTGAAGCTTGACACGGCGAGGCAAATCGAAAGTGTTTAGCCGCCCAGAAACGTGCCCACCAGGGCGAGGGTTTCCGCGACGGCTGTGTCGAGGTCGTCGTTGACGATGATGTGGTCGAAGCTGTCGGCGTAGCCGAGTTCGAGCTCGGCGCGTTCGAGGCGGACGCGGAGCGTCTCCGGCGTCTCGGTGGCACGGCGGCTGAGGCGCTCGGCGAGCACCTGCAGCGAGGGCGGCCGCACGTAGAGCGTGAGCGCCTGCGCCTGGTAGAGCCGCTTCACGTTGAGCGCCCCCTTCACGTCGATGTCGAGCAGCACGCCGCCGTCGGTCGCGCGGCGCTCCACCTCGGCGCGGGGCGTGCCGTAGAAGCGGCCGGGGTAGACCTCCTCGTGCTCAAGGAACGCGCCAGACTTGATGCGCGCGCGGAACGCAGTCTCGGTGAGGAAGAAGTAGTCCATGCCGTCGATCTCGCCTGGGCGCGGTGGGCGCGTGGTGGCCGAGACCGAATACGAGAGACGCGGAAAGGCCGCCAGCACCCGCCGGGCGATGGTCGTCTTGCCGGAGCCACTCGGGGCCGTGAGGACGATCAGCTTCATGCGCGGAGGTCCAAGCGATAGCGTGCCAAGCGAGGGCGGGTCAGGCGTGGGTGAGCCGGGCGGTCTGCGTGTGGCACGGCGCGCCCCTACACCACGTTTTGAACTTGTTCGCGAATCTTCTCTAGCTCCTCCTTCATGGTCACGGCACGCGCCGCCATCTCGGCGTCGTTGGCCTTGGAGGCGATGGTGTTGATCTCGCGGTTGAACTCCTGCGCGAGGAAGTTGAGCCGCCGCCCGACGGGCTCGTCCGCCGCGAGCGCCGCGCGGAAGCCTTCCAGGTGCGAGTGGAGCCGGACGCACTCCTCGGTCACGTCGAGCTTGTCGGCGAGGACGGCGATCTCGGTTTCGAGGCGGTCCGGGTTGAGGCGCTCGTCGGCGAGCAGCTCGGCGAGGCGGGCGCGCAGCGTGGCCTGGTGCTCAGCGACGCGCTGCGGCGCACGGACTTCCACCGCGTGCAGCTCGGCCTCGATCACGTCGGCGCGAGCGGCGAGGTCCACGCGCATCGCTTCACCCTCGCGGCGGCGCATCGTCTCCAGGGCAACGGCCGCATCTTCGAGCGCCTGCTGGGTGGCGACCCAGGCGGTCTCGTCAGCGTCGTCGCTCTCGTCGGGGACGAGCACGTCGTTGAAGCGGAGGAGTTGATCGAGCGTGATCGGCGCGTCTAGGTTCGTCGCGCGGTGCAGGTCGCGCAGGAGTTGGGCATAGCCCTGGGCGGCGGCGACGTTGACCTTGAGCGGGGCCTCGGTCGTCGCCTGCTGGAGCGTGATCGAGACGGTGACCTTGCCGCGCTGGAGGCGGTCGCGGAGGCCGTTGCGGATCTGGTCCTCGTAGGTCCCGAGCGCGCGCGGGCCGCGCACCGTCACCTCGCAGAAGCGCCCATTCACCGAGCGCAGTTCGACGGTCACTTCGGTCTGCTCGACGCGGGCGGTGCCGCGACCGAAGCCGGTCATGCTCTCAAGCATCGGGGAGCGCAAGCAGGTTGGGTGGGGGGAAGCCGCTACAGAAAAAGCTGGCACCGGGTGGCACCAGCTTCCATGCATTTCAGCGGCCCGACGTTACGATCGCACGCGGAAGCGCGGCCGTACACGCGACGGGTCGCGTGAAGCGGAGAGAGAGGGATTCGAACCCTCGGTACCGGGATAACCGGCACACTCGCTTTCCAGGCGAGCCCCTTCAACCACTCGGGCACCTCTCCGGGAACGAGGAATCTCAAATATGAGCGCACCCCACGGCGAATCCTAGTGCAGATCCTACAAAATCCACCCCATCTCATGCGTCTCTTCTTCTCCCTAGCGCTTGTCGCTGGCCTATCCGGGTGCGGCACCGTGCTCCTGATTCCAGAGCCTCCCGTGACTCAAACCGCGACGGCCCGGCCCGATGCCTTCAGCTGCGCCCTCTCCGCGCTCACCGATCTCGGCTACACGATCGTCGATGCCGAGCGGGACGTCTTCGTGCGCGCCGAGCGCCGTGTGGAGCAGTCCCGCCTCTTGAGCGAGCGCTACGTCCACATCCTCACCGTGGCTGAGGTCGACGGCCTCCTCCGGGTCACTGCGGATCGCGAGGTGTTTGGCACCGGCGACGAGAGCGGGGTCCGCGAGCCCTTCGGTCCCAACCCCGACACGCTTGGCGACGCCGAGACGGTGCTGGCGGCCTGTGGCGCTCCGTAATACCAACTCCGCTTGCAGAGTTGGGTATGAGGGGGTGGACGGTTGAACGTGTGGACGAGGAGTCCCCCCTTCACGCGTGGACACCTTCACGCGTGGACACCTTCACACGTGGACACCTTCACACGTGGACACCTTCACGCGTGGACACCTTCACGCGTGGACACCTTCACGCGTGGACACCTTCACGCGTGGACACCCTCACACGTGGACACGCGGATGGGACATCCGCGCTGCATACGTTCATACCCAAATCCGGCCTCGAAGTTGGGGACCAACCGCAACGATGCTTCCGGATTTGGTATGAGTGCGGGAAGCCAGACAGGAGTGGAGAGGACGTGCAAGGCTACCTCGCCCGACGGAAGCAGGTTCAGCAGGAGCGCGCAGCCGGCCTTGGACTCGAAGTTCCAGGCAGCGCTTGCTTGGGTCATAGGCACTCCCCCCGCGCTAGTCGTGTGGGTCCCCGCGTGCGCCGGGATGATTCCTGAGGGAAGGTTCCATCTCTAGCCACCGACCACAGCGAGCCGCAGGCGGGCGTCCCACAGGCGGCGCAGCCGCCGTCCCACGAGGGAGCGAAGCGACCGAACCAGAGGCCGCAGGCCCTCTCGCTACACCGTCATGATGTCGGCTTCCTTCTTGTCGGCCATCGCGTCGATCTTGCCGGTGTACTCGTCCGTGGCGTTCTGGAGGCGGTCTTCGGCTTCGTAGCGCATGTCTTCGGACAGGCTCTCAGCCTTGAACGTCTTGCCGATCTGGTCCTTGGCGCCGCGGCGCACGTTGCGCACGGCAACCTTGGCGTCCTCGGCCTTCGAGCGAGCCTGCTTGGTGAGATCGCGGCGGCGCTCCTCCGTGAGCGGCGGGATCGCAATACGGATCAGCACGCCGTCGTTCGTGGGGTTGAGGCCGAGGTTGGCCTGCATGATCCCGCGCTCGATGGGGCCGAGCATCGACTTGTCCCAGGGCTGAATCACGATCAGGTCCGACTGCGGCGCGTTGATCGTGGCGACCTGGTTGAGCGGCATCTTCGAGCCGTAGGCGTCCACGCGCACGTCCTCGACCATCGCCGGGTTGGCGCGGCCCGCGCGGATGTGCCCGAGCTCGTGCGCGAGGTGCTCGATGGACTTCTGCATCCCGTCGCGCGCCTCTTCGAGAATGAGTTGGAAGTGTTCGTCGATCATGGCAAGGGGAGAGTGGAAGGTGTGGACATGTGAAAGTATGAACGACGTAACGCGATGCTTCGTGTAGCCGCACCGCTACACGGCCGCACTCGCGAAGGTCGGTTCGTCGGCAGCCCAGTGGACGAGCGTGCCGACCGACTCGCCCTGGAGCGTGCGGAGCAGGTTGCCAGGCTTGGTGCCGTCGAAGACCATCAGCGGGAGGCTCGACTCCTTGGCCATCGTGATCGCGGTCATGTCCATCACGCGGAGGTTGCGGCGCAGCACCTCGTCGCCGCCAATCGTGGCAAAGCGGCGGGCGTCGGCGTCCTTCTCCGGGTCGGCCGTGTAGACGCCATCGACCTTCGTGGCCTTCAGGATCACCTCGGCGTCCACCTCGGCGGCGCGGAGGCTCGCGGCGGTGTCCGTCGAGAAGTAGGGGTGGCCAGTGCCCGCGCCGAAGATGACCACGCGGCCCTTCTCGAGGTGGCGCATGGCACGGCGGCGGATGAACGGCTCAGCGATGGTGTCCATCTCGATCGCCGACATGAGGCGCGTGTCGAGGTCCTGCTGCTCCAGCGCGTCCTGCAGCGCCATCGCGTTGATCATCGTGGCGAGCATGCCCATGTAGTCGGCGTGGGCGCGGCTGGCCATATGGCGCCCGGCGGTCGAGACGCCCCGGAAGATGTTGCCGCCGCCAATGACGATGGCAATCTCAGCACCCGCGTGGACCGCCTGCTTGACCTCGGCGGCGTAGTGGTCTAGCACGTTGGGGTCGATGCCGAAGGCTTTCTCGCCGAGGAGCGCCTCGCCGCTGAACTTGAGGAGCACGCGGCGATAGCGGAGAGCGGGGGGGGCGTCGGGCATGGTGTGGGGCGGTCGAGGGGACGGGCTGCGGGAAGGTACGGCGGCGCACAGGCCGGGTCGCAAACAGACGGGGTAGCAAAAAGGCGCCTCAGCTTGTCAGCCGAAGCGCCTCCTTGCGGGGGGATTCGCGTTACGCGCCGAGCGCGAAGCGGACGTAGCGGACCACGTCGGCCTCGCTCTTCTTGAGCATGTCCTTCACGGTCATGGACGAGTCCTTGACGAAGGGCTGCTCGACGAGGACGTTGTCCTTGAAGTAGCGCTCCAGCTTGCCCGTCGCGATGCGGTCGATGATCTGCTCGGGCTTGCCTTCGTTGATGGCCAGCTCGCGGCCGATCTCGAACTCCTTCTGCTTGACGGCCTCGGGCACGTCGTCGCGCGTGGCGGCGACGGGGTTCATCGCGGCAACCTGCATGGCGACGTCGCGGCCGGTGTCCTGTACGCCGTTGGCGCCGGTCATCTGGACGAGCACGCCGAGCTTGGCGCCAGGGTGGACGTAGGCCACGACTTCGCCGTTGTCGGCACTCATGAGCGCGTAGCGGCTGACCTCGATCTTCTCGCCAATCTTGCCAGTCATCTCGGTCTGGGCCGCCTCCACGGTCTGGCCGTCGAGGTCGAGCGCACGGAGGGCGTCGAGGTCGGCGGGGCGCTCGGCGAGGGCCAGCGCCGCGATGCGGTCGGCGAACGCGACGAACTCGTCGTTGCGCGCCACGAAGTCGGTCTCGGAGTTGACCTCCACGATCACGCCGGTGATGCGGTCGTCGGCGAGGGCCGTGGCGATGACGCCTTCGGTGGCGTCACGGTCGGCGCGCTTGGCGGCCACCTTCTGGCCCTTCTTGCGGAGGATCTCTACGGCCTTGTCGAAGTCGCCGTCGGCCTCCACGAGGGCCTTCTTGCAGTCCATCATGCCGACGCCCGTGGCGTCGCGGAGTTTCTTTACGTCAGCAGCTTTGATGCTCATGTGCCTTGTACTTCAGTGTGAATGTGGGGCGGGTATAGCGGTTGGCATACGCACCGCCCGACAGCGGGTTTTGGAACGCGGCGGGGAGAACGTGTGAAAGGGCTTCCTCCGCGGCTGAGAAAGTCGATAGGGCGTACAAACGAAGGGGGCGGCTCGCATTGCGGACCGCCCCCGGGAGTGTGTTGGAAGAACGCCTACGCTTCGGCGGCCTCTTCCTGCGCCTGGGCGTCCTGGGCGCGCTTCTCGGCTTCGGCGGACTCCTCGGCCCGCTTCAGCTCGCTCGCCTTACGGCCTTCCATCACGGCGTCCGCGATGGTGCGCGTGGCGAGTTGGATGGACTTCATCGCGTCGTCGTTGGCCGGGATCGGGAAGTCCACGAGGTCGGGGTCGACGTTCGTGTCCACCATCGCGATGACCGGGATGCCGAGCTTGCGGGCCTCGTCTACGGCGATGTGCTCGCGGCGGATGTCGACGATGAAGATGGCCCCGGGTAGGCGGCCCATCTGGGCGATGCCGCCGAGCACGCGGTCGAGCTTCTCGGTCTCGCGGCGGCGCATGAGGCGCTCCTTCTTCTTGAGCTGCGTGAAGGTGCCGTCCTGTTCCTGGCGCTGCAGCGTCTCCATCCGGCGGATCGACTTCCGCATCGTCTGGAAGTTGGTCATCATGCCGCCGAGCCAGCGGTCGGCCACGAAGGGCATGCCGCAGCGCTCGGCTTCGGTCTTGATGATCTCCTGCGCCTGCTTCTTGGTGCCGACGAAGAGGACGTCCTTGCCGCGTCCGGCGAAGCGGGCGGCCGCATCGGCGGCCTCGTCCAGCATCGCCTGCGTCTGCTTCAGGTCGATGATGTGGATGCCGTTGCGCTCCATGAAGATGTAGGACTTCATCTTCGGATTCCAGCGGCTGGTCAGGTGACCAAAGTGGGAACCTGCGCGCAGCAGGTCCTCCAGGGATACTCGTGCCATGGGTAGTGTTGGGTTGGGCCACCCCCGCTGTCACGCGCCGCCTGCGATCCGGACCGACGCTCGGCCCAGACACCCGCCGCGGCATCGAGCGGGGTGAGGGATAGTGAGGGTTTCGGTGGTTCAGGGTTGCAGTGGCTCCGTGTAGGTGAACCCCACTGAAAAGCCGAGATACTGAACCACTGAAATACTCGTCGCGCTTAGCGCTTCGAGAACTGGAACTGCTTGCGGGCCTTGGGCTGGCCGGGCTTCTTGCGCTCGACCATGCGGGGGTCGCGCGTGAGGTAGCCGCCTTGGCGGAGCGGGCTGCGCAGCTCTTCGTTGAACTGGATGAGCGCACGCGCGATGCCGAGCTGGGAGGCCTCGGCCTGGCCGGTGAGGCCGCCGCCCTGCACGTTGATGAGCACGTCGAACTGGCCGAGCGTGCCCGTCGCGTCGAGAGGGGCGAGGAGCGCCTTGCGGCGGATCTCAGTGGGGAGATACTGCTCCAGCGGACGGCGGTTGACCGTCACGGTGCCGGTGCCCGGGCGCAGATAGACGCGCGCCGTCGAGGTCTTGCGGCGGCCGATGGCCTGGTACTGGGTGGAAACTGCCATAGGAAGGGTTGGTGTCGCGGTGGAGCGGTGATGCGGTGGAGCAGTGAGACACTGCCGCACGGCAACACCGCGTCACGGCCGCACTCTAGTTGAGTTCAAACGGTTCGGGCTGCTGGGCGTCGTGCGGGTGCTCGGGGCCGGCGTAGACCTTGAGCTTCTTGATCATCTGCCGGCCGAGCTTGGTCTTGGGCAGCATGCCGCGCACGGCGTTCTCGACGATGAAGGTCGGCTTCTTCTGGCGGTACTCCTTCGGCGTCGTGTAGGTCGCGCCGCCGGGGTAGCCCGAGTGGCGGAAGTAGGTCTTCGCGGTTTCCTTCTTGCCCGTGAAGCGCACCTTGTCGGCGTTCACGATCACGACGAAGTCGCCGGTGTCGACGTGGGGGGTGTAGGTCGGCTTGTGCTTCCCGCGCAGCAGCGTGGCCACCTGCGCGGCGAGGCGCCCGACCACCTGGTTCTCGCCGTCGATGACGAGCCAGCGGCGCTCTACCTCGGCAGGCTTGGCGCTGAAGGTCTTGAACGAATTGTGGTCCATGGGTCTGAGTCTGGAGGTCCGGGTCTGGACGTTCGGAATCGGGGGGGACGGCGCGTCGGACACGCCGGGCGCGACGGAGGCGCCAAGGGGGCGCGTGACGAGGGACAACCTGCACGGGATGGCTGACCTCTGTGCGACACGCAGAGCCTTCTAATATAGACGCACACCCCCGCCGGGGTCCGTGAAGAGTAGGCGCATTGGCCGCGGGGCGACCTCTCCGGTGCTTTTCGGGAATAACCGTACGGCGCGGTATCTTGCCACTCCCACCTCACCTGCGGCCGTATGTCCTCCCAGACCCACCGGCGCGAGCTCGACGCCTTGTGCGCGCAGCTGCCCTTTCCCCTCGACGCCTACGACGAGGCCAACGCGGCCTTCGCCGCGATGCGGACGGGCGCTCCCGGCCCAGCCAGGACCGTTGACCTCTGGACCTTCGCCTACATCCTCCGCTACTACCTCACGAAATACCTCCGCGAGGAGTCGATGGGCGTCACGGACATTGACGCGCTCGTCGACACGGCGTTTCGGCGCGCACAGACCAACTTCGGCCGGGTGGAAGACCCCGCGCGTTTCGCAGCCTGGGTGAGCAAGATCTGCCGCAACACCTTCCTCAACTTCCTGCGCAGCAGCAGTCGTCACACAACGGCCCTCGACGAGGACGCGCACCTCGAACCGAGCCCCCCTGAAGCCGCCGAGCACCTCGACCGCGCCGTGATCCGTCATGCGATCGATGGGGCGATAGGTCGCCTGCCACCGTCGCTTCAGGAGGTCGCACGCCGTCGTCTACTGCACCGCGAGGCCTACGATGCCATCGCCGAGGCGACGGGGCGCCCGCTGGCCAGCGTGCGCACCTACGTCAACAAGGCACTCACGCGGCTCCGCGAGGATGCAGCCCTGCGCGCCCTCTGGGACGAATGGTGACGACCTCCACTTTTTGTATGCCCGAGGTTATGCGCGGGCCGCTCGCGTGTCTAGTGGGCCGAATCCGCTCAGTCTCGGACTCCACCGCGCTCTCGACCCCGTTTCCGTGCGCCCCGACGCTCCGTTTTGGCGCAATGCATAGCAGTTGCCGACGACGGCCGCACTCACGCGGCGGTCCCTCCCCGGACTGATGACGCCTAAAGAACAAATCGCACGCTACGCCAGCCTCTCGCCTGCCGAGCAGGCTGAGGTGGACGCGTACGTGGAAGCCCACCCTGCGCTGCGCCCGCTCCTGGACGACACCAAGCGGGTGCACGCGCTTGCCGAGCGCCTCGCACGCACGCCTGTCACCGACGAAGACCTCGCCGAGACGCTCGTAGCGCGCCACTTCGGTGCACAGACGGACGAGGCCCAGGCGCGGCAGGCGCGTGTGGAAGCAGCGCTGGAAACCGACCCGACGCTTCGAGCGACCTACGAGCGGATGCAGGCCCGCCTCGACGCCCTTCACGAAGCGAGCACGTCCCCGCTCGACCAGTTCGAGCGGCTGACCGGCCATCGTCTCGACACGCCCGATCCCAACGTGCCCGATCTCGACGCGCCGGCCCCCACCGCACCGAGGTCTACCGAGACGCCGCGCGCGAGAACGACAAGATGGCCGA
>JBCCLD010000020.1:0-23340 GCA_039027055.1 Bacteroidota bacterium
CCCATTTTGGCACTCGTCACCTCGATTACAAAGATCGCCGCTATAGCCTCACGTATGGCATAACCCAGGAGACTGACGACGCTGTGCTGTACCTGGACGATGTGACCGACTCTGAAAACCACCTCATTCTGATTTCAGGTGTGAAGACTGAGAACGGCGACTTCCCTCTTCGGATGCCTTCAGGACCTGATGCGACCTCCACCTCTCCACGATATGTCGCTCTCGACATCGTGGAAGACCTCATCGGCTGGATGAAAAACGAACTCTGAGTCTTGTCATCCTGAGCGGAAGCCGTAGGCTGAAATCGAAGGATCTACGGGTCAGCTTTCAAGTCAAGGACGTGACATCCAGGCAGACATAGATCCTTCGGCTCGCGCTGCTCGCTCAGGATGACACGGTGGGTGAGAGACTCCACGTCCTGTTTCCCACTTCCAACCTCAACCTTCTCATATCTGCCTTCCCTTGTACGTCGTCAAGTACATCTTGGTCATTGCCCACATCACCACGGCGGCGGCGTGGTTTGGGCTGGCGCTGCGGCTGGCTGGGCAGGCGCGGAAGGTGGTGGCCGTTTCGGGCGAGGCGCGCACGGCGCTGACCGAGGACGTCGGGAAGTCCGTGAGTCAGGTGGGGCTCTTTATCCTATTGACGTTCATCTTTGGGACAGCCAACCTCGTGATCGCGGAACTGTGGCCGGGGACGGCCATCAACTACAACATCGCCCAGTGGCCCTACCACACGAGCGTGACGTTGCTCCTCGTCGCCACTGGAGCGCACTACGCGATCACGCGGCCCGCCTGGCTCAAGGTGGTCCAGGGCGACCCCGCCGCCGCCAAGCGTGTGGCGATGGGCGCGGGCCTCAGCCACCTCATCTGGCTCACGGTGCTGGTGCTGATGTACCTCCCGCTGATGATTCCGTCACTCAGTTGACAGTTAAGCCGTGTCGTCGGTCTCCCGTGGACACGGAACGGCGACACGGCCCTACCGCATCACCTATGCATACCCTCGTCCTCGATCTTCACGGCGGGCTGCCGGGCCTTGGTGCGGCTGACGTGCTGCTCTATCGCCCCCGCGCGGAAGGCAAGCTCGCGTGGCTGTCCGGGGGACGCCTCGCCCAGCTCCGCGACGTCGAGGTGGCGCGTGTAGGCGACGTGGTCCGGACGCACCTGACGCGGCATCAGGTAGGGCCGTGGGTGTTCGTGCTCCTCCTCGATCTTCCCTCGGGGGGCGACCCGCTCGACGGGAGCGCGCTCACAGACCAGCTGGACCGCGTGCAGCGGTTCATCGAGGCCCCGCTTGCTGCGCGCGGACTGCGACCGAAACGGACCGTCGCGCTCACCCTCGATGCGCTCGCGCGCGACCACCGCGGGGTGCCCACCGACCCCGCCGCGCGGCTACGCTGGAAGCTCGACACCCACGGCATGGCACGGTTGGCCCCTGAGATCGACACGCTCCTCGATGCGCCGCAGCGGGCGGCGATGGACGCGCTCGTGGGCCAGATCCCAGCCCTGCTCGACGCTACGGAGATCCAGACGATTGCCGGAGCCTGGACAGTTCCCGAGCGCCCCGAGGGGGTCCGGCTCGATCAGCGACTCGACACCCTCACGCCCGAACTGCGCGGGGCCTTCGACGCTGCGAGGGCGACGGCCCTGACCGCGCTCGCCGAGCACCTCGACCTCGGCAGCGACAGCCCCGACGCTTCCAGCGAGGCCCTCGACGGGCCTAGCCGTTTCGCGAGGCGCACCCATCGGCTCGCGCTGCTCGACCGCTTCGAGGACGACCTGGATGCCCTCAGTACGGTAGCGGACTGGCAGGCGTTCGACCCCACTGTCGCGCTACGGCTGGCGGCGCGGCAACTACTCAGCCTGGAGGCGATCACGGAGCGCACCACCGTCGTACGGCTCCGTCTCGAGCGGCAACCGCTCCCTGCGCTTCAGCAAAGTCTGTTGCATCTCGCCTATACGCTGGTAGCGTTGGTGGAAGTGGGCGCGCAGAGGGCGATGGTCAAACCCCGCCAACGCTACGTCGCCACGGTGTCGTTGGACGAGGACCGCCTGGCGCTGCTCGTGGACGCCTACCGCCAACGCCTGGACCGCGCACTCCGAGAGGTAGGCCAGCGCCTTGATGAGCCGCTCGTGGATGCCCTCCCCCTCGTGCGGGACCCGGACTGCGGCTGCGAGCGCACGCTCGACGTGCGCGGCCGCTTCGCTGCGGTGGACCGCTGGACGCAGGTCGGCCCCGTCCGGCGCACCGACGATCTGCGGTGGGACACCTGGGCCGACTCGGTTCGGACGGACCTGGACACTACCGCATCGGACGCCGATGCCCATATCGCGGCGTGCATCCGTGCAGACGCGGCCCGCTTCCCCGCGCCGCAGTCACACCGGCTGGACCAACCTATCGAGGCGTTTGTGCAGGCGGAGGCTGACTCATTCCGGGCAAAACAACGTAGTCTGCTGGCGTCGGTGGTACCATCGGCTATCGATGCATGGGATGAGGCTGCTCACACCGACACCATCGCTTCGCGCCTCTACAGCCGACCGGTCGGCCGAGTAGTCGCGCTGTGGACGCTCGGGGGCGTGCTCCTCTTCTCACTGCCTTATCTCGCCGCCGCCTTCTCGACGGCGGTGCCGCTAGCCGAGGATCGCTTGTGGTGGCTGGGCGGCGTGGCCGCGGCCGGTCTGCTTCCGGCCATTGGAGTGCTGGTCGGACGCTGGTTCTCGCTGCGCCGCCGGTGGCGCGCGACGGCCCTCGCGGCGAAGGAGGCACTCGCGGCCGTGCAGGCTCGCTACCGGCTCCGTACCGACCGTCTCGCTCAAGGCTGCGACCTCCGGGCTGCCCGCCAGCGCGTCGACGCCGCGCAGTCTGCAGAGCACGAGGCCGGCCAGCAGCGCCTGCGCCTGCGCCACCACGCCACGCAGCTGCGCCACCACCTCACCCTTGCCGAGTCGTTTAGTGCCACCATGCCAGACCGTACCGAGACGCGCCAACGCGACCCCGTCCCAGCCACGATGGGGCTTGGTCAGGGCCTCGACCCCGACCGGCCCGCCTATCAGAACCCGGTTTACCAGCCGACGTACCGGCCGGGACCGCCAGACGCCCCCGTGCGCTTCATCGTTAACCGCAGCGAACACGGGCTCTCGTCGCCGCGCCTCACAGGGCTGGCTACGCTGAGGCTGGATACGGAGTAGCAACGCCGCGCGACGAGCCGGCGGGCACGCGGCCGACAAGTCTTCCCGAGATCCGCTTGGGGCGAGACGGTCTCTAGCCCGAGTCTAGGTGCCAGGTCGGTACGGTCCAGACGGCACGCTTCTATTTCCCGACGCCGAACCGCTACCTTCTTCCGTCCCTTTGCACCTCGCGTCTCGCCTTCATGCCCGTTCGCGCTCTGCTCTACGTCGGCCTGGCCTACGGCCTCGTGTGGGTGCTCCTATGGCGCGTCAATCGCAAAAAGACGGATCGGCATCTGCAAGGATGGGCTCCGCTGCTCGCCGTGGTCGTCTACGGTGAGGCGTTGTTGCTGCTGCACCGGTTCGAGACGAGCGACCTGGGCCAGCAGGCCGTCCAAGCCATCGAAGGATTGCGGGCGCTTCTCGAAGAAGGCGGGGCCGTCTTGGCCCCGACGGTCGAAGCCGCGCACCTGCTATACGGGTGGATCGTCGTCTCGGTGTTTCTGCTGGCCAAGGTGGTGGTGATGGGCGTCCATCGGGTGCTACAGCGCCTAGCCCGACGCGAGCGCGAGAACGCCGAGGCCAAGACCGGGGTCGCTGCCAAACCGTACAAGCCCAGCCTTGCCTATGAACGGCGCCCGCCCACGCCGCTAGACGCACTGTCTGGCGCTGGCGGTCGCATCGTGCTGAGCACCCGCTGGGTGTATCCGCGCCTCGTGGCTTGGGCCGGGGCCCTCTTCGCGGCAGCGCTGCTGCTCGTCGCCCTCGCCGACGCGTCCGTCGCGCCACTCCCCGGCTTCGTGCCCGGTCTGATGGCTCTCCCGCTGGTCGTGCTGCTGGAGGTAGCGTGGTACCTAGGCGGTCCTCGCCCATTCGAAGCTGACCCGGACGCCAAACCGGTTGGAGCCGTAGAAGCGGTCGACCTGGAAGCACTGTGGCGGCAATACCAAACGATCTGGCCTGCCCGCGTCCTCGCGGCCAGCCCTGCCGTGGACGTTCCTCCCGCGCCTCCACCCGGACCGTCTTCCCCCCTTGACGACGAGGCGGCGGTGGTGTGGCGCGTACTGACCGCCTCCTACCCGGCGCTATCGGCCGCGCATCGCGAGACGTTCCGCGCGCTATGGGAACGCCGCGACGTGCTCGTGAACGAGAACGCGGCGTACGACCTGGCGCCCGTCCTCTTCGCCGCCATCCAGCGCGACCTCGCGGCGGGGCAGCGCGTGCTCGTTCTCGTCCCGCCTGATGCATTGGCTGTCTCGGACGAGGCCATGCCGGAGGTCCAACGCTGGACGGCGGACTGGCTCGAGCGTCTCTACGGCGACGGCCTCGGCTGGACGGTCGCACCGCTCGATGCCGTCCGACGGGAGGCGCACCCGCCGCACGTGGTCGTTGCCACCCCCGAGTCGCTGCTCGCTCCCGGCGTGCTCGATGCACGCTGGTTCGACGCGCTAGCCACGGTCGTGCTGTTCGACGCTGTGCGGCTTGTCACGCCCGACCTGATGGCGACAGGAGCGTTGCTGCACGTGCTCCGCGACCGAGCGCAGGCGCACCAGCACGCTCTACAGGTGATAGCGCTTGCCGACGAACGGGGCACCGAGTTGGAAGCGAGCCTTCGCCGCGCGCTTCCCTTCTCACCCGAAGAGCGCACACTGGCCCGCCCGGTCCCCGCGACGCCCGCCCTCGCACTCTTGTGGCGGCTCGACGGGCCTCCCGTGCAACGTGCGCTTCTCACGACCCCGACGTTCCTAGGCACCGAGCCTGTGCTCGCTCTCCCAGCCTGGGCAGCTGGGGTGGGGACGATTCGACTCGTGGAGCAGGAAAGCACGCCGGTGACGGAGGAGGTGGCGGAGCTAGACCGGCACCTTGGCGGCTTGCTGCCGGGCGGCCCTTTGGCTGCGGACACCCTCAATGGCACGGCCACGGCACGCCTGGCCTGGTACCCGACCTCGGCCGACACCTTGCCGCCCGCAGAGCAGGCTGTCGTCCTCGCGCGTGACGGGGCCTTCAACCCCCCTGCGACGCTGCGCCGCGCGCTCGCTCAGTGCTCTGAGGCGGCCCTCGTCCACGTCGTCAGCCCCCCATCGCTCTTTCGGGACTACCTCGCGGCGCACGTCGGCTACTTCCTACGCGCGCCCTTGGCGGCCCTCACGCCACGCCCGACCGAGCGCACGGGCCTCGTGGTCGCCTACGCATTGCTGGAGCGGCTTATCGCAGCCCCTATGCCGGAGCGCACCGTCGAGGCTGCGCTCAACCAAGCCCGGCGCGCGCCTGGCCCCACAGAGGACCGGTTGCTTGCTCTGTTCAGCGACGCCCTTGGCCTAGACCTCGGCACACTCGGGGTACTAAGCGTGGAGGTGCGTGATGAATTTAACGGGGCAACCGAGCGCTTCGAGGAGGTCGCCTCTTTCCGAATCGACGCGCGGCTGCGTAGCCATGCGGCCCTCGCCTGGCGTCGCTCGTTCGCGCTCGTGGCGGGCACAGCCACGTTGGGACTGATTCCTCGTGACCAGTTGTTCCAGCGTATGCTGCCGGGGCAGGTGCACGTCTTCGGCGGCAAGCCGTTTCAGGTAGACGCTGTGGATGAGGCGGCGGGCGTGGTGCGCCTCCACCACCGGTCCGGGACCGACCGGGCATCGTATCGCCCCGACCTCCGTGTCCAGGTGGGCCCCTTGCGCGCCCTTCGCGATGCCGACGACACCCGCGCTCTCGGCCTTGGCTGGACGGCCCACACCACCCTCGCTGAGGCCCCTGTCTCGGTCGTAACGCCTGGCTACTATGCATTCCGCGACGGCATCGACCTCGCCCAGGGGGCTTTCTCCTACACCGCGCTCACTGGTCCCAACACGGTCCCGGATCGCACCTACAGCGAGGCCCGGGTGCTCCGCCTCGCGTTCGCCCCAGAACACAGCGCCGAGGCGCCTGCTGACCCCGAACGCTTAGCCTTCACCCTCGCCCTCTTGCTCACAGAGGCGTTGCCCACGCTCTTCCCGGAGGCGCACGCCTTCGTTCATGTTGGGACACCCCATACGCTCGTCCATCCCCTCGCCGACCTACTGCCACGGTTCGAGACCGAAGGCGAACCCCCATCAGCGATCTCGCTGACGATCGTGGAGGACGCGCATGCTGACCTTGGGCTGGTTCAAGCGCTATTTGACACGTGGCCACAGGTGTTCGTCCTCCTTGGTGACTATGTCTCGTGGCTGTTCGAAGATGACCTGGGCGCTGAGGAAGCCTGGTCTGTGACAGACCTCGACCCGCTTGGCTTCCTGCGCTACGGGCTCGGCGAGGTCCCCGACGTATTGGATCTAGAAGGGGCCGCTGCCTTCCTGCATGCACTCGTGCCGCCGTCCCAGAACGAACGCACCCAGAGCCGGTGGCGATTTTACGGGCACTAGTCCAGTTGCCCTGGCGATCAGACGGCGCGGGCGTCACTGTAGCGTTCCCGCTAGGGCGTCCGATCGAGGGCGCGACGCAGCCGGAATGCGATCCGCTACGGAAGAGATGCTCGCTCCCGCCCACCTCTTCTCACAGCCATGTCTCGGGCTGCATGCGTCTGGCCGTACGGCCGTCTTTGGTCCCTGCTCTCCTATTCGACCCTAGCTGCGATGCTCCTGGGGGCGTCGGCTGCCCATGCGCAGGAGACGATACCGCTCTCAGGAGGCTTCCGTCTGGAGCCGTACTCTTCGGCCTCGCTGGCGGAGCCGGTGAAGGCGGCATTCGCCCCGGACGGGCGTGCCTTTGTCCTCGAAAAAGAAGGCCGCGTCCGGATCGTGCAGGACGGCCAGGTGCTGCCCGTGCCCTTCCTCGACCTCACGGACGAGGTACTCTACAGCGGCGACCGCGGCCTGATCGGCCTGGCCCTTGACCCCGACTTCGCCGCGAACGGGTACGTCTACCTCCTCTACACCGTCGACTTCGGCGACCCGGAGGTGCGCGATGCCGATCGTTTCGACGTGTTCAACCGGCTCATCCGCGTCACGGCCAGCAGCAGTACCCCCAATGTGGCCGACCCCGCGAGCCGCTTCACGTTAATCGGCAGCAGTTTCGCAGATGGCATCCCGGCGTGCTTCTTCTCGCACACGGGCAACTCGATCCGGTTTGGCTCCGACGGCACGATGCTCGTCTCGGTGGGCGACGGGGCGAACTTTGTCACCGTTGATGGCGGCGGCCTCTATCCGGACTGCTTCGGTCCTGGCCGCTTTCCCGAGTCCGAAGACATCGGCGCGTTCCGTTCGCAGGTGCTCACAAGCCTGGCGGGCAAGATCCTACGCCTTGATCCCGCTACAGGGCTCGGCTTGCCTTCGAACCCGTTCTACACCGGCAACCCGGCCGATGCGGCTTCCAAGGTGTGGGCACGAGGCCTTCGCAACCCATACCGGTTCGCTATCCGTCCCGACGGCGCCGCAGACCCGGCCGCTGGCGATCCCGGAACGCTTTTTCTCGGCGAGGTCGGCTGGTTCCGCTACGAGGAGATCAACGTGGCGCGCGGCGGCGAAAACTTCGGCTGGCCCTGCCGCACGGGGCCGATCGAGATGAACGACTATGCCTCGAACGCACCGGACGCGTTTGCGCGCTTCTGCGCGGGCCAGACGTTCACGGACCCCGTCGTGTACTTCAACCACGAGGACCCGAGCCTCTCATCGCCGCCCGGCCTCGGCGCCAACGCCGTCATCGGCGGCGACTTTTTGGAGGGCGACCGCTACCCGGAGTCGTACCGCGGACGCTTCACCTACGCCGACGCGGCCCGCGGATGGCTCGCCGCCTCCCGCTTCGACGACGCGGGTGCGCTCGTAGAGCAGACCATTCTCGGTGAAAATGTCGGCTTCCTCGTCGACCTGACCTTCGACCCAACCTCGGGCTACTTGCACGTTGTCAACATCGCCAACGGGCTGCTGTACCGGCTACGCCACGAGAGCGAGGATGTTGGTGGCGGAGACCTACCGCCTGGCTGGCTGACGCAGGATGTAGGCGGTGCTACTGCCTCAGGCCGTGTGAGCTACGACGACGGGCGTTTTTCGCTCACCGGTAGCCTAGCCCCCCTTGCGTCCCCATCTGATGCAGGGCGCTTCGTCTACCAGCCACTCTCTGGCGACGGCACCGTGACGGCGCAGCTTGAAACGCTGCAGACCGGCGCTGGAGCTGGGCTCGCCCTTCGCGCCGATGGAACCGAGAATAGCGCCCGTGTGGTGCTGCTGGTCGAGGGCGATCAAGTCGCGCTACGCTCCACCACGGGTGGCGCGCTCGCGGAAGAGGCGACAGCGACCACGACGACGCCACGATGGCTACGCCTTCAGCGTGCGGGGGCTTCGGTGACGGGCAGCATTTCCGACGATGGTCGAACCTGGCAGATTGTGGGAGTTGCCTCCCTCGTACTGCCCGATGCCTCCCTGGGCGGTCTGATCGTGCTCGCCGGACGCGAACCCGGGCCCGCTGCACAAGCGACGTTCACTGATGCGTCTGTACGGAGCGGTCTTCTGGGTCCGGGTGAGCTTCCGCAGCCCTGGGCTAGCCGCGACATCGGTACCGTTGCGATCGAGGGCAGCGCCCGGTTTAATGCGGGGCAGTTCACCGTTCAGGGGGCTGGCGATGCCTGGGGCGACCGGGATGCCTTCCACTACGCCTACCGTCCGTTCACGGGCAATGGCCGCATTGCGACCCGGCTCTTCAGGCAGGCTGCCCCGCGTCCGTGGGCCAAGTCTGGCGTGATGCTGCGCGCTGACCTGGGCGAAGCGTCCGAGCACGTCTCGTTCTACTATGCGAGCGAGCGTGGCTTCCACCTGCAATACCGCGACGCCCGCGGTTCGGAGACCTCGTCGTTTTTCGCTACCGACGGCACCCCTCCGGCCTGGATCGAACTACGTCGCAGCGGTCCACTCTTCGTCGCCTCCGTTTCTGAAGACGGCCAGTCTTGGACGGAAGTGGGCAGCGTCGAGGTGGACATGGGCGAGACGCTGTACGCTGGCCTCGCCTCCACCGCCACCGACATAGATGGGGTAGGCGATATCTGCATTGCCATGTTCGACAACGTGGTCGTCGAAGAGCAGCCCCCGCTGCCCGGGCCCCTGCCGTGGATCGAGACGTTCTCACTCCCGGACGGTACGGACGTCGATGCAGGCGATACGGCATGGACGCTCGACTTCAACAGCGCTGCGCCCGAAGCGCGCGCGGAGGTCCGCGCCGAGGCCCTGGAAATCGGCCCCACCGCGACTGTTGCCCAGCCCGCTGGGAGCGTCGTCTGGCGCGCGGAGGCTCTCGACCTCACGGGCTTCGAGGACGCCGTCCTCACCGTCACCATACGCTCGGCGGGTACGCTGACGCCTGCCGACACCCTGCAAGTCCGCTACACCCTGGATGGGCGAAGTATGCTGGCCAGAACCCTCGTGGGTGCCATTCCGAGCGGCGATGCCCTGGTGCTGTCTACTGACACGCTGCGCGGCACTACGGTCCAAGCCGAGGTGCGCGCCGTCGTCGGCAGCAGTGGTCGCTATGCCATCGACCGGGTAGCTCTCGCTTCAACCCCGACCGGCGCACCGCCCCCTGTGGCGGGGATCCCACGTTTCATGCTGCGCTCCGTCTACCCCAACCCTTTTCAAGACGTGGCGCTCATCGAGGTAGAGCTGGATCAACCTGGGGCGTATCGGTTTGAGGTCTATGACCTTCTCGGACGCCTCGCCTTCACCGAGCGTCGGCGCGAGGAGTCGGCCGCGGTCACCCTCGTGCCCTTCAGCCTGCCCGCAGGAGCAGCAGGGACCTACATCGTACGGGTACTTCACGAGCCTACGGGCGCGGCCGTGCACACGCGTGTCACGCGGCTGAGCCGCTGACTTCCCGACGACTTGGAGGGGGCTCCACATAAACAACGCGCGCCAGAGACCAAGCTCAAGCGCGCGATGTTCTGGGGTCGTGGTTCCGCTTCTTAAGCGACTCGGACGTCCACGTCGGTTGGGATGACGGCGAGCTCGAAGCGAATGCCGTTGTCACCCGGGTAGGCGTTGCGGTGGTCGTACTCGTTGCGGAGGATGTCGGTGGGGATCCCCTCCGGGAACGCGCCGCACGAGGCGTTCGACGCGTCGCGGTTGAGGTGGGCGCAGGCGGTGCACTGAGACTGGATAGCCATGGTCGTTGGAGTTGCGTGAGGTGGTTGGAAGTTGCGGCCTCAACCGTCCATATCGACCACAGGGTCCCGCCATGAAGAAATTTGGAATCGGTCTAAAAACACACCGTGGAACCAGTCTAAAAACGAACTAGAACGCGCTCCTCTATGGTCGCTTACGGCCGTGCTTCAGCTCCGCGTGAGTTGCCGGTGGCGCACGCGCTTCGACGGGTCGGCGGCGTCGCCGAGGCGGGCCCGGCGGTCCTCCTCGTACTCGGAGTAGTTGCCCGGGTACCAGCGCGGCTCGATGGTGCCGTCGGGCTGCTCCTCGAACGAGAGGATGTGCGTCGCCACACGGTCGAGGAACCAGCGGTCGTGCGAGATCACGACGGCGCACCCAGCGAAGTTGAGGAGCGCCTCTTCGAGCGCCCGCAGCGTGTTCACGTCGAGGTCGTTGGTCGGCTCGTCGAGCAGCAGCACGTTGGCGCCCTCCTTCAGCGTGGCCGCGAGGTGGAGGCGTCCGCGCTCGCCGCCGGAGAGCTCGGTGGTCTTCTTCTGCTGGTCCTGCCCGGCGAAGTTGAAGCGCCCGACGTAGGCCCGCGCGTTGACCTCTCGGGTGCCGAGTTGGACGAAGTCGCCGCCGCCGGTGATCGCTTCGAAGACGGTGGCGTTGGGGTCGAGCGGGCGGTTCTGGTCGACGTAGCCGAGTTCGACGGTCTGGCCGACGGTGAACGTCCCGGCGTCGGCCTCTTCCTGGCCGGTGATCATGCGGAAGAGCGTCGTCTTGCCCGCGCCGTTCGGGCCAACGATGCCGACGATACCGCCCGGCGGTAGGCTGAACGAGAGGTCGTCGTAGAGCGTGCGGTCACCATAAGCCTTGGCTACGCTCTTCGCGTCGATCACCACGTCGCCGAGGCGCGGGCCGGGCGGGATGTAGATCTCCAGTTCAGCCTGGCGCTTGTCCTGCTCCTCGGCGAGCATGCGCTCGTAGTTGGCGATGCGCGCCTTGCTCTTGGCGCGGCGGCCCTTCGGGTTCTGGCGCACCCACTCGAGCTCCTGCGCGAGCACCTTCTGCCGCTTCGAGGCCTGCTTCTCCTCGGTGGCGAGGCGCGCGTGCTTCTGCTCCAGCCACGACGAGTAGTTGCCCTCGAACGGAATCCCGCGCCCACGATCCAGCTCCAGGATCCAACCCGCCACGTTATCGAGAAAATAGCGGTCGTGCGTGACAGCAATCACGGTACCCGGGTAGCGGTCGAGGTGGCCTTCGAGCCACGCGACCGACTCGGCGTCGAGGTGGTTGGTCGGCTCGTCGAGCAGTAGCACGTCGGGTTGTTGCAGGAGGAGGCGGACGAGCGCGACGCGGCGGCGCTCGCCGCCCGAGAGCACCTCGATCTTCGTGTCGCCGGGCGGGCAGTGGAGCGCGCCCATCGCCATGTCGAGCTTCGAGTCGATGTCCCAGGCGTCCATCTGGTCGATCCGCTCCTGAATCTTGGCCTGTTCCTCCATGATGGCCTCGAAGTCGGCGTCGGGCTCGGCGAACTTGGCGCTGACCTCCTCATAGGCCTTCATGAGCCCCACGGCCTCGGCCGCGCCCTCCTCGACGATCTCTCGGACGGTGCGCTCCGGGTCGAGTTCGGGCTCCTGAGGAAGGTAGCCGAACGTAATGCCCTTCTCGGCCTGGATTTTCCCTTCGTAGTTCTCGTCCTCCCCCGCGATCAGCCGAAGTAACGTCGACTTACCGGCGCCGTTGAGTCCGAGTACGCCGATCTTGGCGCCGTAATAGAACGAGAGGTAGATGTCCTTGAGTACGTGCAGGCCGGGGCGGTGGGCTTTGCTCACGCCGACCATCGAGAAGATGATCTTCTTGTCGCTCACGAGAAGGCGGGATTGGAGACGGGGGAAAGAGCCTCCCAAGCTACGACCTACAACCCTGGGCAGTACTTGCCTAGGCTAGGCGGCTGGGCTAGTGCACACTCAAGGCGTCTTCTGCGCTTGCGGCTTTGGACGTGACAGGGTAGCTGATTCGGTCAACCACCCCTGTCCCCTCCTATCCAGGAGGGGAACTCCATTAGCAGCTTCCATACATGGCTTCAGATAACGCAAAAGACCGGTTGTCCATGCACTAGGCAGCCCGGTTCAGGCGTCGGGCTCAGCGGCGCGCGCTTCAGGGTCGGGCGTGGCATCGAGCACGGCCCCATCGCCGGTACCCACGCCGTCGTCGGTACTCATGCCGTCGCCGGTACCCACACCGTCGTCGGAGCCTGCGTCACCAGCCGCGCTTGTGTCGCCGCCGGTGCTTGTGTCGCCGCGGGTGCTTGCGACGTCATCTGCCGCCCCGCCGTCATTAGATGCGGGCTCTTCGCTGAGCGGCAAGTCGATGAAGAACGTCGTCCCAGCTCCCGCTTTGGTTTCGAAGCGGATGGTCCCCCCGAGGTCCTCGATGGCCTTCTTCACGATGGCCAGGCCCAAGCCCATTCCGCTGTTCTTGGTGGAGAAGTTGGGCGTGAAGATGCGCGGCTGGATGTCGTCAGGGATGCCGAGGCCTGTGTCGGTGACGGCGCTCCAGGCACGGCCGCGGCGGCGCTCCGTAGCGACGGTGATCTGGTCAGGCGGGGCCTCGTCGGGGCGCGCCTCGGGCATCGCCTGGAGCGCGTTCTTGAGGAGGTTGATGTAGACCCGCCGTAGTTCCTCGCGGTCGGCCTCCACCCAGAGCGTCTCCTGGGCGAGCGTCAGCTGGATCTCGGTGCGGGCTAGCCCAGCGGCCTCGTCGCGGATCGCGGCGGCGGCCTCGCGCACGACGGCGTTGAGGTCCACGCGCTCGATGCGGCGGCGCGGTAGCCGGGCGAAGCTGGCAAACTCGCTTGCGATGCGGCTGAGCGCGTCGATCTGCTCCACGAGCGTGCCCGACGTGCGGTCGAGCAGCCCCTCGAAGCGATCGGTGGTAAAGCGTTCGTCCTCGGGGCGGTAGGCGCGGCGGAGGTGCTGCACCGACAGCTTCATCGGCGTGAGCGGGTTCTTGATCTCGTGGGCCACCTGCCTCGCCATCTCGCGCCAGGCCAGTTCGCGCTCCTGCGCCGCAAGCTGGCGACGGCTCTCGACGAGTTGCCGCTGCATCGTGTTGAACGACTCCACGAGTTCGCCGACCTCGTCGCGCTCCTCCACGGGCAGCGGCTCTGTCTCCTGGCCCTCGCCGATGGCGCGGAGGCCCTCCCGGAGGCGCTGGAACGGCCGTGTGAGGCGGTTTGTGAGCAGCACCGTGATGAGCACCATCGCGAGCGAGAGCACCAAGAGCGTCCCGAAGAGGTAGGCCACGATGCGCGCCTGTTCCTCTTCGATGGTGAGCTGCTCCGGCAGCGTCGGCACGGCGATCACGCCGATGGGCTGCCCGCGTTCGTTGGCGATGGCCTTGTAGCCCGTGGTGTAGGTGTAGCTACCGATCTGGTCCTCGCCGAACGCGAAGCGCTGGCCGTCCACGAAGAGCGCGGCGTAGACCGGCATCGGGAGGCGGCGGTCGATGAGGTTCTGCCGGACGAGCTGCGAGCGGCTCGACGCGGTGAGCAGCGGGCCGCGGTAGAGGTTGACGTCGAGGCCGAGGCGCTGGCCGAGCACGTCGGGGCGGACGGCTTCGAGGAGCCGCGTGATGGGCACGTCGGCGAGCGTGGGATCGTCGAGGGCGAGGTCTTGGATGGCGGCCTCGACGCGCTGGAGGCGCTGCTGGAGCCGGTCCTGCGTCGCCTGGCGGTTTTGCTCCACGATCACCCGCTGCCCGATCAGGCCGGCCACGATCACGCCCGCCACGCCGACGAGCAGGAAGCGGTTGAGCACCTTGTCGCGGAAGCGCGTCTTTCGCGGAGGGAAGAGCCCCGCGCGCCAGCGGAGCACCAAGCCGAGCAGCCACGCCGCGAGCGCGAACGGCAGCCCGGAGAGCGCGAGCCGGAGGAGGTTGTAGAGGTGGTCGTAGAGCACGAGCGCGGGCGCGCGCACGGCGATCACGGTGGCGTCGGAACCGCCAGGCACCCAGTAGTAGACCTGCGTGGGGCGCTCCTCGACAGCCTCCTCGCGCCATAGCAGGCGCGTCTGCGTCAGCTCGGCGCGCAGCACCGGGTCGAGGGCGAGCGGCCCCCCGAGCGCCCCGCGTGTCCGGGCGAGCACGTCGTCCTGGTATTCGGCGAACGAGAACGCGGCCTCGTCCTCCTCGAACAACCCGGCCGGGACGAGCACGCGCGGGAACGGCGTCTCGGAGACGTAGCGCGCGGGCTTGGGCTCGGCACGGATGAGCAGCCAGCCCGCCGGCTCATCGTCATCGCCGACGCGGACCGGTCCGACGCCGGCGTAGCGGTAGACGCCGCGGCGGTCCTGCGCGAGCGTGTGCTGCACGAAGAAGCCGATCTCGCCCGCATCCACATAGGTCTGGCGGAGCGTGCTGAAGCGCAGCGGGTCGTCGCCGCGGCTGCGGCGCAGGGGCACGGGACTCGTCTCCTCGAAGCGTCCAAGCGTGCGGCCTTCGGGGTAGCGGCGGGAGACGGGGCTGCGCAGTTCGACGGCCACCGTGTAGTCGCCGAGGGCGGAGAGGAGCGACCCCGTAACGAGGTCGGTGGCGAGCGAGTCGAGGCGCTGGCGCATCAAAGCGCGGCGCGAGATGCGAGGCGCCGCCGGGGCGTCGGGGTCGTCGAGCAGGCTGTCGGCCGGGATGACGGGCGTCGGGATCGTCGGCTCGGGGTCGAGGCTGTCAGGGTCCACCACGCCGGGGGCGGCCTCGGCGAGCGCGCGCTGCAACGCCGGGTTGGCGCGGGCGTCGGCGAGCACCTGTTCGAGGGCGAGCACCACGCGCGGGTCCTGGCCGCTGCGGAAGCCGTAGGCCGCCTCGACCATCCGCTCGCGGCGCAGCGTCTCGTCGGCCTGGAAGAGCAACGGGTAGGCGAGTAGCGAGAGCAGCAGCACCGCCAGTGGCAGCACCCGCAGCGAGAGCAGCGTCGCCCAGCCAAAGCGGGTCCGCCGCAGAAACACCGCGAGCGCAAACGCGGTGACGACGAACAGCCCCAAGGCCCCCACCGGCACAAGATTGCGCAGGGGTCCAGACGCGTAGCCTCCCGCGAGTACCGCCATGCTACCCAGGGTCATGAGCATAGCGGCCCGGAAGCGCCCGCGCGTGCCTCCGCGCCCGAGCCACGCGCCCGCGAATCGAAACAGCGCCGCCAGCACCAGCGTCCCAGCCAGCACGCCTGCGAGGAGCGCCGCGAAGGCGAGGAGCGTGAGCACCTCCGGCATCGGACCGCTGCGCTCGAAGTAGTCGAGGGTGGCGTCGCGGAGCACGGAGCGCACACCTAGCGCGACGAGCACCAGCAGCCCGCCACCCAGCGCTGCCAGCGCGACCCCGGCGACGAGGCTGCGCAGGCCCGAGCGCGGGTGCTCGGTCGCATGCTCGAGACGCCGGCCGAGCCGCAGCGCGAGGTCGAGCACGGCCAGGGCGACCAAGACGGCCCCCGCCGAGGTGACGAGCAGGTCGCCGAGGGTGCGCGCGAGGCCCGCGCCGAGGTCCGAGGCCAGGTAGGCCGGATCGAAGAGCGGTGCAAACACCGGAGTGCCCCGCATCCACAGCGCGGGCGCATCGGCCGCCAGCAAGCCGTAGCGCGCCGCCACGAACGCGACGCTGCACGCGGCGAGCGACACCACGCCGCGCCACCACGCCGCCCACGTCCGCTCCGCCTGCGCATAGCGAAGCACCAGCCCGTGCGCCGCCCACATCCCCGCCACGATCCAGCCGAGCAGGACGACCATCCAAAACACCTCGACGGCGTGCCACCGCGCCGCTGCCGCGGCCAGCAGCACCTCGGCCGACGGCGCGGAGACCGCAAGCCGCGCCAACGGCGTCCCATCGCTGCCCCGCAGGATCACCCCCTGCTCCATCGCCACGAGTTCTTCGGGGCGATCAAAGGCGACGGCGAACGGCAGCCCGGCCGCCTCGCGCCAGATGTCGGTGACGCTGTAGTCCTGGAGGTAGCGGTTGCGCACGGGCACGCGCTGCTCGACGAGCCGCATCACCCGGACGGCCCCGAGCGTGTCGAGGCCGCTCCGCACCGGCTCCCAGACCACGAGCGCGCGCCGCTCCGTCGCCTCGCTGACGATCCCGGTCCGTCGCCCTCGGAGCCACGTCGAGTCCTGCGCCGCTGAGCCAAGCGGTAGGCTGAACCCTTGCCAGCCGATCAGTTCCTGCGTTGGCGTGTAGACCTCGACGGCGAGGCGCTCCCCAAGGGCGAGGTCGCCAAGGTAGCGGTACATCGCGTCGGTGTCAGCCTCGGGCGTAGCCGTGGGGGCCTGGCCGAGGGCCGCGCGCAGCCCCGCCTGGACGGCTTCGGCGCGCGCTACGCGCTGGGCAAGGTCGCCCTGCTGCGCCTCCAGAGCAGCCAGCCGCCGGGCCGCCGAGCGCTCCAGGTCTGCGACGGCCTGCGCCGCCTCCCGCTCCGCGTCCGCCTCGATGGACCGCAGCGAGACCTGCTCCACGACCCACGTGCCGCCGAGCAACCCCAGCAGGAGCAGCCCTCCCAGAAGCAGCCGGCGTCCCAAGGCCGTGGCCGGGCCTTCGGCGTGTGCATCGGTGAGCGTTGGCGAGGAGGTGGCAGCCATAGCCGTGGGCTGATGGTACAAGGCGCGGCGGCGGGTAGCCAGGTCGCTGCCCTAATATCGCGCATCGGGCAACGTGCCCTGTCGTCAGGAGATCGGTGGTTCAGTACATCCGTGCTTCAGAATGGGCCGGCTCCGAGGTATCGGCTGAGGCACCGGAGGCTCCGAGCCTGGTGACGCGGACGTGATCGCACGAGAACGCATCGCCACACACTCAAGGGGCTATGGCCCCACTTGGTAGTCGGGCCGCTGGCTGCCCAATCGCTCGCTCAGCCTCGCCCGTCGAACCGGCCTCTTCAACTGCGTTCACTTTGCGCCGACCACCGTGTCTGCCGTCCGGTCGAGGCGCACGGCGCGCACTTCCCAGGCTCCCGCACGCCAGCGCAGGCGCACCGCCACGCGGCACTGCCCGCCGCCCAGCTCTTCGTACTGCCCGAGCAGCGTCCGCGTGTTCTCGCCGATGGACTGGTCGCGGAAGCTCACCGAGTCAGGCGGGTAGCGGCGGAAGAAGTCGCGCATCACGAAGAGCGCCTGGGTCCGGCTGTAGAACGAGGCGCGCCCGAAAATCGACAGCTCCAGGCGCGGCGCGGCGCTCTCCAGCAGCGCCTCGGCGTTGCCCTCCGCAAACGCTGCCTCGAAGTGCGGCACTAGCAGCGTGTCCGTCCCCGCGAGCGTCGCAGTCTGCCTCGGTTGGGGCTCACTCGCGACGGCCGTGCCGTCGAGTCCCATCGCGCTTCCGAGGACCACCACGGCGACCACGAGGGCGCACCATAGGCTCGTCAAGCGCACGGACGAACGGAGCGGCGGAGCAGCGGACATAGACGGCAGCACGGTGGAGGGGAAACACTCAGATGCGTGACAAAAAGCACGCCTATTTCGCCAGGCCTCGCTTGGGGGCCTTCCGCTCATTTGGCACACGGTCCGGACCACCCGGCTGTGCACCGGAGCGGACGCCGCTATCCTGACGGCTGCACACCGACGCCCCAGCCCCAACACACAGACGGGTGCGTCGACGCCGGCTCGCCCTACCCGAGGTCGACGACGGTGACGCCCGCGCCGCCCTGGTTCCACGGTGCCTCGCTGACGCCCGCCACGTCGCGGCGCTGCTGGAGGTGGCGCTGGATGGCGATGCGGAGCGCGCCGGTGCCCTTGCCGTGGAGCACTTCCACGCTGGGCAGCCCCGCCGCGAGTGCTTCGTCCACGAGCCGGTCCACCTCGGGCAGCGCCTCCTCGACGCGCTGGCCGCGCAGGTCGATGCGGGTGCGGGCGTGGATCGCCGGGAGATCGGCCCCGGCTCCGTTCCCATTGGAACCGCTCGACCGGGGCGCGCGCACCTCAACGCGTTGCTCGCGCGGGCCGCCGACCTTCGTGAGTCGCTTCGTCTTCACGCGCGTCTTGAGCGCGCCGAGCGCCACGAGCGCCTCGTTGTGCCCGAGTTCGAGCACCTCGCCCACGGCCCCCGCCCCGTCGATGCGTACCTGGTCGCCCTCCTCGATCGGTCCGGCGATCGCAGGCGGCATGGTTTGCTTCTGCGTGCGCTTCCTGCGCGTGCGCTGCCGCTGCTCGACCTGCTGCTGCTTCTTGCGGACCGTGCGTTTGAGCTTCTCGATGTCGGCGCGGACCTCCTTCGTCGTCTCCTTCGCCGCCTCGGCTTCCTTGATTTCACGGACGGCCCGCTCGATGCGCGCGTTGGCGTCCTTGACGATCTGGTCGGCCTGCGCGATGGCCTCGGCGCGGTAGGCGTCCTTGCGCGCGCGAAGCTGTTCGAGGAGGTCGTCGTACTTCTTCCGCACCGACTCGGCCTCCTTCGCCCGCGCCTCGGCGTCCTCGACCCGCGACTCGGCCTCCTGCGCCCGCGCCTCGAACGTGGCGATGAGGTCTTCGAGCGACGCCTTGCCTTCACCCACGAGCGCCCGCGCCCGCCCAATCGTGTTGCTGTCCAGCCCCACCCGCGCGGCGATGTCGAAGGCGTACGACGAGCCGGGGGTGCCCGCCTGGAAGCGGTAGGTCGGGGCCAGCGTGGCGCGGTCGAACTGCATCGAGCCGTTCTCGACGCCGGGCGTGTTGTGCGCGAACGCCTTGAGGGTGCCGTGGTGCGTGGTCGCAATGGTGCGCGCGCCGCGTTCGTGCAGCCCTTCGAGGACGGCCTGGGCGAGTGCGCCACCCTCCGCCGGGTCGGTGCCCGTACCGGCTTCGTCGATGAGGACGAGCGAGCGCGGCCCGGCGTCCGCGAGCATCGTGCGGATGTTCGTGAGGTGCGAGGTGAACGTCGAGAGGTCCTCCTCCATCGACTGCTGGTCGCCGATGTCGACGTAGAGGCGGTCGAAGAGCGGGAAGCTGCTGCCGGCGTCGCACGGGACGGGCAGGCCGTGCGCCACCATGAGCGCGAGCACGCCGACGGTCTTCATCGCCACCGACTTGCCGCCCGCGTTGGGGCCCGTGATGACGAGCGTGTGGTAGGCGTCGTCTCCCTCTCCGTCATCGCCGCCGAGCGGGTCGCCGAGGTTGAGGCCGAGCGGGACGACGGCGCGCGGCTCGATGGCGTCGCGCTCGGCGGTCGTCTCCGCAGCCTGCCGCCTTCTCGCCGCCTCGGTTTGGAAGTGTAGCAGCAGCACGGGATTGCGCCCGCGCACGACGCGGAGGTGGCCGTCGTCATTCAGCGCCGGGACGAGCGCGCCGAGGTCGTTCGCGAGCCGCCCGCGCGCCGCGTAGGCGTCGAGGCGCGCGTAGGCGTCGAGGCTCGGGGCGAGGTCGTCGCGGCGGCTGCGCAGGTGGGCCGTCGCCTCGCGCAGGATGCGCTCGATCTCGCGGCGGCGGGCGGCTTCGAGTTCGCGCACCTCGTTGTTGAGGTCGAGCGCGGCGGCGGGCTCGATGTAGACGGTCTGCCCGGACGACGAGACGTCGTGGACGAAGCCCTGCACCTTGCGCTTGGCCTCGGCGCGGACGGGGATCACGGCGCGGCCCCCGCGGATCGTCGGCTGGTCCTCGGTGGCGTAGCCCTTCGCCACGGCGTCGCGGAGCGCCTTGAGGACGCTGCTGCGGAGTTGCTCGCTGCGCGCGTTGATCTGCCGCGTGAGCTTCTGCAACTCGGCGGAGGCGTCGTCGCGGAGTTGTCCGCGCTCGTTGACGATTTTCGCGAGGTGCTTCTCCAGTTCCTTCTGCGGGACGATGCCCTCGGCGACCGCCCACAGGTCGGGATACTTCGACGTGCGCGCCTTGAGATACCCGTGCAGCCGCCGCAGCGTGACGAGCGCGATGAGCGCGAGCGACAGGTCCTCGGCGTCCACGACGGCCCCCTTCGGCGCGATGCGCTTGAGCAGCGGGCGCAGATCCGCTACGCCCGCCATCGGCAGCGGGTCGTCGAACCCGAGCACGTCCTGCATCTGCCCCACGCGCGTCAGTTCCTGCTCCACCCACGCGCGGTCCGACGACGGCGCGAGGTCGGCGAGCACGGCGCGGCCTAGCTCCGACTGCGCGTACCCATCGAGGCGGGCGCGGAGCACGTCGAAGCCGAGGCGGTCGGCAGCGTCGGAGGGGTACAGTTGCACGGTGGGTCGGTGGGTCAGTTCGTCGGAGGGCGGTAGCTCCCCTCCTGGACAGAGTCTTGCCCCCGCGATAGCGGGGGAGGGGCTGGGGGTGGTCGAACGTCACTGCCTCAGAACCGGTTTGCAACGCCGAAGCTCGCGCCGCCGACGTCTGCAACTTCGAAAAGTCGCGGGGCTTTTCTGAGCGTGCAATCAGGGAGGCAAACTCGATCTACCACCCCTGTCCCCTCCTGTCCAGGAGGGGAACGCACCGTCGGTGCTTCGGCAGTGAGAAGTAGGCCAGGTTAACCCTCGAAGCACGTGCTGGGTTGCGATCACCCCCAGAGCATGGATGAGTTGGCTCCCTGACGGCGCAGTGCCGCCTTCAGTTCTTGGAGCCGGACCATGTCGTCCTTTGTAGAACCACCCGCGCTCGACCCCGGAGGACCGCCACCGCTCGTCGCGTTCCGAGGCTACCTGCCGCCAATGCCCCTCCACGCGCTCGATCTCACGCAGGAGCGCCTCGCCGGGATCGCGCAGGCGAAGCAGTTCCGCCGCTGTGAGTGCGAGCAGCGCCGACCGGTCGCGGAGCACACGCCGGAGGGCAGGCAACACGTCAGGGCCTCGCGCACTCGCCAGCTTACGCAGGGCTAGCATCCCCGCGTTGCTGTCGCGCCGCCACGCGGCGACGTGGCGAGCCTGGATGTAGGCTGGCCACCATCGCAGCAAAGCATCGCGCAACAGGTCCATCCGCCTACCGGCCTACGGACACACCGTCCACCGACGCACTGCCCACCGACACACCGCCTACCCGATCGTGCTGTGGTCGCCGATGTTGGCGGCGCCGGCGAAGCCGTGCACGTGCGCATGGTGGCCGACGACCGAGTCGTCGAGGGACGAGCCCGCGATGTGAGCTTCGCCGAAGACGATGGTGTTTTTGACGACGGAGCCTTCGACGACCGCGCCGCGGTGGATGGCCACGTAGGGGCCGACGGTCGAGCCGCGCACGACAGCGCCGGGGCCGACGTAGACCGGCTCGACGAGCACGCAGTCCTCGACGGTGCCGGCCTTCTCGGCGCGCTGCTCCTTGTCGAGGATCACCTTCGACGTGTCCTTGATCGCGGGGATCGTGCCGCAGTCGAGCCATTCGGAGACGGAGGCCGTCTTGAAAACCTGGCCGTTCTTGAGCATCCGGTCGAGCGCGTCCGTGAGCTGGTACTCGCTGCCGTGGCCGGTGATGTTCTGCTCGATGATATAGTCGATCTCGCGCTGGAGCGCCGCGCCCTCCTTGATGTAGTAGATGCCGATGATGGCGTCGTTCGAGATCGGCTCGGAGGGCTTCTCGACGAAGTCGGTGATCTCGCCCGCCTCGTTCTTGACGACGACGCCGAAGCGGCTGGGGTCGTCGACGTGCTTGACCCAGAGGACGGCGTCGGCGTCGAGGCTGGGCGACTCGTCCATGTAGAAGAGCGTGTCGGCGAAGACGATGATGCACTCGCCAGCGAGGTGCTCCTCGGCCATGGCGACGGCGTGAGCAGTGCCGAGGGCCTTGGCCTGCTCGCCGAAATGCGGCACGATGCCGTGGCGCTCGGAGATGTCGGTGAGCTGCGCGCGGACGGTGTCGCCGAAGTCGGGGCCGAGGATGAAGACGGCCTCGGTGATCGGCGTCGGGAGCGTAGCAGCGAACGTGTCGACGATGCGCTCGACCATCGTGGTGCCCGCGACCGGGAGCAGCGGCTTGGGCGTGACATGGGTGTGCGGGCGGAGCCGGGTCCCGCGGCCGGCCATCGGGATGATGAGCTTCATGGGGTGCGTGTCGAGTGTGCGGAGGAGGTGTGTCGGTTCGGTGGCGGGCGAACGGCCGAAAAGGTACGGATACCGCATCCCGGCGGCCATTCCGCAGGGGCATCGCCTACCATCCTTCGCACGGCTGTCTAGCTTGGTGGGCAGCACGCACGCCCAACGCCTGCGGAATTGTCCCGAAATCGTCACGAGATCGATGCAGGTGTTACCCGGCCCGGAACTCGCTCGGCTTGCTACTCGGTTGAAGGCTCCAACCACGCAGAGGTCGTCCTGTCGCGACGGCTCTCCGCTTTCCCACCTCTCTGACGTTCCGAGAACGACCATGACTACGAACCTCCGTCTCCTCCCGCTTCTGGCGCTCCTCATGGCGCTCCCGTTCGCCCTCACCGGCTGCGAGTCGATGAGCAACACCGGCAAGGGCGCCACCATCGGCGCAGGCGGCGGAGCTGTCGCCGGAGCTATCCTCGGCGAGATCATCGGCGGCTCGCCCGCCAAGGGGGCCATCATCGGCGCGGCCGTGGGCGGCACCGCAGGGGCCATCATCGGCAGCCGCATCGAAGAGCAGGCTGAGGAGCTCGACGAAGAGCTCGAGAGCGCCTCCGTCGAGCCGGTCTACGACGCCGAGGGCAACGCTGCCGGCATCCAGCTCGTCTTCGACAACGCGCTGCTCTTTGACGTAGGCCAGTCCACCCTGCGCCCGTCGGTGCAGGCCGACCTCCGCGACCTCGCCGCCTCGATGCAGCAGTACGGCGACCACGACGCCGTGATCGTCGGCCACGCTTCGACGGACGGGCCAAACGACTTGAACCAGCGTCTCTCGGAGGACCGTGCCGCTGCCGTACAGGGCTTCCTCCGCAGCCAGGGCGTCTCTGTCAACCGCCTCGAGGCGTTCGGACTGGGGGAGGACCAGCCGCTTGCAGGCATCCCTGGAGAGAGCCCGGAGAACCGCCGCGTCGAGATCTCGCTCTACCCGAACCCCGACTACGTCGAGCAGGTCCAGCAACAGCAGGGCGGCTGACTCCAGTTCCGTAAGCGTGTCGCCCCGTAAGGCGACCCTCGAAGCGGGGGGGCGGGGCCCCCCCCCCCCCCCCCCCGCGGGGGGGTTTGTGGGGGTGGACGCCCCCCCAGCCCC